>JAHFFI010000100.1 GCA_023248025.1 Candidatus Omnitrophota bacterium
TATCAGCTGGGTCTTGTGCAGCAAGCCAATACCCAGTATGCGGACGCCATTAATTCCTATAAAAAAGCCTTAGAGAATAATCCCAAGCTGACGGATGCACTTATCGGTTTGGGTGGCGCCTATTACTGGTCAGGCAATCTGCAGGGCGCACTGGACCAAGTTAAGGCGCTGAAAGAGCTGGGTTCCGTCGATGAGGCCAATCAGCTCGAGGTGTGGATTAAAAATAAAGAGGCTAAGAAAGCCTCACTCCAAAAGAAGCCGGAAGCCAAAGATTCTAAATAAAATCGGTTTTGGATATCGTCAGCGACGCGTGCGCGATACTTGACTCTTTATTCTTGGGATTGATGAGATAACGCTCGATCTTCAGGAGTTTTGATGAACCCTCCACGGAGTGAAAAAAGGTCACCATATCGGGCATTTCCGACTCGCATTCCAGCGTGGCATAATACCGCTTAATATTATTTTTTGCCTCTATATTTCCGGGCTTTACAAACACCAGGCTCACCTTTGATGTATTGGCGATAGACTCAATATCCTTAAGAAGGGTCGTCATCTCTTCTTCCGGCGTCCCGAAGCTAGGCGCGTGTGTGGCCAGCTCGCTGTTCTCTGCGAGAATTCTGTCCTTTTGGACCAGCACTTTAAGGCTGGTTTTAATAGAAGTTTCCTGGTCATGGATTTGTCGGTCGAGCTGGCTCAATTTATCCATGACCGGACTCACAATAAATCGGTCTACAAAGAGCAGAAACAGAAAAATCAAAGTACCAAAAAAAATAACCCTTTCGCGCCGTGAAAGTTTTTGATAAAATTTTCCAAATATCTTTTGTATCATGTCGTCCCGCCTTCGATGACTGCCGCGATATCAAAGTCCGCCAGTTCCACGTCCTTTTCCTTGCGGCTGGTGACATAGCGAGTCTTCACATTCTTAAAACGTTCTGATTTTTCCAGATTTGAAACAAACGTAAATACGGACGGCATAGCGGTGGACGTGCCTTTGATGCCAAATTTTACGCCGTCCTCATATTTGATCTCATTCAAGCGGATCTCCGGCGGCAGCGCGCGATAAAGTTGCGAAAGACATTCTATGGAATTCCCGCGCGTGGAGAGATAGCCCTTGGTCACCTGCAGTTTGGTATAGAGCATTTCAAGGTTTTTCGCGTCCTCTTTCACCGGCTGGTAACGTTTGATCAACGCTTGAAGCTCTTCCCGCTTGAAATAAACTTTCAAGGCTAACATCCCAAATACGATGGACAGGATCATAAAAATGAGCGCCGTCGCAATAATCATGTCCCTCACTTTGCGGTTAAGCTGTTGACTAAATTTACGCTCATCGGAAATAAGATCAATGTGAATTTTCTCGAGCAAAAGCACAGGAGCCACCAGATGAAAAAACGAAAGTTTATTGGAGGTGGCAGCAACCTGCTTGGCTTTCTCGGAGATTGGGAAATAATTAAAATATTGCTGATGCTTTATCGGCATATGGAGCGTATCGGTAAAAAGGTCATCCCAAGCCGCCATCTCCCCCACGACACCCGTCAAAAGTAAAAGAGAGGGCGTTGGGCCGGCCTCATCCTGCGCATAGGATTCTATGGACTTATTAAGTTCTTCTACAAAACGGTCGGCATACATTTCTTTTTCTTCGGCCAGATGCGATGCGCCAATGGAAATACCTCTTACAAAGAGAACTCTGCCTTTCTGTACCACCATAAAACTTGTGAAGCTGGCATCCATGTGAACAATGGCAACGGTGTCTTCTTTTGTTTCAAGACTTAATATTTTAGTGCAAGCCAGGCACAAGCCTTCCGGCGCAAAAAATACTTTGTGCAGATGTAAGCCCGCCTTTTCCAGGATTCGACCGTGGCGGGATATGATGTCCTTCGGAACGATGACCAAAAGTACTTTTGTATAATTTTCCCGGACCGTTCCCACTATCAGCGTATCGATGATGATTTCAGCGCGTGAGTACGGTGTGTGCCGGCTGGCTTGCAGATTGACGATCTCCTGGATCTCATGCGGGTCTCGGGACGGAATTTCTATGCTCCGCGTGATGATTGTCCTTAAAGGTGCTGCTAATAAAACAGTCGGGTCTTTGATGCTTTGCTGAAGCAACGCCTGGCGGATGAGAAGTGAAACCTGATCGTCTTCCATGCCCCGAATATCACGGCTTTCCAGATGACAGACTTCGCGCTTTATACCCGTATTGCGTACGCAGACGATCTTAAGCGAATCATCTCCGATGTCGATGCCGACGAGAAATTTATTCGCCATTTTGGCCCGTTATGGTTCGCATATAAACCGTTTTTCCCGAATGCATAAGCACCGCTTCCAATCTCATCTCCTCACCCTTGGCCTGTGTCTGGGCCTTGACCTCCACCCGGAAATAATTAGACCCGACACCAAGCTTATTCTGATCGGCCAGCGCCTCGATCGCAGGCGCATCAATGCCGCCAACCGGGACGACGAGCTCTAACTCCTCAACGATCTTCCCGCTGTCGGTAAAAATATTGGCGTCTCCGTTGCCCAGTTCTTTGTCAGGACCCGCGCGGTAAACCATAATGCTGTCGATCACTTGCGATGAAAGTCCCAGCGCACCAAGCACCGGACGGGATGCCGTGTTGATGTTGACTGTACCCGTTCCGTACACGGTTACGAATGGCTTTATTCTATCAAAAATCGCCTGATTTATCCCGCGAACGAGCAATAATTCATCCAAAACATCGAAAGGAGCATCTTTGCCCTCATAAGGCAGCCTCAGGTCACGATAATCCGGGTCTTCAGACCCATAATTGGGATGCCCATAAAAACTATCCGCGTCGCGCCAATCAACGATGGCGTAGGCAATAGACTGCGCCTGATCTTCGGAAATATCCAGGGCCCCTTTAAAAAGCCGCCCGAGCGTCTGGGCGTCGGCCGTATTAACATTGATCTTACTTTCTTCATCCACTGCGCCGGTGCGTGTAACTATTTTTCCTGTGGCGTCGTCATAAACGGGTGTTTCGAGCGAAAAAAAACCGTCTCCTACCGGTATTTCGCTGAAAGCGGATGTATTGTTCACCCAGACTCCGAGCGTACTTTCCATGCTATTGCTCTCGTCCTGACGCAGCACGCTGCCTATTTTTTGTACGCCTGCCGAAGCAATATCAAAAAGCTGCTCTATGCTGTCAATACGGGTCAAAAGAGTTGCTTTCTGCCGCGCAGCAAAACCCACGGACACCGAAAAGACGGTTAAAAGCGTCAGTATCCATAACGCCAGTATGAGTATGCTTCCGCGCGAAGCGTCGGGTTTTGTCATGCCCCACCCACCGGAACGACGAAAGTTTTTGATACGGTTTTAGTTCCTTGGCGGCCTTTGTAGTCAAATTGGAAGCGCACCGCCAGCGGCAGAGCTCCCTTGCCGTCTGTCCAGTCCTCGCGCCATTCGTATTTTTTATACTCCATATTTAGAAGAAAATAGCGAATATGAAACTGCGTGATACCTGCTAATAAAAGAGAACTGCGGCCGGTTTTTTCTTTAAATAATTCATTTACGTTTTTCTCTGTGCGAAGGATCATTTTTTTATCCGGATCATAAGCATATCGGATCTGACCGATGGCTCGATCGCCGCCGAGCGCAGGATCTGACTTCACAAAAACTGCCATGGAAAGTGATTTCTCATCTCCCTTAAACGTAATGGTTGAACATTTAAAGGTATTGCTAAAATCATGTTTTACTTTTGCGGACAGGATGGAGAGGTCCTCCTCATCCACACCGACGGTGGCCTGTTTCCAGATATTGACGGCCGAGCGAAAATTAGAATAGATCGCAATCGCAACGATAGGCAAAAGCGCCACAACGACGAGAAGTTCCATGAGAGAAAATCCCTTGCGGCGGTTTAGGATCATACGAGCTTGGGTTTGATGCCGTAGCGTTCGCGCGTGAGGCTCAGGGTGCGGCCGCTTTCAGCCCATACCACAATTAATTTAAAAGAATAAAGCGCCGTTGTTCCGTTCAATGGCATGGACTGAAGTGACCACGTATAGGCTTTGCCCTCATCTGTAAATTCACCGGCCCTTTCACCGCCTCCCCCTTCTTGGGCATAAAAAGTGTCTTCCTCGGCCTGCCACAAACGTTCGTCCATCCAGGCCTGGGCTTTGAGCGAGTGGGAATAACGACCTAGAAGTGTGAGAGAGCGCAAAAGCCCTTCTTGTATAAGGCTTGTGCCGAGTGAGAGGATAGCAACGGCCGCCATCAGCTCGATCAGCGTAAAACCGCGTCTATTCCCAATTTTTGACGTCGTCATTACCTTCCTGTCCGTCGCGTCCGAGCGAATAGAGGTCATAGTCATAAGTACGGTGTGTGCCGGGACTCTTGTAGTGTTAGGAACGTCCCCACGGATCCAAAGGTTTTTTCTCTAAGTAAGGCCCTTTCCAGTTATTTGCGGACGCGGGTTTAGTGCTGAGTGCATCCAGGCCACCGTCCGTATCGGCGGGATAGCCGCCGTTATCAAGCTCATATAACTTCAGGGCCGTCGCAATATTGGCGTTGATGTCGGCCTGCGCCGCACCCACTTTTGCCTGCTCCGTGCGGCCGGCAAGCCTGGGCATCACCATCGCAACCAAAGCGCCGATGATAATGACGACCAGCATGAGTTCAATCAATGTAAAACCAGAACAATTTTTCAAATTGGTTCTCATCGTATTCTCCTCTTTAGTCTGTTTTGACATACGCGATCCATAACGCTTCCAGATGATCCAGGTCTCTAATACGGCCGGAATAAGAACTCTTCAGTGCGTCATTCAGGGATTTCCCATCGCGAAGCTCCCTACAGAAATCAGCGAACGAAAGCGTGCCGTAGGTTGCAATGAGAAAATCCACGGCCGAAAGAGACTGCATATAAAACGCGTTGACGGTCTCCACATCCTTATCAGCAAGGCTGTTTATGGCTGTGAGCTGCACGAAAGGGAACATCTGCAGTTTGTTCAACACTTCTCTTGCGTATAGTTTTGATACTTCCCGCTTCTTGGGTTCTTCCCACTGAGCAATACCTTCGTCAAGCCACAGTGGAATCTGACCTTTGAACCCGACAAAATCACGGAAGATAAGATGCGTTATCTCATGCGGCAAGAGTGACTCGAGAAAATGTTGGCTCCATTCGTAAGTAACAATTTTTTTTTCGTTGTAGATTGCGATGCCTTCGGTCCATTCGGGCTCACCCGTTTCTTTGGTGTATTC
>JAHFFI010000020.1 GCA_023248025.1 Candidatus Omnitrophota bacterium
AAAGCTCTTTGCTCGCTCTCATCCAGCGGATATTTCATGTGACGTTTCGTAATCCCCGGGCACCGTACACCAGGCCAAATGCAAAAGATGCGTAGGCTTTACCTTGGCAACAAGGTTCTTCACCGCATTCTTATTCATGAGATCCGTCCGGTGCCAAGTTACCTTAAAGGGAACCGTTAAAGGCTTGTGCCGATAATGCACGGCGTGAATCTTGAAACCTTTTTTATGCAGCGGCCCGAGACAATGCCGCCCCACAAAACCTGCGGCACCCGTCAGAAGCACTTTTTTCACGTCAAATCCTCGAAGGCTCTATCGCGCTTTGAAATAAGACGCCTGCCTTTGGGCCAATGGATACCAACTGCTGTATCGTCCCAGCGCACACCGCGGGCTTTGTCAGCCCTAAAAAATTCTGAGATTAAATAAAATATTTCTGTGTTGGGCGTAAGCGTCTGAAAACCGTGTGCAACTCCTTTTGGAATATAAATAAGCTTTCGATTAGCAGCGCTGAGCTCTACCCCAACCCACCGCCGAAATGTTTTCGACCGCGGCCTCAAGTCCACCAATACATCAAAAATAGCGCCTTGCGTACAACGCACGAGTTTTATTTCGCCATAAGGCTGGGGCTGAAAGTGCATGCCCCTCAGAGTGCCTTTGGCCTTGTTGAATGAAATGCTATGCTGCGGCCAATGGGACAGCAGCCCATTTTTTTTGAACTCCCGCGCACACGCTGTACGCGCGAAAAAACCTCTTTCGTCCTTTATGAATTCAGGCGTAATGAGATATGCGCCCTTGATCTTAAGTTGCTTGAATTTCACCTTCTTACTCTCCTATGACCGCATAAGAAATACGCGGCTCGAACGGAAATCGGCGCACTCTAAGTTTGGAAAGACGAAGTCCTTCAAGCACCGCCGTTGTTTCACCGGGAAAAGACTCATCATTCAGCTCATCAAATGCGATAACGCCCCCCTTTGGGATGCGATTAAAGAAAAGATCGACCGCATGCTTCGTGGGCTTATAAATATCAAAATCAAGATATAAACAACTCACCACAAGATGTGGGTGATCTTTTAAATATTTTTTTCCGGTCTTTAAAAAATCGCCTTTCACCACGTCCACTTTTGGAAAATGATTGAGGAAGCGATTTTTGTCAAAAAGTTCTATCGCTTTGAGCAGCTCTTCATAGGCCCTCGGCGCCGCGAACCCGCCTTTTTTCATATGCAGAGATCTTCTCTGTTTTAAACCTTTTTTATCCTGAGACGCTATCGCCGGAAAACCGGAGAATGAATCAAATCCGATGACGCGGCGCTGAAAATTATAAGGCTCAAGAATAGCGCTCAAGTTGGCGAATGTCATAAGACCACCGCCGAACTGCACGCCGCACTCGACGATGGAGCCCTGTATCGGCAGTACCTGTCGGAAAATCTCATATCGCGCGAGGAAGCGCGCCAAGTCCTGTCGCGGTACGAACTTTGAAAAACTTTCTAATCTTTCCGTATAGGAGCCGGGGCTGTCGGCAAAAAAAGTTTCCAGCGCTTTACGGTACGAATAGTCGCCGGCACTCTGGGTCCTTGGATCGTGACGCCGCGGTGACGGATCTTTTGTATTTTTCATCATTTTTTCTCCCAGGGCTGAAAATCGGATGCTCGAATGAAATCACTCAGTGTGCTGCCAACGGCTTTTGAATCTGCGTTCGGCGCCCCCCTGCCGTCCCGGATATCACTCTCATGTATCGTGCGAAAATCAATGCTGAAACGCGTGACGCCCGACGCATTGGGATAAGTCGCGTGAAGCTGGGCCGCGGAGAATAAAATAACGCTGCCTGCACTGCACACGACTCGAAATTCCCCGCTCTCATCCAGTTTCTCGAGCGGCAAAGGATGGTTGCGCGTATCCTGCGTTATCTGTGAAGCCGCCCCCGGTCGTCCCACGCGACACCATTCTTCATAATCAAAACCTTTGGATGAATTCAGCACGGCGCGGTTCCAATAAGTGGGGTAAAATGACAAAGCGCACTCAGCTTCCAAAGCGTACACAGGGAACCACCAGTTCACCTGGGCCGCGTCACCCGCATACCATGTATCCCGATGAGGCTTATAGGCATAACCCACTCCTGCCGTCAGATACCCGCCGTGGGTTACGATCCTAAGGCGCGGCACATCAAAATAAGTCCTAGCCAGATCGCAACCAAATTCTTTGAGCATGGCTTGAATCTTTTTTTTGGTCTCCGGGTCGTTCGTGAATTGGCTTTTAAGAGGCCCCGCAATCTCAACAAATTTTTCAACCGGCATATCAAACTGCGCCTTCTGCGGCTCCTTCACGGGAAAAGCTTTTTCTATCAGTGCGCGGGCAAACCCGCACACCGCGGCAGACGAAGGCTTGGGTGAATACACAAAAAACCTTCCCTGAAAAAGAACAGCGCGTCTCTGGTCATCGGTTTTTTTGGAATCAAGGTCGAGCAGGATCATTATAGTACCCTCACTTTCGGGACCGGGATCACGAAACGGCCGCCATTTTGAATAAATTTCCTTTGCTGAGACAGAATTTCTTTCGCAAAATTCCAAGTGAGTAGCAACACGTAATCCGGTTTGCGACGTAAAAGTTCGGACGGTGCATGTATCGGGAGTCGTACTCCCGGAACAAATCGCCCTTGTTTATGCGTACTTCTATCGACAGTAAAATCGAGCAATTCTTTTCCTATGCCGCAGTAATTCAGAAGTACGACGCCCTTGGCACCGGCACCGTACGCGGCAAGACTTTTTCCCGATCGTTTGTGCTTAATCAAAACACCTTTTAAGGACTTTTTAACGCTCTTGACTGCCTGAGCAAAACGTTTATAAAAAATAAATTTATCCATACCCGCTTTTTTCTCGGCCTGAAAAAACCTATGCGCCGATGTTGAAACAGCCTGCGTTTTAGAAACTACCATACGGAGTGAGCCGCCGTGTATGTCCTTTCGCACCACCTCACGGATGAATAATCCGTGTCTTTCGAAGAGATGACACAGCGATAAAAACGAAAAATAACATAAATGCTCATGGTAAATCGTGTCAAATTTTGCGCCGTTTACGAGGTCTTTCACATACGGCACTTCGATCACAGCAATCCCGTCTTCCTTTAAGAGCAGGCGTATGCCGTTCACGAACCCGTTCAGGTCCTGCACGTGTGCCATGACGTTTAAAGCCACGACGACATCGGCGCGGGCGCCTTCGGAAGTTAGCCGTCGCGCCAAGCTTTCACCAAAAAATTCGTTCACTGTCTTGACGCCTTTTTTTTGGGCTTCTTTTGCGATATTTTTCGCGGGTTCTATTCCCAGCACCGGTATCTGTCTTTTCACAAAATTCTTAAGAAGATATCCGTCGTTACTCGCGATTTCAACAACAAGGCTTTTTGATCCCAGCTTGCGGGACGCGATCAACGACGCACTGAGCGCCTCTGCGTGCTTGAGCATCGTGTCGGCGAAAGAAGAAAAATATAAATAATGGCTGAATAATTTTTCAGGCGCCACGGTCTCGCGTATCTGGACGAGAGCGCAGGACGAGCAAAACATGAGATTCAAAGGATAGAGCGTCTCTTTGGCTTTAAGCTCCGAACGTTTTAAAAGCGCGTTCGCCAGAGGCATCTTTCCAAATGAAATAATATTCTCAAGAGTGCGCATCCCACATGAACGGCAGTTTGTTTCTATGCTCATTTCTTTCTTAGAGACTTTCATAACGCCGGATCTGCGACAGACTTAAATTCCGAATGTCGCCGTTCTTCTCATAACACCGCACCCATTCCACGCTCCACTCGAGCGCTTCGTTTATCTCAAGACGGCTCTTCCATCCCAATTTTTTAAGAGCTTTCGACGCGTCGAGCCTTAGGTCCGGCGCCTCATGATGGGGACTGGCCACTATTTTCCAGCGTGCTCCCGCTCCCCACGACGAAACCAAACGCTCTACGATCCAGGACACTGGCTTTGGAGCTTTTGACGCCGGGCCAAAATTCCAGGGCCCCGCAAAGGCTTCTTTTTTCTTATATAAATTTTCAGCCAACAATAAATACCCGTAAAGCGGGTCCAGCACATGCTGCCATGGCCGTATGGCTTTGGGTCGGCGTATCAAAATAGTTTTTTTTGCTAAAAGCGCGCGCATAATATCGGGCACAAGCCTGTCCTTTGCCCAATCCCCTCCGCCAATCACATTGCCCGCTCGGGCTGTCGCAATCGGGATATTAAATGAGTTTCGCCACGCCGCGGCCAGTATCTCTTGGCAGGCCTTGCTGGAGCTATACGGGTCAAAACCACCCAACGGATCTTCTTCTTTATAATATTTTGGCTTGCCACTATTTTCGTAGCATTTATCCGATGTCACAAGAGTAAGTGCGCGGATGCTTTTTACTTCGCGAGCCGCCTGCAGAAGATTCACCGCGCCATTCACATTCGTGCGATAGGTGCCCATGGGATCACGGTAGGATTCTTTCACCAGTGACTGCGCCGCTAAGTGAAAAATAATTTCGGGTTTAGCGCGCTTTATCTCTTCTGTTAACCGAGCGCCATCTTCGATATTAGCCGTGATCGAACGCAATCCCTTTCCCACGCAGGCCGATTCATAAAAACTCGGGAGCGTCGGAGGTCTCAGCGCATACCCCGTTACTTTGGCCCCTAAAAGCTCAAGCCAAAGACAGAGCCACCCGCCCTTGAAACCGGTGTGGCCGGTTACAAAAACATTTTTATTGCGCCAAAAAGAGCGGCTTAGTCCCATATTTTCCAGGGGGCCCGGTTATAATCCCAAAGGTCTTCCAGCACTTTTCTATCTCTCAAGGTATCCATTGCCTGCCAAAATCCATCATGCGAATACGCGGCGAGTTTATTCTTTTTTACTATCATCGGCAGCGTTTCTATCTCCCAACTTGTTTCGTCGTCCTTTATGAGATCGATGGCCGCAGGTTCCACAACAAAATAACCTCCGTTCACCCAGCCCGCGCCCACCGGCTTTTCCTTGAAACGAAGGACACGCCCGTCTTTCATCTCAAAAGCACCGTAGCGGCCGAGAGGTTTTACAACCGTGACTGTCGCCATGAGTTTTTTTTGCCGATGGTACGCAATGAGCTTTTTCAAATTCACATCCGAGAGACCGTCCCCGTAAGTGAAGCAGAATGTCTCGTCGCCAATATAATGCCGGACACGTTTGAGGCGTCCTCCCGTCATTGTCTCTTCACCGGTGTCCACAAGCGTTACGCGCCAAGGTTCGGCATGTTTCTCATGCACTTCCATCTCATTGGTTGAAAGATGAAAGGTCACGTCTGAAGTGTGCAGAAAATAATTCGCGAAGTATTCCTTTATCATGTAGCCGCGGTAACCACAGCAAATAATAAAGTCATGGATGCCGTGCGACGAATAGAATTTCATGATATGCCACAGGATCGGACGCCCACCCACAGTAATCATCGGTTTCGGTTTTAAATGTGTTTCCTCGCTGATACGAGTTCCCATTCCTCCAGCTAATATAACCGCTTTCATTTTTCCTCCTGCCTCTCTAACGAGAGATTAATTTTTGAAGCTGCTCAAAAAAAACTTTGAAATTTTTAGAATACTCGTATCTTTCATTGAATACGCGCATCGAGGCGCGGCTATAGGCATCATAATTAGACATAATTCTGCGCGCTGCGTCTAAAACTTGTGAGACATCAGAAACCCATATTCCGCAGCCTTCTTTTTCCACCCATTTCAATATCTCGAGGTTGCAGCAGATAAGGGGTAGCCCGCATGAAAGATACAATCCCAGTTTTCCTGCCGTATTCCCGTTCTGCGCTTCACCGGCATGCTGCTGGTTATAGAGCATCAAGCCAATATCGGCGGAAGACGTCGCATGCGGCATGAGTTGAGAGGGCAATACGCGTATCGAGTAACGAACACGATCAGAAGACGCCTTGTCTTTATTCTGTAATCTATTTTGTACCAGTAGCGTAAACTCTTTGGGCCATGATTTTGCGGACTCAATAAGCGGCGGCAGAAGCGTCCACCCGAGACCTCCGCTATGAAGCAACAGTGTTTCGTAGTCAGGAATGCCCAGCATATCACGATAAAAATGACTTTTCAGTCGCTGCGCCCGTCCTGCAGGCGCGTTGGGAATAATGGCGTACGGATGTCCTTTTGGCAGTTCGTGCCTTTCAATTGCCAGACGGTGCCTTTCTTCGCCCAATGCGATGGTCATGAGACACTGCCGGTGCGCCCAGGCTTCACGTCTTTTCCATTTACTGCCGTCATTCGGCGCCACCTCATCAGACAGACACACCACCGGTGTACCGGCCATGCGTCCTATCAACACCGCCCAATAAAGCGCCCACTGGGGCGTCGCCACAATCACATCGTATTTTTTTTGCAGCACCGCTTTTACGAAAAATTTAAATACATCTTTCAAGGAATGCTGCATGAGGTAAATCCGCACGCGGTCACTTTCAAAATAGGGCACCGGATGCGTTTCCTGCCAATCCATGAAAAGATCCACTTCAAAACCTCGCTCGGCAAACTGCACCGCAAGCTCCCGGAAGCAGTAGTGCGCGTCTACGTATTCCCTGTTAAAAAATAGACAAACTTTATTTTTCATATTTTTATGCATTTTTTACAAAGATACAATCGGCCTGAACGGGCCTGCCGTTCACGGGAGAATGAAGCTGAGCCAATTGGCCGTGATAACTGAAATTAAGGCGCTTCATTTCGGCATTCAACTCATCAAACAAGACTCCCTTTTCGTAAAGCTCTTCGAAAGAAACTTCCATAATGGCAATTTTAGCTTTTGAAAATAATATGCGACCGCCCCGGAGAACGCTACTTTCGGCACCCTGCACGTCCACCTTCACTAGAATGGACTCTTCCGGTTCGCCCTCAGAAAAAAATGAGTCCAGCGTTTTTACGGGCACTTGTATCTTTTTATCGTGGGCCGTGAATGAAAAATGATGCTTGTGGTTCTCATGCATTTTTAAAAGCGACGAGGATGATACAAAATCGTTGAGATAAAAATCCGCCACCCCCTCTTTCTCTGCTAAAGCCACGTTAAATGTTTGGACTCTCTGAGCGCAGTCTTTCATGCGCTCATTCAATTGGGCACACAGCTCCGCTATGGGTTCAAAAGCATAGATCTTTGCCTCAGGAAAGACGATCGACGAAGTTTTAGTCCAGTCGCCCACGTTGGCGCCGATGTCCACAATTGATTTAATATTAAGTGCTTGGATCCATGGGCGGCTCAATTCTTTGTATAACGTCGGTAAAAAGTTCTCTCTTTTGGCCCGCTTCCGAAGGCGACTTTCGGCAGCATCCGTGACTCTCCAATAAAGATCGGTTATCGCTCCGCGTATGATTTTTTTTATCATTTTTTCACCGTAGCGACGACACGCGCGATATCCGACTCTGTTAAACCCACGGAACTCGGAAGGCAGAGCGCCGTTCTAAAAATTTTCCCGGCATTTTTAACTTGGAATGAGTAGGCGGCTTTATGCGCGGGCGACTCATTCAGGGGCTGCCATAGAAAACGTGTTTCAATGCCTCTGGAAATTAATTTTCTTCTCAGATGATCTGCGCTCATTCCATATCGCCTGGCATCCACAAGGAGGGTGTTCAGCCAAAAGGTGCTTTTGGCCCAGCGAGCCTCCTTCATGAACGAGATGCCCGGTACTCTTGCTAATCCCTCGCGATAAAGAACGGCGTCGCGGCGTTTTTCTTTTACGAACGAACTTAAGCATTCCATTTGCGCGCAACCCATAGCCGCTTGAAGGTTTGTTAGCCGGTAATTAAATCCGATATTTTTGTGAATGTATTTTATGGGTTCATCCTTCGCCTGCGTCGTAAGATACTTTGCCTTCATCGCCCATTCTTTGCGGTTGGTCAGCAACATCCCGCCTCCTCCGCAAGTGATGAGTTTGTTGCCGTTGAAGCTAAGACACGTAATGTCGGCGTAGCCACCCAAAGGTTTTCCGTGATACAAAGCGCCGATGCTCTCAGTGGCATCTTCAATAATCTTGAGCTTATATTTTTTAGCGATCGCTGCGATACGGCGCATATCCGTAGGATGCCCCAAAATATCGACGGGCAGGATGGCGGTGACCCGGCGGCGAGTGCGCGTGTTCATCAGCAAATTACGTTTCCATGAACATTGAGTCCGTATGAATTTTTCGACGGCTTCGGGGTCTAACTGCCAGTATTCCGCGTCGACATCCAAAAATACAGGGTACGCGCCCGCGTAACAAATGGTATTGGCCGGGGCAATAAAACTAAGCGCGGGCATAAGCACTTCTTCGTCGGGCCGGATACCGGCTACGAGAAGCGCCGTGTGCAGCGCAGCAGTGCCATTGACCGCGGCCACTGCATGACGCACGGCCATTTTCTCGGCTGCTAGCGCTTCGAAGCGGTCAACAAACGCTCCCGCTGACGACACCCATCGTGAGTCGAGACATTTTTTCACGTAATGCCACTCGTTCGGTGCGGCCTTGGGCTCCCAAAGAGGGATCTTAGACGGCATAATATCCTGATCGATAATATTTAAGATTGCCTTCAACCCAAAAAAAGGTTTCTTCTAAGCCTTTTTCAAGACGGGTGCGCGGCTCCCATCCCAGTATTTTTTTGGCATGCGTATTATCGGCACAGAGCCTTCTAACCTCGCTCATGACGGGCCTGAGCCGTGTTTTATTTTCTACAACTTTTATTTTTTTACCGCTGATTTTAAATATCATTTTGGCAAGATCCCCGATGGAAATGGTCCGTCCCGAGCCGATATTGATAACTTCCCCCACGGCGCCGGATTTCAACGCGGCCAAAATGAACCCCTCAACGGTATCGGCTACATAATTAAAATCTCTCAGCGAGTCGAGATACCCAAGCTCCACCTTCGAGCGCGTCAAAACCTGTGTCATGATCGTAGGAATCACCGCGCGGGCTGATTGACGCGGTCCGTAAGTATTAAAAGGTCGCACCGTGGCGACAGGCAGGCCGAATGAAAGGTGAAATGCCTCTGCGATCTTGTCCGCTGCAATTTTACTGGCCGAATATGGCGACTGGCCTCTGAGCACATGCGTTTCCTTGATCTTCGGTGTCCGGGCCGTACCGTATACTTCACTGGTCGAAGTGTGAACCACTTTTTTTACACCGGCTTCCAAAGCGCACTGCATCACATTGAGAGTTCCTTCGACATTGGTGCGGACATACGATGCGGGTGATGCGTAAGAATACGGAATACCGACAAGCGCCGCCAGATGAAAAACGGTGTGCACACCTTTCATGGCTTCATGAACACCCTCGCGGTCACGCACATCGCCGCTTGTGATATGCATCTGCTTTTTTAGCACGGAATGATCCAGCCATCCCCAAGAACCGCCCGAATTGTAACGAACAAAAGCACGCACGTCGGCGCCTTCCTTGACCAACCGCTCGGCTAAGTGGCTCCCTATGAAACCACCGGCTCCGGTTACAAGAACTTTTTTATTTTTCCAGGACATGCTCACACCTCTCTTTTCTTTGCGTCCGAATTCGCTTTCAAATAATCGTCGACCTGCCCTATATCCATCCAATATTCGCGGACGGGAAAACTCACGACCTTCTTTTTTTCCTTGAGCAGTCGGCTTATCAGGTCCGGCATTTGATATTGTTCATTCTTGGGAACAAAGCTGAATACGCCTGGGTCCATCAGATAAACTCCGGCGTTGATGAAATGCGCCATCACGGGTTTCTCGGAAATACGCACGACATCAACCCCATCCGTTTCAACAACCCCGTACGGGACGTTGAATTTATATTGTCTGACACCGACGGTCATGTCCGCCTTTAGATCTTTATGAAAATCAAGCATGGCCCGGAAATCTATATTGGTCAGAATATCGCCGTTCAAAACAAGCACCGGTTCATGCGTACCCTTAAGGCCTCCCAAGGCACCGGCCGTCCCGAGAGGTTTTTTTTCCTGAACATATTCAATCTGAACACCGAATCGTTTTCCGTTTCCGAAATATTTTGATATCACTTCCGCTCTATAATGCGTCGCCACGTTGATGCGCGTAACACCGGCATCTTTCAGCTGCGAAATAATGCGCTCCAAAAGCGGCTTGTCCCCTACGCGCAGCATGGGTTTTGGGGTCTTCTCAGTATAAGGTCTCAAACGTGTTCCAAAACCACCGGCCATCACCACCGCTTTCATCGGTAGACCGTATTCTTTCACGAGGCCACTCATCACCGCCAGATCTACGAGTCGCCCCTCTTTGTCTAAAAGAGGAATATGGCGTAGATGCTTCTGGTTCATAAGACTCAAAAGTTCCGCGTCTGGAGCGTGTTCGTTTGCGGTAACGGGTCTCGGAAATCCGGCGGGCCTTCCGGAAAGAAAACGCTTAACCGGCATTTCCAGGTCCAATTTATTTAATATAGCGCGGCGAATATCTCCGTCGGTGATCGTGGCTACAAGGCGTTTTTTGCTGTCCCACACGATCGCGATTCCTTTTTCATTACGGTCAATACAACTGATGACATCGCGCATCGGCGTGCCTTCAGTGACGCATAATTTTTTAATATCTACCCGCATGGGCTATGCCTCATAAACCGTGTATTTCAGTTTCCATTGGTTGCCGTCTTTCTTCCAAAGATGGGGAGAACGAAACTTATCGCATAGTTCCATAAAATGCTCAGGCTTCATGCCAATGAAATCCATAACCTCATTAAAATATTTTTTCGGAAACTCCCCATCGAAGCGCTGTACGAGCGCCACGCCTTCTTCCCGGGTAAGATGCCGGTTGCGGATCTCTTGTGACGCCTCATAAGATGTGCGGCCTAACCCAAATTTGATAAAAGTGGTGTAAAAATGAAGTCCGTCTATCTTGTCATCAAGGCTGACGTATTTACTATAGGTGCCTTCGGAACGTTCGGGGTTGCTTTTGAAACCTGTATTTTTCACTGCATAATAATAAAGCTCCTGCGGCGTCCATTTTAAATAATAACCGAGATAATGAACTTCCAAGTCGGATGCTTCAAGTTCCCCGGCGGCGGCC
Source organism: Candidatus Omnitrophota bacterium (assembly GCA_023248025.1). GTDB lineage: Bacteria > Omnitrophota > Gorgyraeia > 2-02-FULL-51-18 > 2-02-FULL-51-18 > JAHFFI01. Next base: position 10,999 of record JAHFFI010000020.1, read on the forward strand.
GGAAGATAGGGCTGTATATCATTCGGGCTCAGACCATGACGTTCAAATAATTCAGTCGACGGGACACCACCCAAATGAAGCTCCGATAAATTCTTCATCGTATAGTAAGATTTGTCACGCAGCGACGAGGCATTATCGGCCAGCGGATTTCCGTATTCAGCCTCATTTTCTCCATAAAATATGAGTTTTATCCCGTATTTCACCGCGAGTTTAGGTGGAAGGTTTTTCTGTCCGAGAATGAACGGCTGAAATGGGTGCAGGATATTTTCGATAGCCAGTTTCGTCAGAAGCCTGTGCACCAGACCGCTGGGACGGAAAGAAATATTATCAAAACCACCGACGCTTATCCAATTCCTGAAATTCTCAAGCCCTATGTCCGTGTAAAGAATGGGCGGCCACGTGCACGTCAAGGGATGCATACCGTATTTGTATTTCAAAACATGCGCCTGAAACGCACTGTCTTTACCGCCGCTGCCCGGGACCAGGCAGTCAAATTCCCCATTTTTACTGCGGTATTTATCAAGCAGTTTCACGAGCTCTTCTTCACGGGTTTTCCAATCGATCGCGAGTTTTTTATCGGCGTAGCGACAGGCATCACAAACGCCTTCTTCATCAATGTGAAGTGTCGGGGTTTGGCGGTCCGCCGTATGCTTAAATTCAGGATAAGACGCCGGACGTTGGTTTGAAACAACGCAGCTCTTGCAGAAAATGACCTTCTCCGGCAGTCCGTAAAAAACTTCACCCATTTTTTATAGCCTTTTTTAAATTCTTATAGAGTTCAAGACCTTTGACACCGCTTTTTTCCGGATGGAATTGGCACGCGAATAGGCTTCCTTTTCCGAGGCTTGAGCAAAATTCATTGTCACCGTATGAAGAACGCGAAAAAACCACCTGCGGGTCTTTTGGCTGCACCGTGTAGGAATGAACAAAGTACATAAACGTGCCGTCCTCCAGACCGCCCAGCAGCGAATCCTGCCATGATCGAGTAGGATGGATGCGGTTCCAGCCTACCTGCGGGATTTTAAGCACCCTTTCTCCGTCGCGCGGAGCGTTGAAACACGCTACGCTGCCTTCGATGATGCCGAGGCCTTTATGACGGCCAAATTCAAAGCTCTCCGTCATAAGAAGCTGCATGCCCAGACAAATCCCCACCAAAGGTTTGGACGAAACCGCTATGCTCTTTAACACCGATACCAGTCCCAGTGCTTCCAGCGACTTCATGGCTTCTCCAAAAGCACCCACACCCGGCAGGATCACGGCGTCAGCTGCCTTTATTTCGTTTGAGGACGACGTCACGATCGCCTGCATGCCGGCATATTCACAGGCATGCTTCACGCTGAAAAGGTTCCCCAGCCCATAATCCACAACAGCCACGACGGGGGTCTCGGCACTCATTTTACCTCAGCCCTTAATTTCCATTTTCCGCCCGCGCGTTCCCACAGATGTTCCGACCGAAATGAATCGACTATCCCCCAGAATTTATCCTCGGTCAGCTCGGTATAATCTAGAAATTCTTTAAAATATTTGGCGGGAAATTCGCCATCAAAGCGTTTTACGAGTGCCACCGCTTCCTGACGTGTCAAATGCCCGTCGCGTATCTCGTGGGCCGCATCCGATGTGGCGCGTCCAATACCAAATTTGATATACGCCATATAATAATGAAAACCGTCTATCTGGTCGTCCAGGCTCGCGTACTTGGAATAAGTTCCCTCCGATCGACCGTCCGGATTGGCCAGGAATCCCGTGTGTTTCGCGGCGTAATAATAATTTTCCTGAGGAAGCCATTTTTTATAATATCCCCAGAAATGGCAGGTGACATTCAAAGCATCCATTAGCGCTATGTCCGGCGGCAGATAAAATTGTACTTTGTTTTCCGGTACGCCATCCTCCGCCCATTGCGTCGGACCTATTCCTGAAAAATAATGCTTAAGAAGGTCTTCGTGAAGATCATGCGTAGGACTATTCTCGTTCTTTGTATCTCCTCCGTACTCGACCTCCCCATTCTCACCGTACATGATAAGCGGAACTTTATAAGCCACCGAGCATTGCATCGGAAACGCTTTTTGTCCGTATATAAACGGTTGAAAAGGGTCACCCAGATGTTCAAACGCAAGCCGCGTCAATTTTCTATGAATAATGCCGTCCGGTGTCCCGATAATATTATCAAAACCTGAATTCACGAAATTCTCGAAATTGGTCCATCCAATCTTGGTGTAAATATGAGGCGCCCACGTCACGGTCAGGGGATGCATGCCGTGCTCGTGTTTTAATTTATGCGCAACAATGGCGCTGTCCTTGCCTCCGCTGCAGGGCACGATCACGTCAAAGCAGCCGTCTCTGCTGCGATGCTGGTCAAGCAAAAGCTCAAGCTCTTTACTGCGCTTATTCCAATCGATCTGTGCATTCTTTCGCTCCGCATAGCGACATGCACTGCATACGCCTTCGGCGTCGAAACCGATTCTCGGACGCTGGTTTGATATGACGCATTTTTTGCAATACCGGACTTCGCGCGGCAGGCCATATTTGGAGACGAGGTCTTTGGGTTTTAAGTCCGGCATGCGGTCCTCGCCTCTCCCAGCGCTTTTTTGATGTCCCTGATGCGGACCGCTGTGGCCCCAAAGGCATTCTCGCTCTTGAAAAGAAATTCCACATTGCCTTCCGCCAAAAAATCATTCTTGCGATAATTAAAATGTTTCACGGCTTCGTAATGCAGGATAGAGGCGAGACAAACCGCATCAGCCAGGGCGTCGTCTATCACTTCTCGGATGTCGTCGATCTTGCCGGCTCCGCCGCAGGCAATCACGGGTATCGTTGAAAACGCGCTGATGCGACGTACTAACTCCAGGTCAAAACCATGGCCCGTGCCCTCTTTATCGATAGAGTTGATAGCGAGCTCTCCTGCGCCCAGCTCGATAACACGTTTGGCCCATTCCACGGCATCCACACCGGTTTTTTGCCGTCCATAGTCCGTATAGGCTTCATAAGAGCCGTCGGTTTTCCGCATCGCATCAATCGAGACAACGATAGTCGATGACCCAAAACGCCGTGAAGCTTCACTTATAAATTCCGGCCGTTGGATGGCCGCTGTATTGATAGAAACCTTATCGGCGCCGGCCCGAAGCACCTTTTGTATGTCCTCCACCGTACGCAACCCTCCGCCGACCGTGAGCGGAATAAAAATTTCTTTGGAAGTCTTTTCGATAATCTCAAATAAACTGTTTCGGCCGTACAAGCTCGCAACGGCATCCATGTAAATAAGCTCATCCGCACCGGTCTCGTAATAATATCTCGCAAAATCCTCCGGTTTTCCCAGCACACGCAGGCCTTCCATATGAATGCCTTTCACAAGATTGTCGCCTTTAATGTCGAGTCTGGGAATAATACGGATGTTCATCTAAAGCGTCTCCGCGGGTACTCCCGCAACGATTTTATTGGCCGGCACGTTCTTCAAGACGACGCTTCCTGCTCCGACAACTGAATTTTTTCCGATTTTAATACCCTGCAGAACACAAGCCCCGAGACCGATATGGGCTCCGCTTCCGACGTGTACCGCACCTCCGAGCATGGCGCCCACCGATACGTGGGCGTGATCTTCTATCACGCAGTCATGCTCGATAATGGCGCCGCTATTCACGATCACGTTCTTCCCAATAACTGCCTGCGTCTGTATCACTGCATGCGCAAACACAACACTTCCTTCGCCAATAACTGCCGAGGGCGACACATAAGAATAAGGATGAATCGCGGTGAGCACTTTAAAACGGTGAGCCTTTGCTTTTTCAAACAGTTTTTTATGCGGCTCGGTGCTGAGGACACTGCCAAGACCTACAAAAACGTGGCGAATGCCCTGTTTATAGAGTTTGGGCAAAAGTTCGTCGGACCCGAGCACGGGCACCGAGAGTACACGTCTTCCTTTCAAAGCGGCGTCTGCGTCCAATAGGCCCACGACTTGATATTTTTTTCCGAGCTTGAGTGCTTCTACGATAACCTTCGCGTGTCCGCCCGCTCCGAGGCCGATAACTTTTATCACAACAGCTCCCTTATCAACACAAACGCTTCCGCGTACTTTACTCCCACCGTGGCTCCGCGAAGTCTCGCAAGCGCCTTCACCGCTTCGGCGCCGCGCGGCATGGGGTTAGGCTGTGTTTCGGTGCGATACATTGCAAGAATTTTTAATTTTTTCAATAGATAGGGTGATACATCGTTGAAGACCGTAGGGTCAAATGCTTTTGTTTTTTCCAGCGCCATAGCCGCGGCCTCGGTGGAAGACATCGTTTCGTAGCAAAGTACGCGCCTGACTCCCATCTTCAGCATATAAAACGGCTTTAGCACCGACATCGCAGCTCTAAAAACCGCCTGATGATCCGAGTGCACATCGGCTCCGTTCACAAGATAGATCGTATCGGGTCTTATGTTGGTTATTACTTTTTTCAGTTCATCCATGAGCTCCGACTGCGGTACCCTATCCAGTCTTGCGGCTGGAAATGAGAGATGGAAATATTTTTTTATCCCGTAAGCTTTGGCCGCCTTCCTTACTTCTTCTGCTTTCTTCGATATGAGATCCGATGACCATTTCGGAACATACGCTCGCGTGACGATCACCCAGGTCAACTCGTCGCCGGAAGCGCGATGTTTGAGAAGTGTCGCGCCGCACCCCAATGTTTCGTCGTCCGGATGGGCTGCAATCGCTAGTATTTTTCTTTTCATATCGTTGAGCCTCACTTTGTAATTTTTGGGTAACGCTTTTCCTCGGAACGCATAAGCATTCCCTCGGTTATGAGGGTTTTTGGCTCCCATTCCAGAACATCCAAACAACCTTGTCCGGTTGCAACACACGCTACTCCGGCATGCGTATCAGCCACGATTCCTGATGCCGCTTTTACCGGGTTTGCTTCCGCGCAAGGTTTTGCACGCCAAATAGTCACTTTCTTTCCGTCAATGAATGTGTGCGCTCCCACATAAGGCCGGCCCAGCGCGCGTATAAGCGCGTAGAGTTCCTTTGCCGGTTTTGACCATTGAATCTCGCCGTCCGCTTCACTCCGTTTCGGCCAGTAAGTGGCTTTGGAATCGTCCTGCGGGATTCTTTTAGCCGTACCGTTTTCAAGCGCGGGTAAAAATTCATCAATCGCCTGCTCCGCCACACAACATATTTTTTCATAAAGAGACGCGGCGTCCTCGTCGGTAGAAACCGGAATGGATTTCTGCCAGAGAATATCCCCGCTGTCGGCGCCTTTATCAAGATAAAAAAAACTCAGTCCGCTCGTCGAGAGCCCCTCGATAATTGTCCAAACCAGTGGATGTCTTCCGCGATGAAGCGGAAGCAGGGTTGGATGACTTCCGATACAACCCAAACGGGGCAGTTTTAGTAGTTTTTCCGATAGCAGCTGTGAAAATCCGAAAACAAAAATCACATCGGGTGCTATTTTTTTTATTTGGCCAAGCACTTGGGTATCGTTGATGTCATTGCATCGATAAACCGGTATTTTGGCTTCTCTCGAAATGATCTCCAAGTCAGCATAATCACTGATCTCGTTCGCCGCTTCTTTTGGAACAGTAAACACCGCCAAAACACCTGCTTTTCGAGCGATGAGTTTCATGAGACACCGTTCACTGAAACGGACAGCCCCGATGAATACCATTTTCATTGCGTGGCCTTGAGGGTATAAAATTTTTTAAGCAAAAGCTTGTCATCCAATTTAGCTGCGCGAAGGGCTTCCACAATGCGTTCTGAGGCATGTCCGTCGCCATACAGGTTTTTCATTCCTCTTAAACTATCTTTAAATTGCTTGTCCAGCGCCGCAGTCAGCCCCTGCGCAATAGCCTTTCGTTCGCAAGGCACGCTGACGACGTTTTTGCCGTGCAGTCTTCCGCGCTGTCGGTCGCCAACATTGACACACGGCAGCTCAAAACTAGCGGCTTCAAGAATACCGCTGGATGAATTTCCAACCATCGCAGCCGCATGGCTCATCACAGAAAAATATGCGGATGTACCAAAATTGGATACGAGCCTTGAGTTCTTATGCGTCTGCACATATTTTTTTACAGCCTCCATCACAACCTGATTCTGCGTATCGGCATTGGGGTAAGTAAAAACCACGGGTAGCCGGGCATTTTCCAGGGCCGCTAAAAATTCTTTTATTTGAACAGCCGTATTTTCGTATTCCAGCGTCACCGGATGATACGTGACAAGCAGCGGTGCAGGCTCAAAAGGCATGGTGACCAGTTTTTCGCAGTCTTGGCGGCTCAGACTTTTAAATCCGTTGAGATTATCCAAGGAGGGTGCTCCAGTGGTCGCCACGCGCCACGGCTCTTCGCCCATCTGTATCACTCTGCCCCGATAGGCGTCCATGGATACAAAATGCAAATGACTCATTTTGGTGATAGAGTGGCGCATCGCTTCATCGATCAGCGCTTCGGTAGACTCCCCTCCGTGAATATGCGCCAATGGCATGACGAAGGGAAGAGCGGCGGCGGCGGCCGCGAACATTTCATAACGATCTCCAAGCAGCAGCAAAATATCCGGCCGACGTTTGACATAAACTTCCGCGAAGCGCGAGATAGCCAAACCCATGGCCCGCGCGATATCATCCGGCTTGTCTCGAGTCGGCACTGTTTCAACGCGTTTATCGATTTCAAAACCGTCTTTCAATATCACGTTTTCGGTCTGTCCGAAGTCTGCC
>JAHFFI010000021.1 GCA_023248025.1 Candidatus Omnitrophota bacterium
GGGGGTGTTTTTGTCGTGGCGGTGCCGACAAGGAATATTTTTATGGACTTGAAAACGCCGCTATTGTGGGTGAAATCAAATTCACTGCTGCGCAAGGTTTTCAAAAAAACGCAAGAAACGCATTATTGGGAACAATATTTCAAAAAGAAACGCCTTATTCAATATCTGGAAGAAGGTGGGTTTGAGGTGAGGGAGGTGCATGCGCTTGACCACTCGCATACACTCGTGTCCTTCTCAAATGTTTTTCGCGATAAAAAAACATACGACGAGGCCAGTCCTTTGGCGCTGCGATTGGCCGAATTTATAGAAAAATACATTCCGTGGCAGACAGCGAGTCAGATGACACTTATCTGCTATAAAAAAAGCGGCTCATGAATCCCCGCGTCGCGATCGTAAGCCTCAACTACAACGGGAAGGGGCTTCTTGAAAAATACCTGCCTTCACTCCAGCGCGCCGTTAAATATTCAAAATTTTCATGTGAGCTCTGGGTGCTGGATAACTGCAGTTCTGACGGGAGCACCGAGCTGATTAAACAAAAATTTTCCTACGTGAAGATTTTTGAAGCCAAGGAAAACAAAGTGCTGTGTTCTTATAATGATTTTGCGGCAGCATCGGACCACGACATCCTGATCTTTATGAATAATGACATTGATGTGGAAGAGCGTTTTGTGGATCCTTTGGTCGAGCCATTTTTAAACGACGACACTATTTTTTTTGTAACACCCAAATGTTTTTCGATGGCAGATAGGCGGTATGAGGGCAATAAAACCAAAGCCGGTATTCGCTACGGCGTGTTTTGGGCAACCTCGGTGTATCCAGGCCACGAAAAGGAGATCGAGACGCCCAGCCGTAGTTTTCAGGGCGGGTTTGGGGCCTTGGATAGAAAAAAATTCTTAACGCTGGGAGGCTATGATGATCTTTATCTCCCTGGGCGTCTCGAGGACGCGGATATTTGCTTTCGAGCGCAGAAGCGGGGATGGAAAGTGCTTTATGCGCCAAAAAGCGTAGTGTTTCATGAGGGCGGCACCAGCTTTCATAAGCGATTTGGAATTAAAAAAACGCTCACGGTCAATTGGCGCAACACTTTTCTATTTATGAGGAAAAATCTCACCGCCCCGCGTTTTATCTGGCAATTTATTTTTTGGATGCCGCTGCGTCTTGCGTATAGCGTTCTTACGGGGCGCTGGGAATTTGCGGCGGGTTTTTGGCAGTCCCTTTTTCTTATGTCCGAGGCAGCTAAAAGGAGAAAAGTGTTAGCGGCGAAAGGCCTTATGATGGGTGTGTCTGATGAGCAAATATTTAAAAACTCGGTGTCTGTGTGAAAATCTCAGCCGTTCTCATCACGGTTAACGAAGCGTCGAATATTGCCGAATGTCTTGAGGCGCTGCGATTCTGCGATGAGTGCATTGTGGTTGATTCCGGTAGCAAAGATAGGACCGCCCAGATCGCCCAAGTTATGGGTGCTAAAGTGTTCGTTCGCGCGTTTGATGATTTTTCCGCTCAGAAAAACTTTGGTATTGAAAAGGCGATCGGTGAATGGGTGCTGCTTGTGGATGCGGATGAGCGTGTATCGCCACTTTTGATGCAGGAGATTAAATCAAAATTGGAAAATTCTGCCCTTGACGGCTATTATTTTAAGAGAAGAAATAAAATATTCGGTCGATGGATGCGTTTTGGAATCAATAGGGGTGATTTGCAGCTAAGATTAGTAAGAAAAGTGAAAGCGAAATTCGAAGGCAGGGTGCATGAGCGGGTGCTGGTTCCCAGAAAAAAAACGGCCCTGCTAAAAAATTGCTTAGAACATTTTTCCACAGCCACCATTTCCAATTACATGAGAAAGCTCAACACCTATTCAAAGCTCGAAGCCGAAGTCTTAAACGAAAGAAAAGAAATATTTTCAGAAAGAAAACTAAAGAGGAGGCCGCTAGTGGTCGGAGTCTATCAGGGTTTTATTCTTGCAGGCCTGTTGGACGGTATAGAAGGATTTTTCTTTTGTGTGTTGGGGGCTTATTATGATTTTGTGCGACGCGCCAAGCATTGGGAACTGACAAAAGGGCGGGGCGGATCATGAGGCGTGTTCGTGCAAAAATAGCGGTTTTATTGGGAACCCGTCCCGAAATCATCAAACTGTCACCCCTGGTGAGGCTTTTGGAGCGTAGTAAATATCCCTATTTCATGGTTCATACCGGGCAGCATTTTTCTTATGAGATGGACAAAGTTTTTTTTCAAGATCTTGAACTGCCCAGACCCAAGTATCACTTTACGAGGCCTCGAGCTGCGTCCGGACTCCAATGCGAAGAAACCGCCCGCATTCTTGAGGCGACTGAGCCAATTTTGTTAAAAGAAAGGCCAAAGGCCATCCTTTTGCAGGGTGATACCAATAGTGTTCTTGCGGGAGCCCTGGCCGCGGCCAAGATTCCATCCATTCGCATCGGCCATGTCGAGGCAGGACTCCGAAGCTTTGATCGAAAAATGCCGGAAGAGATAAATCGTATCGTGACAGATCATTTGTCCCACTACTTATTTGCACCGACGAAGCTGGCAAGAGAGTTGCTTTTGAACGAGGGAGTTGCGTCGAAGAAAATTTTTGTCACAGGGAACACCATCGTTGATGCTTTGAAGGAAAATCTTATTATTGCCAGGCGAAAAGTGAAGCTGGGACAATGGTTGGAAAATGGAAGAGAAGCGTTTTTTCTCATGACGCTCCATCGTCAGGAAAATGTGGATCACAAAGAAAGGTTGAAGGCGATACTCGAAGGTGTTGGAAGGATAGGGCGCCAATTTAACCGGCCCATCATTTTCCCCGTGCACCCAAGGACACAAGGACGTTTAAAGCAATTTTCTCTGAAACTTCCACGTGAGGTACGGCCTGTAAAACCTATGGGTTTTTTAGACTTTTTGAGGCTTGAAGAGAGGGCTGAGCTTCTTTTGAGCGATTCGGGAGGCGTTCAGGAAGAGGGGTGTATTTTAAGGGTTCCGTGCGTGACCTTGAGGACCAGCACCGAAAGACCCGAAACAGTCTCCGTTGGCGCCAACATCGTAGCGGGTTACGATCCTGGACATATTTTAAATTGTGCGAAGCATATGTTGGGCCGCAAGCGCCATTGGAAAAATCCATTCGGTGACGGCAACGCATCCCAGAAAATACTTAAAATCCTAGAGGGGACACTCTCGTGAAAGTAGCATTCTTTACCTACTCTTCAGCTTTCCAGAACGTGGGCGGTGGTGAAATCCAGCTTTTAAAGACTAAGGAATATCTGGAAAAAGCGGGAGTTTCTATCGATTTATTCGATATGTGGAAATCGCGCATAGAAAATTATGATGTACTGCATGTTTTTAGCTCGTTGCCTGAGTGTCTGGGTCTTATACAGGTGGCCAAGGCAAAGAAAGTAAAAGTTGTCACGAGTTCGGTGCTTTGGTCTGATTTTAGAAGCCACCCGCTAAGATCGTCGCTTAAATGGATCTGCCCTTCATTTCCGTCAGAGCGCCGCAAGGTGCTTAATGCGTCTGACCGCATTTTGCCAAATTCTGAAGCTGAAAAAATGCAGATCACGAGATTTTTTGCTATTCCATCGGGCAAGATACATGTTGTGCACAACGCCGTCGATGCCGTTTTTGCAGATGCCGAGCCTTCGCTTTTTCGCGCGAAGTATGGACCCGAGCCCTTTATTTTATCCGTTGGACGAATTGAGCCGAGAAAAAACCAATTGAATCTTATTCGGGCGGTCAAAAAGGCCGGAAAGCACCGTCTTGTTTTGATCGGAAGCCCTGTGTCCGGACACGAAGATTATTATAAAAAATGCCTGGAAGAGGGAGCAAATTTTACGACTTTTATTCAGACGGTTCTTCATACGGATACGATTCTTAAATCGGCTTATGCCGCGTGCGAGCTATTTGTTCTGCCCGCCCGGTTCGAGACACCCGGTTTGGCGGCTCTCGAGGCAGCGCTTGCGGGCGCTAAGCTCTTGGTGACAAAAGGTGGAAGCACGAAGGAATATTTTAAGGATCACGCCTCCTACCTCGATCCTTCCGATGTTACGCGGATGGCCGAAAAAATTAATGAAGCGCTGGTGCGCCCAAAAGATCAGGCATTGAAAGACCATGTGCTGAACAATTACACCTGGGACAGGGCGGCCAGAGAAACCATTGCCTGCTATAAGGAAGTGCTCGGTCGCTCATGATTTTTCTGATTTTATCCGCTGGTTTTCTTTTACGCGGCCTCATGCTTTTTAGTCAAAAATCACTGTGGGGAGACGAATTTTTCAGCGTAGATCTTGCGACCAAACCGTTTCGAGAAGTGTTGGCAGGCTCCTTTCAGGATGTTCATCCACCGCTTTATTTTGCAACGCTTCACACAGCCATCCGCTGTTTTGGTCCCGAGGAATGGGCATTCCGCCTCGTATCCTTTCTCGCCAGCTGCGGCACTCTGGTTGTTATTTATTATCTAGGAAAAGCCTTCCACAGTAAACAATCCGCCTTGTACGCCGCGGCCCTAGCCGCCGTATCGCCTTATTGGCTTCAGTCATCCAACGAAATAAGAGGTTACTCACTCCTGGCTCTGTTTTCATCACTCACAATTCTTTTCTTCGTCAAAGCAATGGCGGAGTCAAAAAAAATAGTTTGGAAAGTGGGTTATTTGATTTTTGCTGTGGCGTTGGTCTATACGGAACACTATGGATGGTTCGTGCTTCTTGCCACATCGACTGTTCTTTGGATGTACCGTAAAAATACCGAAGTGAGAAAATTTTTCTCCATCCAGGCCGTTCTGTTTCTTTTCTCATCCGCTTCGCTTGTCATCGTGGCCTATCAGGCAGTTTTCCGGGAGCATGTGTTCCAGGTTTACCGGATCCGCGAATACTTATCACTTTCGATCTTGATAAAAAAAATTGCGGGAACACTGTGGCATCTGTCCAATGGATATTCTTTTTCCATGCTGACGATGGAGCGTATTCAGCATTACATTAGGGGGTCAGGATTATTTTGGTTTTCTGCGTTGTCCGCGTTCTGCGCAACCGGACTATTGTGCCTGGGTTTTAGACGGTTGTATCGCGACAATCGTGCTGCGTTTGTTCTGGCGCAGATGATATTTTGTTTTTCCGCCGTATTTTTACTTCTATTTTATTCCATACGATTCGACGCGCGTTATTTTAGTTTTGCGGCCCCCTTGTTTTTTGTTCTGATCGGTATGGGACTGACTTCGATTGAAAAAACCCTTTTTCGTGCAACCTTGTTCGCAGTTCTCATGACAACCGCTCTCATAGGCTCTTTTCAGACCATTTTTTCTAGAACAGATCCGATTCATAAAGAGGATTACAGGGGACTTATTGCGACCGTGTTTCAAAAAACTACCGGTAAAGATGCTATTTGCGGCTTGAGCCGACAAGTGTTTTACTATAGGGACAAATTAGGACCGCTTCCTCCCGTCGTATTCGTGCCGGAGGTCAAGGACCTCTCGATCGAAACAACCCGGGGTGTTAGGAGAATATGGGTCATGGATATCGTGAACATGCATCCCGGTGTATCTAGGAAGATATTTGAGGAGAAAAAGATAATTATGGCCGGGCTGGGATTTCACGCCGTGGGAGACCCCGATAAATTTGGAGGCGAAGAGTCGCTTTTAGCCGTTTATCTTTTTGAGAGACAATGAAAAAACTTTCGGTGTTAGTGCCTGTTTATAACGAGAAAAATACCATTCTCCAGATATTGGACGTAATACAGTGTGTGCCGTTGTCTAAAGAAATCATTGTCGTGGACGACGGCTCAACGGATGGCACACGCGAACTTCTTAAGAAGAACGTTTCCGCCCGCGATGGTTTCGTCGTACTGTTTCATGAACAGAATAGAGGTAAAGGCGCTGCGGTGCGCACCGGCGCTGCTCATGCTTCAGGCGATGCCGTGATTATACAGGACGCGGACTTGGAATATAATCCCATGGATTATCTTCCGCTCATTGAGCTGATGGATAGAACCGGGGCTGACGTGGTATACGGTTCGCGTTTCAGCGGTAAGAAAAAAGTAACGGCGGTTTGGCATAAGGCCGTGAACGGGTTCCTCACGGGGCTTACCAATGTGCTCTATGGTTCAAGGCTCACCGATATGGAAACGTGCTATAAATTATTTCGGACTTCCGCACTCCGCTCGTTGGAGCTCGTATCTAACGGATTTGAAATTGAGGTTGAATTTACAGCAAAGCTTCTTAAGAAGGGATACCGCATCGCTGAGATACCCATTTCCTACAAGGGCCGCAGCTTCCATGAAGGTAAAAAAATAGGATGGAAAGACGGCATTAAAGCCGTGCAGCAGATTTTTTATTATCGTTTCTCATGAAATATTTATTTCGTAAAAAAAGAAATATTGTTCTCATATCGTTGCTAGACGCGGTGGGTGGCTGGCTATACGGCCTACGCCGGATAACGAAGCCGGATCATTCGAGAGAAGCGCTGCATTTTCTTGTGATCCGTCTCGACCATATCGGTGATGCGTTGATTGCGACGGCTGTCCCCAAAGCCATTAAAGAAAATTATCCCAAAGCCCGCGTGACGTTTCTTGCCGGCAGCTGGGGAGCGCCTCTTTTGGAGAACAACCCCTTTATAGACCAGGTTCTTATCTATGACGCTCCATGGTTTGCTCGCGGACAGAAGGCTTTCTCATGGGCAGATTATTTTACTTTGGGCCGCAAACTTCGCGGACTTTCAATTGATGTGGCGCTGGGACTGCGAGGAGACCTTCGCGAAAATTTTCTCATGGCGCACGCTCGTATTCCCAAGCGTATTGGTTATGGCGTGACGGGTGGGAGTTTTTGGCTCACGGATGTTGTGCCTTACCGCCAAGGAGTTCACGAGGAAGAACATTTACGGGATTTGCTTAATCTGTTGAGCATCAAAACGTCCGTTCTTAAGCCGGGACTATACTTATCGGAGAAAGAAAAGCGCGGGGCAGAAGAGTGGGCGTTGAATTTAGGGCTTTTGCCGGACACTCGCTGGGTTGGGATCCAGGTGGGTGCCGGCGCTTCCTCGAAAGACTGGCCGAAGACAAAGTTTGAACGTTTTTTGGAGTTATTTGGCAAACATTTTCCAGCGTACGGGCTGGTATTTTTAGGAAATAATCCAGAAAAAATGAATGAGCTAAGACTCGTCGAAGGTGTAAAATATCTAAATTTAGTCGGGAGGACATCGCTTAGAGATCTACTTGTTTTAATGGCCAAATTTGCGGCGTTTGTGGGTCCGGATTCGGGGCCGACGCATATTGCGGCGGCGATGGGCGTTCCTACGGTTTTTATTTACTCAGGCACGAATGATATTGTCCGTTGGAAGCCTTTATCGGAAGAAGCGACGGTCTTAAGGCATGAAGTTTCATGTTCGCCATGCGAAAGGGAAATCTGCAACGTAAACGGCCATCCGTGTCTGGCTGGTATTTCACCGGAGAGTGTGTTGAGAGCATTGGAAGGAAAGCTTAAATAAGCATGACGCATATTTTAGGGATATCCGCCTATTACCATGACAGCGCGGCTTGTCTCGTGCGCGACGGAGAGATCATCGCTGCGGCGCAGGAAGAGCGCTTCACGCGTAAAAAGCACGACGCAGCTTTTCCCATGAACGCCATTAATTATTGTTTGGAAGAAGCCGGCATTGCCGCGGATAAACTTGATTATGTGGTGTTTTATGAAAAGCCATTTCTTAAATTTGAGCGTTTGATAGAAACTTATCTTTCGTTCGCTCCGCATGGATTTGTATCTTATCTCAAGGCCATGCCGCTCTGGATCAAAAAAAAGCTTTGGATTAAGGATATGATAGCCACGGAGCTGGGGTTCAAGGGTAAGATTCTTTTTACCGAGCATCATGAATCGCACGCTGCGAGCGCTTTTTTTCCATCGCCGTTCGAAGAGGCGGCTATTCTTACGATGGACGGCGTCGGGGAGTGGGCAACCTCGAGCATCGCCCACGGAAGATCGAATCGTGTGGATATGCTGAAAGAGCTGCGTTTTCCACATTCGTTAGGGCTTCTTTATTCAGCGTTCACTTATTACACGGGTTTCAAGGTCAATTCAGGCGAATACAAGGTCATGGGTCTAGCGCCTTACGGGGAACCCAAATATAAAGATCTTATCCTTTCGCATCTTATGGATCTAAAAGATGATGGATCCTTCCGAATGGACATGGATTATTTTAATTATGGTGTGGGTCTTACGATGACGAGCGGAAAATTTCACAAGCTATTTGGAGGGCCGCCCAGAAAGCCCGAAAGCCGTCTGACCCAGCGCGATATGGATCTTGCGCGTTCGGTACAGGACGTCACCGAAGAAGTGATGTTGCGAATGGCTCGGCATGCACGCGAAGTGACGGGTGCTCGAAATCTCTGTTTGGCAGGCGGCGTCGCACTGAACTGCGTCGGGAACGGCCGAATATTAAAGGAAAAAATCTTTGACCATATCTGGATACAGCCGGCCGCAGGGGATGCAGGAGGCGCTTTGGGCGCAGCGCTCACCGTCTGGCATCATTATCTGAATAAGCCCCGCCGCGTGATCGCGGGAAAGGATTCGCTCAAAGGCTCCTATCTCGGCCCCCATTATTCCAATGAAGCGATCGAAACGTATTTAAACGAAAATAAAATTGCTTACGTGCGACTGGATGATGAAGAATTGGTGCGGGAGGCGGCCGATCTTTTAGCGCAGAATAAAGTCATGGGCTGGTTCCAGGGGCGCATGGAATTTGGCCCGCGGGCACTCGGCGCACGGTCCATCTTAGGCGACGCGCGTTCACCCAAAATGCAGGAAATTATGAATCTCAAGATCAAGTTTCGCGAAAGCTTCAGGCCTTTTGCGCCATCCGTTTTACGTGAAAAATGCTCGCAGTATTTTGAGATGGGAGGTGACAGTCCCTACATGCTGCTCGTTGCGAACGTGCAGGATTCCATCAAGCGCAGCATGACGCGAGAAGAAGAAGCGCTCTTCGGCATCGAAAAATTAAATATTTCCCGCTCCAGCATTCCAGCCGTGACGCACGTGGACTATTCTGCTCGCATACAAACGGTCTCGGCCGATAACAACCCTTTGTTTCACCGTTTGTTGAAAAATATGGATGAAAAATATGGATGCGCCGTCATCATCAATACTTCTTTCAATGTGCGGGGAGAGCCCCTTGTATGTCGTCCGGAAGAAGCGTATCGATGTTTCATGAGAACAGGGATGGATTTTCTCGTGCTCGGGAACTATCTATTGGATAAAACTAAGCAGCAGGCGACTCTAGACGACAAAAAATGGATGAAAGAATTTCAACTGGATTAAAATGCATATTCTTGACGAACTAAAAAAAATTCCAAGCACTCCCAAAGACCTACGCAAATTTGGCTGGACCCTGGGTATCATTTTTGGATTATTAGGCGCGCTCCTCATGTGGAAAGGTAGGCCTCTGGGGCCTTATTTTGGAGGAGCCGCCGTTTTCTTTCTATTTTTTGGGACTATTTTACCGGTTTTTTTAAGACCGTTTCAATTTGTTTGGATGGGGCTGGCCTTGATGATGGGGTCGATTACGTCACGCGTTATACTGGCGTTACTTTTTGTGGGTATCATAATACCCATTGGCGTCATCACCAGGCTCTCGGGTATTGATTTTATGTCAAAAAAAAAGAAAAAAAATATAAGTAGTTTTTGGACCGTCCGTGAGCCAAGCAATGACAATACACGTTATGAGCGCCAGTCATAAAAGGGGGAATGCATGAGTAAATTTTCTATATTGGCTGAATTCTGGGGTTTTCTAAAGCACCGAAAAAAATGGTGGCTGACGCCGATTGTAGTCGTCATGGTGCTTTTGGGGGCCTTGATTGTATTGAGCCAGGGGTCAGCCGTAGCGCCCTTCATCTATACACTTTTTTAAATATGCCGTCCGTTGGCATTGACGCGCGCATGTGGGACCATCCGGGTATCGGCCGATATGTTCGCGAGCTTGCCTACGGACTAAAAGGGCTTTCGTCAGATCTCTCCGTCATTTGTTTAAAAAGTGACGCGCTTACGTCAAAAATTTATTCTCTGACAGAGCAGTGGGAAGTATATCGCAAAGCCCAAGCTTTCGATCTTTTGCATGTTCCCAATTTTAACGTGCCGATATTAAGAAAGCGGCGTTTTGTCGCAACCATTCATGATCTTACGTATGTGCATGAGCCTTCGGCTTCGGGATCCCTGATCGGACGAAAATATGCCCAGAGTCTTTTGGGGCACATTGCAAAGCATGCCCAAGCTGTCATTGCCGTTTCAGAGTACACAAAAAACGATTTTTTGAACGCATTTCCAGCCGCGAGATCTGATCGCATCATCGTTACTCATGAGGCGGCTTCGGCCCATTTTAAATATTCTCCTGACACGGAAAAGATCCTAAGTTTTCGGAAGAAATTTAATCTTGAAAAACCTTTTGTTTTATTTGTCGGGTCACTTAAACCTCATAAAAATATTGCTGCCCTGCTTGAGGCAATGAAGCGGGTGCGTGCAAAGCACGGATTGGATCATGAGCTGGTTATTGTAGGAAAAGAGGATGCTAAGCGCCCGGAAATATTAAAGGCCGTCCGCTCGGAAAGTTTTTGTCGTTATCTGGGTTCTCTCGCGGACGAAGACCTTCTGTGGGCGTATCATGCGGCGGACCTTTTTGTGCTGCCCTCACTTCGTGAGGGCTTTGGCTTGCCACTTCTTGAGGCAATGGCCTGCGGATGTCCCGTGTTAGCCTCTGACCGGACAAGTCTCCCGGAGATCGTAGGAGACGCCGGTAAGACTTTTGACCCTGAACGCATTGACGGGCTATCAGACCTTATATATAATGTTTTGCGGGACAACGAGTTGCGAAAAAAAATGTCACGGATGGGCCTGGATCGCGTGAAGCATTTTTCTTGGAAGAAGCTTGCGGAGGACACACTTCGAGTGTATGAGAGAGCACTGGCGTGAAGATCGCGCATTCGCATGACTGGCTCAATGGCATGAGGGGCGGAGAGAAGTGTCTCGAAGCCATCGCTGAGCTTTATCCAGGCAGCCCCATTTACACGCTTTTTCATGAGAACGGTAAGATCTCCGCAACACTTGAAAAACACCCGATACAGGTTTCGTGGATACAAAAATTACCGGATGTCTACAAACGCTACCGTCATTATCTTCCTTTATTTCCACGTGCCATAGAAAGCTTCTGCCTAAAGGATGCAGAGGTCGTGATCTCGACCAGCCACTGTGTGGCAAAAGGAATACGCAAATCGAAAGGGGCGGTGCATATCTGTTATTGTTTTACACCCATGCGCTATGCGTGGGATCTTTTTGACGAATATTTTGGGGCGCAGAATTTTTTTTTAAGAAAAGGAATCGCTGCCTTCATGCCGTCGTTAAGAAAGTGGGATTATGAGAGTTCGCGGGGTGTGGACCATTTTATAGCCATCTCGGAACATGTAAAAAAACGCATCCAGCGTTTTTATAAAAGAAGCGCGGAGGTGATCTACCCGCCGGTTGATACAGATTTTTTTACATCCACCCGGACAGCGCGTGAGAATTTTTACCTCATCGTCTCAGCGCTCGTTCCCTACAAGCGGATCGATGTAGCCATACAGGCTTTCAATTGTTCCGGCAAGCGCCTGGTTGTGATCGGCGAAGGCCCTGAAAGAAAAAAACTCGAGGCATTGGCTAAGAAGAATGTGGAATTTTTGGGATGGCAGCCCGATGAACTCATTCGCCAGTATTATCGTCGTGCCCGCGCGCTTATTTTTCCGGGAGAAGAAGATTTTGGCATCGTACCGGTTGAAATGCAGGCCTGCGGCGGTTTCGTCTTGGCGCTGGCGAAGGGGGGAGCTCTTGAGACGGTAAGAGACGGGAAAACAGGTTTATTTTTTCCCGATCCCGACGAACGCTCAATCGTTAAGACAGTCGAGCGTTTTGAAGGCATGCACTGGATCCCTGAAGATTCCCGTCAGAACGCTGCCGGCTTCAGCCGTGAGCGTTTTAAAAAAGAAATGCGCGATGCGGTTGCGCGGCTTGTCCTGGAGCATCAAGGTAAAGACCTATGATCATTCCCCGTAGACGGAAACGTGATTCATTCCTTCCGGGCATCCAGCTTTTAACGGACGCTGTGATGACACAGGCTGTGCTTTGGGCTTGCTTCTGGTTTCGTTTTGTCAGCGGAAAGTTCTCAACCACGCTCAGCATTGATAATTACGCGTTTTATCACCGCGCTTTTCCCATCATGACCGTTATCACCATTTATTTTATACGTTCTTACGGACTCTATAAGCCGTCCCGTTTTGTCGCGTTTGGAGAAGAGACGGCTCGCGTTGTAAAAGCCGTGGTTTCTTCTACGTTGCTTCTAATGGCGATTACTTTCTTCATCCGCGGTTTCACGTTCTCACGCACCTATCTCGTGTTTTCGGGGATTGCGCTGGCGGTAGGTGTCTCGTTTGGTCGTCTGCTTTTGGGTCTTTTTGTTATGTCGATCGATCATCGCCGCGGCAGTCAACGACAGGTCCTGATCGTGGGATTGGATGAGAACGCCAAAAAACTTGTTGAATTTTACCGCCGTAATCCGCGTTTCAGTATGCGTGCGGTGGCGATTCTTGATAATCGGTTGCCCACAGGAAGCATGGCGGGGGAGTTGCCCGTCGTCGGCCGTATTGAGGATCTGGAGGAATATATTAAAAGCCATCGTGATATACACGAAGTTATCGTAGCGGCCCAGGGACTTACTTCCGATCAGATTCTCAAAATGATCTATGAATGCGAGAAACTCATGGTTACGTTCCGGTGGATCGCTGATATATTTGGTCTGATTGCTTCAAGAATGAGCGTGTCGCATATGGGGAAGGTGCCGCTTTTATCGTTTTCTGATTCGCCTTTGGCGGAGTGGGAGAATCGGCTATTAAAACGTTTTACCGATGTGGTGTTGTCGTTATTTTTTCTTTTAATATTGTCACCTATTTTTTTGATTATTTCACTTATTGTCAAATTCAGTTCGAAGGGAGCCATTTTTTACCGACAGCAGCGCATCGGAGAAGACGGTCGGCGTTTTGTTTTATATAAATTTAGAACCATGGATGAGAATGCCGAAGATAAGACCGGGCCAGTATGGGCCCAAGAAAATGATCCGCGGCGTACGGGCGTCGGTGCTTTTTTGAGGAAAAACAATTTAGATGAATTGCCGCAACTCTGGAATGTTTTCATTGGCAATATGAGTTTGGTGGGCCCGAGACCTGAACGGCCGTTTTTTGTCGGGCGTTTCCAGGAAGATATTCCGCGTTATATGGCAAGACACTCCATCCGTTCGGGTATTACCGGCTGGGCGCAAGTGAATGGTTTACGCGGCAATACTTCCATCGAAGAAAGAACCAAGTTCGACCTGTATTACATTGAAAACTGGTCACTCGGCCTGGACTTAAGAATCCTCTTCAGGACGCTTTTCGCTAGGCACAATGCCTATTAAAACCGATATTCGCACACTGGCCTTCTGCACGTTATTTCCTCTAGCGGCAGCGCTCACATTTTCCATCTCTATTTTCGAGATATCGACAGCGGTATTTTTTGGTCTGATGCTGGTCTTATTCTGGAAAGAGCCTCACGCGTTGCTTGCGCGATTAAAAAAGCCGCTCATGTTTTTTCTCGTGCTCTATTTTGTCTTAAATTTATTATCGCTGACGCAGACGCAATACTGGGAAGCGTCGGGACGCGGCATAGGGAAGGTGGGAAAAGGTATCCTTCTCTGTCTTTTTACGTTTGTCGTGATGGATGATGAGGCGAAGCATAAAAAAATATTTGAGTGGATACTGTGGGTCTCTCTTCTGATCAACCTGGATGCATTGATACAGGGATTCACCGGCCGCGAATGGATACTGGGCCGGCAGATGACAAAATATTATGAGGATGTGGGCCGCGTTACCGCTACATTTGTACATGCGAATGATTATTCGGCCTTTCTTTCCGTTATGCTTTTCTTTTATTTGGGCGCGCTGCTGTCAGGAAAAAGCGCATACCCGTTATGGAAGCGTTGGGTTTGGGCAGTGGGGTTTGTCATCACTTTTGTCTGTCTATTATGGACTTACTCGCGAGGGGCATGGCTTGCGGTGATTCTTTCCTTTGCGCTTTCGCTTGTTTTCAGGCGGAATAAAAAGTTTTTGGTCTTTTTGGCCGTGCTTTTGGTTGCCGGAATAGTCTTTGCGCCGCCGGCACTTAAACAAAGATTGGGCACGATAAAAAATATTCTGAAAAGCGGGACTGTGGTCGAAAGAAAAGTGCTTTGGAGCGAGTCACTGCGCATGATCCAAAAAAGCCCCGTGTTGGGATTGGGCGTGAACACTTACGCAAAGAACGAGCCGAATTATAAATTGGAAGGCGCTACGGATTATCAGTATGCGCATAACGGGTATCTTCAAATTGCGGCGGAGATAGGATTACTGGGCCTGGCAGGATTTCTGGCTATCATTTTTTACTTTCTTTTTTGCGTAGTCCCTAGACTTGCTACGACCGCGGGGGATTTTGGAGGAGGCGCCGGTTTTGCTTATGCTTTCGGCACCTTGGCTTTTTTGATCCATAGCACAGTGGACACAAATCTTCAATCTGCGCGTCTTATCAATTTGCTCTGGTTTTTGTGGGGCTTAGCTTTCTCATTCAATGAACGACATTCATAAAATTCTTTTCATCCGGACGGACCGGATAGGTGATGTACTCATGAATTTGCCTGCGCTGAGGGTTTTGCGCGAGAGTTACCCCAAAAGCTGGATTACGCTTTTTTTGGATGAAAAAGTGGCGCCCCTTCTGGAGGCTCAACCGGAAAAGGATGAGATAATGAGAATCTCCGGGGATCAGTTCGCGTCCGATGCGGAATACCGCGCTAAAATTTTAAGGGATGTTCGTGTCGCACATTTTGACTTGGCGGTGATTTCGAATGCCTCAAAGCACCTGCATTGGATGGCATTCAAGGCAGGCATACCCGTTCGCGTGGGGTATTGCCGAAAATGGGGGTTTCTTCTTAATAAAACGCTTTCGGATGATAAAAAGGAAGTCCTGCGGCACGAGATCGATTCTAACCTAAAGCTTGTCTCTCTTTGCTCGGATGCAAAATGGGACGGAATTTTTACTTTGAATGTTCAGGAGGCAGCCGGAGCGGTCATAATCAAGCGTCTTGACGTCGCGAAGCTTTTAGGAAAAAAACTGGCAGTGATCCATGCCGGTACGAGCAATGAAAAAAAACGTTGGCCGCTTGAAAAATTTGTTGAAATTTGCCGCTGGCTGCACAATGAAAAAAAGCTTTCAGTGGTTCTTGTGGGCGGCGAAGAGGAAATGTCACTGTCTGCCGAGCTTGTTCAACGAGCAGGAGTGCCCATGACAGACTGGACGGGACGAATAGGGCTGCAGGAATTGTCAGCTTTTTTTCATTCAACAGACGTAACATTTTTATTGTCGGTGGATAGCGGACCAGTTCATGTCGCATGGATGAGCGGAGCTCCGGTTGTGGTGTTGTACGCCGCCGATGTTCCCGGCTCCAATCCCGGACGATGGGGCCCAAGAAGTTCCCGGAGCCAGATTATTTTTAAGCCGATAAAAGAGATTGAATCGAATTGCGTGATTGAAAAAATAGAAAAGGTGTTGGCGTGAGACGAATTCTCGTCGTAAATCCATTTGGCATTGGGGATGTCCTATTTTCAATGCCGCTCGTCCAGGCATTGCGCAAAACCTATCCGGATGCACAGATTGGCTATGTTGCCAACGAACGCGCCCATAACGTGGTGCGCATGAGCCGCGCAGTCGACGAAGTGATCATGTTTAACCGCGATCAGTTTCGCCGGATGGGTTTGCATCATACGCCACTTTTTTTAAATAAGGTGGGACATTTTCTGTCAATCATTCGCCGTGGCAGGTTTGACACGATGATAGACCTATCGCTTGCTAGACAGTACAGTTTTTTCGGATTTTTATTAGGCATTCCTAAGATCGTCGGGTTTGACTACAAAGGGCGAGGTATTTTTTTAAATAAAAAAATTCGTCTTGAAGCTTATGAGGGGATGCCCGTCGCGGAAAAGCAGCTAGAGCTTCTGCGTTTTTTTGACAGCGCACCCAAACCCGATCCCGCATCGTTCGTATGGGACTATGAAATTCCTGAGGTGTTCAAGAGGATATCAACGGAGCTGATGAGTCAGCTGCATCTTTCCCGGGGAGAGCCTTTTATTGTGGTGGCGCCAGGCGGTGGACGGAGTTGGGGCCGCAATGCCCTATATAAACAATGGGACGCAGAGGGTTTTGCTCAAGTATGCCGGCGTCTTCGCAGCGAACGTGGAATGAAATTTGTTTTTGCCGGGGACTCTTATGAGTCGGAACTTCTCAATAGGACGGCCCAATTAGCCGGCGCAGCGGGTTCAGTGTTGATTTCGGAGGCTCTCCCGGCCGTCGCAGGCATTATAAAAGAATCACGCATGATGCTTTGCAACGACGGGGGCCTTATGCACTTAGCAAATATGATGGGCGTAAAAACCGTGTCACTTTTTGGTCCCGTTGATGAAAATGTCTACGGGCCCTATCGTCGCAATGTACAAGGGGAGGTGTTGACAGCCTCCGTTGCCTGCAGGCCGTGTTACAGCCGATTTGTATTCCCGGAGTGTAAATTTGAACGCCAATGCTTGTCGAAGATCAGTGTCGAAAGTGTCAGCCTCGCGGTCGAGAAAGTTCTTCACTGAGGTAGCTTTTAGACGAAAATTTTACTATGATAGGTGTGCATTTTTAATAAAAGGATGAAATTTTGAAAACACCGCTTTCCGTTGTTGTTATTACTAAGAACGAGGAATCTCGTCTGCGTGAATGTCTTCAAAGTGTTTCCTGGGCATCCGAAATCATCGTACTGGATGATCATTCCACAGATAATACCGTCGCTGTAGCCAAAGAGTTCACAGACAAAATATTCTCACGGGCGATGGAGAACGAGGGCAAGCACCGTAATTACGCCTACAGCCTTGTATCCGAGTCGTGGGTTTTAAGTCTCGACGCCGATGAGCGCGTCACGCCTGAGCTGCGCGACGAGATCATAGCACTTTTAAAAAATAACCCCGACTGCAACGGCTATTCTATCCCCAGAAAAAATTTTGTGGGAAATTACTGGGCGCGTTATGGCGGGATGTACCCATCCGCGCAGCTTCGGCTTTTCCGAAAAGGTGTTTTTAAATATGATGAGCTGGCGGAAGTGCACCCGCAGGCCTACATGCAGGACCCGCGAGGCGCTTTAAAAAATGACATCCTTCATTATACTTACCGCGATTTTACCGACGCGATCGCAAAATTGGACCGACAGACCGACCTTGAGGCTAGGAAATGGTTTCGTGAAAAAAGAAAAGTTGGAGTTTTTGGCATCTTGAGAAAAATGGTGGACCGCTTCTATCGAGCCTATTTCAAAAGAGAAGGTTATAAAGACGGTGTTGTGGGGCTTTTTCTTGCCGTTAATTCGGGAATGTATCAATTTTTATCCTTTGCTAAGTATTGGGAGCTGAAAAATAAAAAGACAGATCATACGTCTATTTAAAAACCGCCGGGTCCTGTCAAAGGACAAGGTCTATTTGTCCTCGCCGTCTATTAGCGGCTCCGGGCAAATAGGGCATTCCCTTCGCCACCCGTCGGAGATGCTGAGCGACATCGTTGCAATAGCACAACCATTGCAGTCACCA
>JAHFFI010000101.1 GCA_023248025.1 Candidatus Omnitrophota bacterium
ACAATGAAGCCGTACAAGGGGTTTACATGTTCTACGCGAGCGGCTTCATGCGTCGTTGCGTGGACAATGATGCGTCCCAGGTCGACAATCTCCTCGTTGGCAAGTTTTGCCCCCATCGGTACTTTTGGCGAGGACATATCAACGGATGCGGAACTGGCGGGGTTTTCGTTCATCGGGTCTACAAAGGAAAAGGCGGATGCGGCCTCGTTTCTGGAGTCGGAAAGAGCCTGATCCCGCTCTTTTTCAAGCGCCTCTATTTTTTTGTTCAATTTAGCGACGATCGCGGTGTTATTTTCAATGTATTTGGACAGGGAATCTTTTTCTTTTAAGAGCGCATCCACCTTGGATTTAAAAAGGGCTTCATTTTTCTTGGAATCCCCCAGCTGCTCTTCGAGAGCTGATACTTCAGACCGCATCTTGGTCTCGGCTTCTGTTTTATCTTTTTTTAGCGTCTCCATCTCGGTTTTTAGCCGCTCAATCTCTGAAAGTCGCCCATTCAGCTCCTGAATTTGGACGATAAAGGCCGCTTTTTCGATCTCCCGGGAGCGTATCATGGAATAAAGCAGCGCGGCAGAGCCTATGACCACGATTCCGGTGATTAAAATCCATATTTTTGCGTTGTTCAATGATGCCTCAACCTTTTGGCAGAAAAGGACTTGAAATTATTTGTGCTTAGTAAAAAGATTATGCACAAAAGAGGCGCTATTGGCAAGAAAATTGTCAAAAAAATGACCTGAAATCAGGAATAGACCGCCAGAGCATAGCAGCCGGAGCCGCCGGTGCAGTCCACTTGGAGTTCATTTGCCGCCGAAGTCGTGTTTGTTGTCAAGCGGACCTTTGAAGAGTTTACGGTGCCGTTCACGTCCAAGGCATAGCCGGGGTTATTGACACCGACGCCCACATTTCCGGACACGGGTTGGAGCACAAGGCCGCCGCCGTTCACGTCCGTGTTTGTCCGGCTCTGGATGGTCGAACCGTTTACACCTAGGTTTAGTCCGCCCGTCCCTGTTGTAAAAATATGGACGCCGTTTCCGGCCGCCAAGATAACGTCAAGTTTATTCGATAAACCGGGTACCGCCGCCGTGCCGACTGCGATATTTCCTCCCGTCGGAACCAAATTCATATTCCCTGTTCCGGCCGCTCCTTGGAGGGTATTTGTCTCCAGGGTTTGATAGGAGCCGTACGGGGACGGGTAGAACGTAGATATGGTGACATTTTCTGCAAAGGCGGCGTAAGCGGCCGAGCCCAGCAAAAGGACAATTACGAGTATTTTTATATTTGTTTTCATGGCATGCGCCTCCTTTGATTGATTAAAAAAATTATACATCAAGCCCCGTTGAAAGAACCGGTCTTTTTCCGCCCCCATCTGGAAGATTGATGTCAACCGTGCAGTCCATGACAGAATCTCCGTCCACATCAATCTGATAAGGGTTGGGATTCCAGCTGGCGTCCCTAAAACCCAGTATTCCGGGTATCGGAGTAAGACCAGTCACATAGTTGGTGCGTATTCTCCAGTTGGCATCCACCACACCCGCCTGCGCGCGATAATAGACCTTGGCACGGCGTCCCCCTGCTGTGTTTGCGAGCTTTACCTGGTTGTAACTCAAAACAGTGACGTAGCCCGAAATAAGCGCCATGACGATGACGATGACGATGACGACCGTGAGAGCCACCCCTTTATCGTTTAGTCGCCGCACCGAGCGCTCCTTCCGTGTCCACGGTCACTGGAGGTGTCACAGACTGCACGTGGATACTGATGACTGTCGGGGCTCCGGAAGCGCTGGGATTCGACAGGGTGAATGAGCCGGCGCCTCCTTGGAGGTTTTGCATCAACAAAGGGTGTCCCGCATTGACGGTTGTGGCAAGGACGCCATCGCAGACCCCCCTCATATCCGTGCCGATAAAACGGTAATGCCAGTAGTTGTCGTCAGCGGTTGTGGCCGGTGTGGCAAGCGCGGCTCCCGCGCAAGATTCGTCCAGCCGAAGATCGAGTTGAGAACCGCCGCTAGCGGTGCTCCCCTGGTTTGCGAGGACGATTTTTTTGACGATGGTCTCCACCACAATCTCCGGCGAAACACTGACGTCAATAGCCTGACGAGCGTTTAAGAATTTTAGACCGGAAGTATAGATAGAGATGGCGCCAAGAAAAACGCCCCCGAGAAGGATCACAACGATCAATAATTCCGTAAGACTGAACCCGTCATTTGAGAGTTTGAGAGCTACCATGAGACGGTCATGGTTACCTTACGGTAATCTTCTTGAGAATCTCCGTTAGGGTCTACGGCCGCAGTGGTGTAAACGGGTGTGTAGGTTATCCCATTTAAGGTTTTTGTTCCGAACTGGGCGGGGCTTGAGAGGCTGAGAGGTTGAGAACCTGTGGCCCATTGGTCTTGGCGGACACGCTCCTGCATCTGCTCCAGAAGGCCTCGGCCAAAATTGAAGGCAACGCCTGAACCCGGCTTCGTGGCTGCGGCCGAACTGACAAAGGAGTGCATGCTCATGACGCCGACGCTCGCCAAAAGGACCATTGCCACAAGCACTTCCATGAGGGTAAATCCACTGGAGTTCGAATCAAAATGTTTCACGGGTTTTGCGTGGGAGTCAGTGTTTTGGAGGTGTCGTCCCAAACATACTGGCGGTACCAAGTGGTATTCCCTCCGTTGGATGCGTTTCGCGTCAAACGGACCGTGTATCCGGTCGCCGTAACGCCCGAAAAATCAATGTCATCGTAATAGGTGGGGGAAATATCCACATTCAGATTATTGTCGATGTTCGCGACGGTGGCATTCGTGCCGCCGCTCCAAAAAGTACCGTTGTTGATCTTGTATATTTTTTGGCCCATGTGGATGATGTTGATGGTCGTGATGGCCTCGTTGATGCGGCTTTGTTCGATGGTCCTGGCATAGCTTGGCATGGCCAATCCGGCCATGACCGAAAGAATGGCCAGTGTGATCATGACCTCTGTGAGCGTAAAACCATGATTCTTTTTATGCATATCATCCCCTATCTGATTACTAATAATACGTAATTCTTACTATTATTATACATGAAGATACGCTGGGATACAAGTGTTGGCAGGACTTTGGGTAATAAAAAACCCCTCCGAGTTTGCCCCGGAGGGGTTTTTTGAAACCAAGTGAATTAGTAGGAGCTTGCGACCGTTCCGTCCTGAATAATAGTAACGGTATAAGCACCCACACCCGCCGGACGATCTGTGGCGTTACGAGTAGCTGTGGCGGTATAGGTTGCGCCAGCACCACCGCCTAGGGTAAAGGCGAAGTGTGTGACGTTGCCTGTGACCGCAAGCGTCGGGTCAAAGTCGAGCGATGCAAAAGCAGCCGCGTAGGTGTTGTAGGCTGAAAAGTAGCGCTGTTGCGCGGCACGCACCGCACCCAGAGACGTCAAAGCCTCCTGCTTTCTGGACTTTTCAACAGCAGAAGTGTAGGCCGGAACAGCCAAACCAGCTAATACGGCCAAAATAACAAGTACGATTAGAACTTCAAGCAAGGTGAAACCCTTTGTCTTTCTCAGCTGAACCATGTTTTACCTACCCCCTCTTTAGTGACGGTTGACCGCGTTCAATGGTTTTCTGCATATGGTAGAAAGACTAACATACTTTATTAAGAATATCAAGTACTTATTAAAAAAGGCTTTATTTGATGTTATTTAATCACTGAGCTGAGCTTAACGATAGGCATGAAGATGGAGACGGCGATAACACCTATGACGCCTCCCACCAAGATCATAACGAGCGGCTCGATAAGGACCCCCACCCGACCGGCAAAAATATCGACCCTTTGGGCAAAGTACTCCGAGGATTTTTCGATCATTTCAGGCAGTTTACCGCTCTCTTCGCCGATCTTGACCAAATTGACCATCATGGGCGAAAAAATAGCGTTTTCAGAGAGGCAGGAGGACAGGGGCTTTCCTTGTTGGACCTCGAGTCGGATATTGCTCAAAGCGGTCTCGTAGACAAAGTTCCCTGAGACGTTGGCGGTAACCTCCAGGCTTTTCAGAAAACTCAGCCCGCTTCGAATGAGCATCGATAAAATGATGCAAATTCTCGCATGGATTACATCCGTCATAACGTCTCCAATGGCGGGAATACGAAGCAGGAAGATGTGGAGAATGCGCCGGCCCTTGGCCGTTGAAAAATAGCGACGCAGCAAAAGGAAGCCCGCGACTCCGCCGCCAATCATTAAATAGAAGTACTGTTTGAGAAAGCCACTTATGCCCATAACGACTTTTGTCATGAACGGAAGCTCTGCGTTGAAACCCATAAAAAGCTTGGCAAAAATAGGTACGATAAACACCATAAAAAAGACGATGGCCGCCAAGGAAGCCGAGATCAGCACGGAGGGGTAGACCATGGCAGAACCCACCTTTTTTTTGAGGTGTTCGGTGGCTTCCATATTTTTGGCGAGCTGTCCCAAGACTTGAGGCAGAGTTCCAGATAGCTCACCCGCCTCGATCAGGTATGTCCAGTGCGGAGGAAACACCTTGGGGTGACGCGCGATGGCGTCCTTGAAGGTGGAGCCTGCCTTGATATTGGCGGTGAGCTCTAGGATAATCGCGTGCATCTTGTCGCTGCTGGTCAGTTCAGAGATGACGTCCATCGACCGGATGAAAGGAATGCCGACAGCCAGCAGATTGGCTGTCTGTGCGATAAAAAAAAGAAGGTCTTCAGAGCTTATGTTCCGGTGCCCCCTCTTTCTTTTTTTTGCGGCCTTAACGACGGTTGCCGTGTTGATGACATGGGTTACGTAGAGCCCTTTGTTTTGCAGAATCGAGACAGCCACCGCTTCATTTGTGGCTTCTTGATGGCCTTGAATGGCTTTGCCCGACGCATCGCGGGCGACATACATGTAGATGGGCATGGACTACAGTCCTCCGCCCATGGTTACGCGCAAGACCTCTTCGATGGAGGTGGTGCCCGCATTGACCTTCAAATAGCCGCTTTGTTCGATCGTTTTCATGCCGTTTTTTTCTCCCTCCGCGCGAATCTCAGAAGAGGGCGTGCGCCGGATAATCATTTCCTGAATTTTTTCCGTCGTGTAAAGCACTTCAAAGATGGGCATGCGGCCCGCATAACCGGTTTTGGAGCATTTTTCACAGCCCTTGGGCCTAT
>JAHFFI010000102.1 GCA_023248025.1 Candidatus Omnitrophota bacterium
ACCCGCATTTTACATTCCAAAAAAAGATCAGCCATACGGCCGATTCTCAGGATCAGCGCCATCGCATGACACCCGCATCGCGTCCTGTGCTCTTCCGTCAGTTCCTTCCGGACAAGCCCGATTACATCGTTCCGGCGCTGATTAGCGTTGCGCCGGAAGCTTTGGATTTTTACAATCAGTTAATGGAAAAGGTTTGGCGTAACATGACTGCACTTCTTAATGGGGGCGTATCCGAAGAAACCGTTATGTATCTTCTGCCCAATGCATTCCCCATCCGTTTTTACGAGTCGGGGGACCTTTTGAATCTGCATCATAAATGGACAAAGCGTTTATGTTATACCGCCCAGGAAGAGATCTGGAACATGTGCCGCGATGAGGTGATACAGGTGGGGAAGATTTTCCCCGAGATTGCGAAATATATTCTCCCACCCTGCGGGATGCGGAACCTTGCGGGTGTGCGTCCGTATTGCCCGGAAGGGGAGCGTTTTTGCGGTGTCCCTGTCTGGAAGATGCCTATCGAGGAATTTGAACGAATTATTTAATTGTGCTATAGTACTGGCAATATTCAATCTGGGGGACACCAATCAAATGAAGTATTTTAAAGCTTTCTCTTCTATCGCTCTTATGGCGTCGTTCGTTTTTACGTGGTCTATTTCGAATGCGGGTGGTCAGGATTATTCGGGCAATGAAGATCCCAATAAAAAAATAATAAAGAACGGTCTTTTGGGTGCGGGTGTCGGCGCTATTTCTGCCAGCGCTTCAGGCGGCAAAGCCGGCAAAGGCGCTTTGATAGGCGCGGGCACGAACGTTATAGGAGGCGCGCTTTTGGATTCGCTGACTTCTTCTCCGGCGCCTCAACAACAACAGCCCGTTTATGTCCAACAGGCTCCTCAGCAGTATGCGTCTACGCAGTATTCTCAGTCGTCCGGCTCTTACCCCGTTCAGACACAGCAGACTTATCGCCAAGAGCCTGTGTATGTTCAGCAGCAGCCGGTTTATTATCAGCAGCCTCCTCAGGAAGATCCCAATAAAAAGATCATTAAGAACGGTATTTTGGGTGCCGGCGTCGGAGCGATCTCTGCCAGCGCTTCAGGCGGTAGCGCCGGCAAAGGCGCTTTGATAGGTGCGGGTACGAACGTTATCGGGGGAGCACTTTTGGATTCATTGATGTCCCCTTCACAGCCACAGCAGCAGCAACCGGTTTATTATCAACAACAGCCGGTTTATCAGCAGCAACCCCAGCAGCAGTATTCTTCGAATCAATATTCTTCCACTCAGCCGAAAAAGAAGATCATCCGTAAATATGATTCCGACGGCAAAGTGGTTTCCGAAGAAGAAGTCTGGGAATAGTCTGCCAGCATTAATCTCACCCAAAAAATAAAGGCCTTCGCGTTGAACGAAGCCGGTTTTGATCTCATCGGCTTTACGGGTACCTCATTGCCCGATTTTCACGGAGAGGCCCTCGAGACCTGGCTCAAAAAAGGTTTCGCGGGTGACATGGCTTATATGGGTCGTGAGCCTGAGAGACGTTCTCAGCCTAGGAAAGTGCTGCCGTCCGCGCGCTCCGTCATTTCACTGGCCGTGAATTATTATCATCCTGACGACCCCAAGCCTGAGGGTCGGGCATCGGGCCGCGTTGCGAAATACGCCTATGGCATTGACTATCACAAGATACTAGAAAAAAAACTTAAAAAACTGGCGCAATTTATCCGCGAAACGGGCGGCGTGGGCACGGAAGCCAGGATTTATGTCGACACGGGACCCGTGCTCGAAAAAGCGTTCGCGAGAGAAGCAGGACTCGGATTTTTTGGCAAGAACACGAACATTATTACTAAAAATTTTGGTTCGTGGGTATTTTTGGCCAGTATTTTCACAAATTTGGAGCTGGACAGGGATGCGCCGCATACCGGTGCCTGCGGTTCCTGTCGTATCTGCATCGACCACTGCCCGACGGAAGCGCTTTCGGGCGATTATCGCATGGACGCGACGCGCTGTATTTCTTATCTCACGATAGAATCCAAAAGCGGCGTACCCGAAAATATCCGCGCGGACGTGGGTGAGTGGTTGTTTGGTTGTGATATCTGTCAGGAAGTGTGTCCGTATAATCACAAACCACAATTGACGCGTCACACGGAACTTTATCCCGAAAAACGTGCCGGCAGCTGGATTGAACTGGAAACCATAGAAAAAATGCAAAAAGACGAAGCGATTGGCGAGACGTTCAAGCAAAGTCCCGTGAAACGGGCGAAGCTCGAAGGGCTTTTGCGCAATGCCGCGGTTGTGCGGAACAATGCTACCGGACGTGGTCCCGAGGGGAGGGGTTAGAATGCGTAGCAACCATCGTCTAACCCCTCCCCTCGGGACCACGTCCGACAGGCCGATCTATCTCGATCATCACGCGACGACACCCGTGGATCCGCGTGTATTAAGAAAAATGCTCCCATACTTCAGTGAAAAATTTGGAAACGCGTCGAGCGGCAGTCATTCGTTTGGACGGGACGCATTGAAGGCTGTGCAAATTGCCCGCACAGAGGCCGCGAAACTCATTCATGCTTCGAGTGAAGAAATCATTTTCACAAGTGGGGCCACAGAAGCCAATAATTTGGCGCTCAAAGGCGCCGCTCATGCGCTAAAAGGCAAGGGACGCCATATCGTCACACTTGCCACTGAACACAAGTCAGTTTTGGACCCGTTGAAGCGTCTTGAAATGGATGGGTTTGAGATTACCCGCCTGCCGGTGGATGGCGAAGGTTTTGTGTCTATGGAGATGTTTGAAAAAAGCCTGCGGTCCGACACGATCTTGGTTTCAGTGATGTGGGCCAATAATGAAACAGGCGTGATTCAGCCTATACAAAAATTGGCGCGCCTGACTCAAAACAAAAGCATTCTTTTCCATACGGATGCGGTGCAGGGCGCGGCTTATTGCGTGATGGACATGCGAAAGACAGCCGTAGACTTACTGACCTTCACTGCGCATAAAATTTACGGACCCAAGGGTGCTGGCGCCCTATATATAAGGAAAAGGGAGCCGAATATACGGCTTTTGCCGCTGCTGGATGGCGGCGGTCAAGAAAAAGGGCTGCGTTCGGGCACGCTCAATATTCCGGCGCTCGTAGGATTCGGGGAAGCCTGTCGTCTCTGCCGAACGACGAGAAAGAACGAAATTAAAAGAGTGGGGAGATTGAGGGATTGCCTGAAGAACGGTTTGGCACAAAAAGTGCGTTCTTTTCGGGTCAACGGCAGTGAAAAAGCCCGTCTTCCCAATAATCTCAATATTAGTTTTAAAGGAGTGCGCTCCGCGGACCTTTTTGACCGCCTTCCTGATATTGCTTTGTCTTCCGGCTCCGCGTGTCTTTCGACAAGCCCCGAACCGTCGCATGTTCTGAAGGCCATGGGTGTGGAAGAGGGCTTCCGATGGGGGGCGGTGCGCTTCGGGCTTGGGAGGTTTACCCCCCAAAAGGACATTGACCGGGTCATCGCACGTTTTGCGTCGGTATTGCCCCGAAAGGGCAAATAGGTATAAAATACAAGCTCCGGAGGAATGCCACCCATGTCATCTTTAAGTCAGGACGAAATTTTACGATACAGCCGCCATTTGATCATGCCCGAGGTGGGCGTCGAGGGGCAGGAAAAGCTTAAAAAAGCCAAAGTGCTTCTCATCGGAACGGGAGGCCTGGGTTCTCCTGCGGCGCTGTATCTGGCCGCGGCCGGCATCGGCACGATGGGCCTCGTGGATTTTGATGTGGTGGATTTTTCGAATCTACAGCGCCAGATCATTCATGGAACAAAAAATGTTAATCAGCCAAAAGTAGAGTCAGCCAAAGAGCGCATCGCCGATATCAATCCCAACGTCAAAGTCGTCGTCTATAATGAAATGCTCACGCGCGACAATATTATGCGCATCATTAAAGATTATGACATTATTCTCGACGGCACGGATAATTTTCAAACGCGTTATCTCGTCAACGATGCCTGTGTTTTCTCGAAAAAGCCTTTTGTTTACGGAAGCATTTTCCGTTTTGACGGGCAGATGACGGTTTTTTATCCATTTAAAGGTCCGTGCTACCGCTGCCTATTTGCGGAGCCGCCGCCGCCCGGCATGGTCCCGAGCTGCGCGGAGGGCGGGGTCTTGGGAATTCTTCCCGGTGTTGTCGGTGTTATTCAAGCCACCGAGGTCTTGAAACTTATCATGGGAAAAGGCGAGCCGCTTATCGGCAGACTTCTTTTGTATGACGCTCTTAAAATGAATTTTCGCGAAGTGAAATTTCGTAAAAACCCGAAGTGCCCCGTGTGCGGAGAAAATCCCACCATAAAAGAGCTGGTCGACTATGACGCGTTCTGCGGCATCAGACGCGGAGAAGATGCATCCGACAAAAAGGCTTCGTCCAACGGTGTTGTGAATATTTCGGCAAAAGAGCTTAAAGGTAAAATGGAAAAAAAAGATAAATTTGTTCTTGTGGACGTGCGAGAGCCCTCCGAATACCAGATCAACCAGATCCCGGGATCGAAATTGATACCGCTGGGCTCCGTCGCGGAACGCGCCAATGAACTGGACTCAGCCGATGACATTGTTGTGTACTGTCATTTCGGCGGACGCAGTGCCAAAGCGGCCGGTGTTTTGGGACAGATGGGTTTTAAAAAGGTGAAGAACCTTGCCGGCGGCATTGACGCCTGGTCCCAAGACGTAGACCCGTCGTGTCCGAGATATTGATTACCAATTCCGAAGAGATTCAGCAAAATTTCGAAAGAATAGAGGCCGCACTCCGCGGTACCAAGCGCCTTATTGTCATGACGCACGACAATCCGGACCCGGATTCTGTGTCATCGGCAGTGACGCTCGCTTACATTATAAAAAACCGCTTTAAAGTCCCTGCTGTCGTCCGATACGGTGGTATCGTGGGCCGTGCCGAGAACCGTGCGTTGATCCGCGAATTGCGTTTGGCGGTGCAACCGCTCAAAGAATCTGATTTCAAGCTTAGAACGGGTGTAGATTTTGCGTTGGTTGATATGCAGCCCGGAACCGGCAACAGTATTTTTCCAAAAA
>JAHFFI010000103.1 GCA_023248025.1 Candidatus Omnitrophota bacterium
TGACGCTCGAGGACGCGCGTGATTTATTTCAAATGAAGGGCGCTGCGAGCGGGATCGCGGTCTCGATACAGGACCCGGAAAAAGCAATGGATGTGAAACAAAAAATTCAGCGGCAATTAAAATACCCCTATCAGACGCGAACTTGGATGGAAACTAACCGCACGCTTTTCGGCGCGCTTAAACTGGAAAAAATGGCGATGTTTCTCATACTCGCGCTCATTATTCTCGTTGCGTGTCTGAATATCGCAGGGTGCCTGACCATTCTTGTCATGGATAAGACCCGTGATATCGGTATTCTGCGCGCGATGGGTGTCACGTCCGCGTCACTGGTGCGTATTTTTGCGCTGGATGGGCTTATTTTGGGGGCGGGAGGGGCGGCGTTCGGGTTTGGTGCGGGACTTGGCATCTGCACGCTTTTAAAAAATTATTCGTTCATTGCGCTTCCCAAAGAAATTTATTACATGGACCGTTTACCGGTCAAGATCAGCGCGGGAGATCTTGTTTCGGTGCTGGGTGTTGCACTTTTTTTAAGTTTTATTTCCGCGGTTTACCCCGCCATTGTCGCGGGCAAGCTCGATACGGTGAAAGCTCTACGATATGAATAACTTAGGTATTGAAGCATCCGGCATCAGCAAGGTATACTTGGATGGCAATCGCCGTCTCGAGATTTTTCGCGATGTTTCGCTTTCCATCAAAAAAGGGGAAGGCGTGGCGATACTGGGTCCCTCGGGATCCGGAAAAACGACGCTTTTAAATATTCTCTCAGGGCTGGATGCGCCGACCGAAGGACGGGTGGTCGCGGCCGGCGAAGAATTGGGGCGGATGTCCGAAAATGAAAAGTCCCATTTCCGGAATAAAAAGATGGGTTTTGTGTTCCAATTTTATTATTTATTGAATGAATTTACGGCGTTGGAAAATGTCATGCTTCCGGCTATTGCGGGCGCGACCGAACACCGGGACGAGATCCGCAAAAAAGCTCTGTCACTTTTGGAGCGGATGGGGTTAGCAGAGCGAGCGGCGCATTTTCCGAGCGAGCTTTCGGGCGGCGAACAGCAGCGTGTTTCGATCGCGAGGGCGCTCATCAATGACCCGGAGATATTATTCTGCGATGAGCCGACGGGAAATCTTGACCGGAGCATGGGGCTTGAGATTGCCAAGCTCCTGGAAAAATTTTTCAAAGAACAAAAGAAAACGGTGGTCATGGTGACGCATGATGAAAGAATAGCCGCGATGGCCGACCGGGTCTGGGATCTCGTGAAGAGGAGCTATAAAAATGGGTCTTAAAATTTATTTGGACGGCAAACTGGTTGAAAAAGCGGATGCTGTCGTGAGCGTTTTTGATCACGGCTTGCTTTATGGGGACGGTGTGTTTGAAGGTATTCGCTCGTACGATGGGCTTGTGTTTAAGCTATCCGAGCACTTGGATAGGTTGTATGAGTCCTCGCATACGC
This sequence comes from Candidatus Omnitrophota bacterium, assembly GCA_023248025.1. GTDB lineage: Bacteria > Omnitrophota > Gorgyraeia > 2-02-FULL-51-18 > 2-02-FULL-51-18 > JAHFFI01. The sequence continues at coordinate 1,452 of JAHFFI010000103.1, forward strand.
TCAGGCTCGTAGTGCCTCTGAAAAAAGAGGCGCTGCAAAATGCCGTCATTGAAACACTGAAAGCCAATGGACTGAAAGACGCTTACATACGACTGGTTGTGACACGCGGTGTGGGCGATCTCGGGCTCGATCCCCGTAAATGCGCGAAAGCGACGATATTTATTATCACAGACAAGATCACGCTTTATCCCAGAGAATATTATGAAAAGGGCTTGACGCTTGCCACCGTTCCGACGGTGCGCAATCACCCGGAAGCGCTCAATCCGCAGCTTAAAACATTGAATTATCTGAATAATATCCTCGCTAAGATCGAAGCCACGAATGCCGGTGTCGACGAAGCCATTTTACTTAACAGTCAAGGCTATGTGACGGAATGCACGGGTGAAAATATTTTCACTGTGAAGGGAAAAACACTTTGCACGCCACCCGCGTACGTGGGTATTTTAAGAGGTATCACCCGCCAGTCGGTCATGGATATCGCGGGATCCATGGGCTACAAAGTCATCGAAGAGCCTTTCACGCGTCATGAACTTTATATCGCGGAAGAAGTGTTTCTCACCGGAACCGCGGCCGAGATCGTGCCGATCGCCAAGATCGATAACCGCGTCATCGGCGAGGGTCGGCCGGGACCCGTCACGAAAAAATTCATGGATGAATTCCATAAATTGACTTCAAAAGAAGGCGTGCGTTATACCTTATGATGCTTTGCGATGAATGCGGAAAAAATAAAGCGACGGTGCATCTGACAGAGATCGTAAACGATCAGATCACAAAGCTCAATCTCTGCGAGTCCTGCGCGAAAGAACGCGGCACGGAAGTGGAACAGCATTTCGGCATCGCTGATCTTTTGTCGGCACTTTCCGACGTCGAGCAACATCAGCCGCCTGCGGCGGGCGGCACCGCGCCGGCCGGGGCCGTGACAAAACAAAAGTGTGCCAGTTGCGGACTGACTTATGAGGATTTCAAGAAGATCGGCCGATTGGGATGCAGCGACTGTTACGTCGCTTTCAAGACAGGCTTGTCTCAGCTTTTAAAACGTATTCACGGAGCCACACAGCACATCGGTAAATCGCCACATCCTGAGTCTGTGAAAGAGCAGAAAGCGGTCACGCATGTCCAGGAAGAATTGAGTCGGGCAAAAGAAGAGCTGAACAAGGCCGTGAAAAAAGAAGAGTTTGAAGTTGCCGCCGCGCTACGGGACAAGGTCAAGTTCCTCGAGAAGAAATTAAAAGAGGGACATAAGTGACCCTATGAATATCACAAGCGTCGACTACCTTTTAAAACACACCTGCGAGTGGCTTAAGGGCACGGGTCCCAATTCCGACATCGTTATCAGTTCACGCATAAGGCTCGCCCGCAATCTTGAAAAGCTCCCGTTCTCTCACTGGGCGTCCAAGAAACAGGAAAAAGAGGCGATGGATATCCTGGAAAAAGGCGTCCTGGATGTGGATCTGGTAAAAACAGGCGCCTATATCCGCATGTCCGAGATAGAAGACGTGGACCGCCAGTTCCTTTTGGAGCGCCATCTCATCAGCCGTGAGCATATGGTGCATCCCGAATATAAATCCGTCGCCATCGCGGATAAAGAGATAATGAGTATTATGGTTAATGAAGAAGACCATCTTCGCGTACAGGTTATGCAGTCCGGGTTCAACCTGCAGGAATGTTGGCGCATTGCCAACCGCCTAGACGAATCTTTGCACAAGCGCCTGAAATTTGCTTTTAGTGCGGACTGGGGATATCTCACCGCATGTCCCACAAATACGGGAACGGGCTTACGTGCATCGGTCATGCTGCATTTGCCGGCGCTTGTTATGACCAAGCAAGTCTCGCGTGTAATCCAAGCTATCTCAAAACTCGGAATGACCGCGCGTGGACTCTACGGTGAAGGCACCGAAGCTGAAGGAAATTTTTTCCAGATCTCAAATCAGATCACACTGGGTACGCCTGAAGATGATGTGATTGATAACCTTGAGCGCGTCATTCGTCAGGTCATTGGGCACGAAGAGAATGCCCGGAAAACCCTTATGAAGCAGAATCGCGAAGTTCTGCAGGACAAGATTGCCCGTTCAAACGGCATTATTCGCAGCGCTTATATCGTGAATACGAAAGAAACTTTGTCGCTTCTTTCTATGGTCAGGTTGGGCGTGGATATGGGGCTTATCACTGATATTGACCGCAGGGCCGTCAACGAACTTCTTATTCTGACTCAGCCTGCCCACCTCCAAAAGATAGAAGGCCGCCAGCTTAGCTCCGCGCAACGTGACGTTAAGCGAGCCAATTTAATACGCCGTCGTCTCGAAGGCCGGTAACCCGCCGGGTCCGGTAGCTTTTATTTATTTATTCTTGTATACTATAATATATAAATCGGACTTATACCTTATATAGGAGATGAGAGCACATGTTCAATAAGTTTACCGAACGCGCCCGCAAAGTCATTCTCCTCGCCAAGCAAGAAGCCAAACGCTTCAACCACGATTACATCGGCACAGAACATATTTTGCTGGGTCTTTTGCGTGAAGGCGAGGGTGTCGCCGCGGCGGTGCTTCAGAGCCTGGGAATGAATCTCAATAATATTCGTCTCGAGGTGGAAAAGCTGGTTCAGGTCGGCCCCTCGACCGTGGTCTCAGGTGATTTGCCGTTTACACCCAAAGCCAAAAAAGTCATGGAGCTGGCAATGGAAGAAGCCCGCACGCTGGGCCACAATTATATCGGCACTGAACATCTTTTATTGGGACTTATCCGTGAAGGCGAAGGGGTTGCGAGTCAGGTATTCATGAACATGGGTCTTGATCTAGAGAAAGTTCGCGAAGAGGTCATTAAACTTTTAGGTTCTTCTATTCCCGGCGCCAGTCAATACAGTCAGGGGCAAAACCCTCCGCCGGCCACGGGTGGGGGAAGCGGTACGAAATTAAAAACCCCGGCACTCGATGCTTTTGGCCGGGATCTCACGCGTCTGGCCAAAGAAGGAAAATTAGATCCCGTCATCGGTCGTGAAGACGAGATCGAACGCGTGATGCAGACCTTGTCACGCCGGCGCAAAAATAATCCCGTGCTGTTGGGCGAAGCGGGTACCGGTAAGTCAGCTATCGTCGAAGGCCTGGCCTCGAAAATATTTTCCGGCGACGTTCCTGAAATATTAAAAAATAAACGCGTGATCACGCTGGACTTGGCACTTATGGTGGCGGGCACGAAATACCGCGGCCAGTTCGAAGAGAGAATTAAGGCCGTGATGGACGAGATCAAACGCAGTGAAAATATCATTATGTTCGTCGACGAGCTTCATACCATCGTGGGTGCCGGTGGCGCGGAAGGCGCCATTGATGCGTCGAATATTCTGAAGCCCGCCCTTGCCCGGGGAGAAATCCAGTGCATAGGCGCAACAACGCTCGACGAATACCGCAAATATATCGAAAAAGATTCGGCGCTCGAACGCCGTTTCCAGACCATCATGGTGGATCCGCCGTCGGTTGAGGAAACGGTGCAGATCCTGCGTGGGCTGCGCGATAAGTACGAAGCGCATCATAAAGTAAAAATTTTAGACGAGGCTCTCGAGGCAG
>JAHFFI010000104.1 GCA_023248025.1 Candidatus Omnitrophota bacterium
AGCGCGAGAGTCTGGAGAAATCATTGGCTGAACGCCGTGAGTGGATCGTGAACACCTTTAATAAAGGAAAGATCTTCTATGACCAGGGCCAATTCCAGGAAGCGGTCGAGCAGTGGGACCGTCTCCTGCCTTATCTTGAGCCCAATTCTGAAATGAAGCAAACCATTGACTCCATTAAGGACAATTACACGACCATGATGACCGCTCAGCAAGCCGTTAAAGAATCTTCAAGTGCGCAGCCCGTGGCTCTGGATAATGCGGTGGTTGGCCAAGCCAACGCTGTTTTCAAAGAAGCGAACGAAAAGTTCAAGTCTGACGCGGCACAAGCCCAGGCGCAGCTTGCTGAAGTGCTGCAGATTTTAAATCAACGCCGCGGTTCTTTCGAACAGGTCTACCAAAAAGGCAAGTCTTTGTACGACCAGGGTAAATACAATGAGGCTTTTATCGAATGGGAGCGCCTGACGCCCTTTCTTGATCAGCTGCCGGATCTGAAACAGTCGATTGATGAGGCGAAGAAAAATTATAACGAACAGTTCCAGACCCGACAGAAGATTGACGAAGTAACCCATCAGAAAGATATTCTAAAACCTCTCCCGGTATTAAACACGCCGTCCGTCGCTTATGGGAATTCATCAGCAATAGCGCCGCTTCCTACACCCGAGCCTCCGAAGGCACAACCTCAGACACTCACGTCTTTTGAGAAGACCGAAGAGGCGGAGGTGTCATCTTCCGAGGATGCCGGTTTAAGTTTTGTTTCGGGCGAGATCACCGCAGTCGACGGACAGGAAAAAACCATCAAGCTTAAACTTTATAGCGGAACCCGAAAAGATCTCACCGTGGGCTTTGATGCATCAACGCAGATTACGGGCGGGGAAGAGGGTAAAGCTGCTGTTCAACTCCAGGCCGGCGCCGCAGTCGATGTGCGCTTTGATCCGACATCCATGAAGGCCACCTACATTTATATTTATAGTTAAAGTGGTGCTCAGAAGACGGAAGACAGAGGACAGAGGACAGGGGGCAGTCTCGGGAGTCGCTTCGCGACCTTTAGATAGGGCACAAAGTGCCTCCAGAGACTGTCCTCTGTCTTCTGTCCTCTGTCTTCTGTTGTCTGTCCTCTGTCTTCTGTTATCTGAAACCTCCGCTTTCGCCGGCAACACGATCGATGATGACTACGCCCATGCCGAAAAAGCACTCACCCAAAGGAAGATGCGAGAAGCTGATTTTTGGATCACGCGCATGCTCACGCGGGAACCCAAGCGGGATTTGGCGGAACTGCTAAAAAAAAGATCACTTCCGCCGGCATCACTTTTATCACCCGAATACGATCCGTCTTATGTGGAGTGGTTCATAGCATCCAGTCGTTCGCTTTGGCAGGTTCCGGATGATAAGATTAAGTTTGACCATCGAATCTATGAGATCAAGTTTGCACGCAGCGCGCGGTATTATGTCGCGGTGGCAGCGTCACCCAGGCTCGAACAATGGGCCGTTTCCAGGCCCGGAGCGCCCGTTTATCTTATTTCTACAGGAGATCCCAGCGCTAGGGTTTCCATTCTTTCTAATTATTCGACATTGCTCTTGGAGACGGGAAAACATGCGTTGCAATATGTCTGGAGTCCCCAATTTAAAGACATAGACGCCGATGGTGTGCCGGAGATCTTTATACGCTATAATTTAACCTGGGGCCAGGGTTTTCGCCAGTATTTAAATATTTATAAGATCAATAATGACATAAAGTTAGAGCTTTTTAAAAAATTTGAAGGTCAAAATGAAGGAATGGCGCGTGTGCTAGGAGATGGGCAGATAGAAGTTGCCTCCGGCTTTCCTTCGCAGCCCGCGCTGCCACCTATGAGCTATGATCTCTGGAAAGTCGAGACATGGAAATACGCCAACAAAGTGTATGAAAAAATAGGTGAAAAAACGATGCCCCATCCGCTAAAAAGTAAAGAATGGGAGAAGTTTGTTTGACATGTTCTTATTAATTTGATAACGTAATGCATTCATAAGCAGCTTTAAAAAAGATTTCAAAAAATGAAAACGCCAATAAAGAGCTTTATAATCTTTTTTGTCCTAGCCGCCTTCCTTCCGGGCTGTGCGTCTTCCGACGTAAAGCAACAGGATACCATCACTGTCTGGCACTGGCTTTCCGATCGCGATGACGCATTTCAAGAGCTGGCAAAGCGTTATGAAGAAAAATATCACGTTAAAGTAAAATTTGATCTCTACGCCCCTTCCGAAGTTTATACCCAGCGTGTTAAAGCGGCCGCTCAAACCAAAACACTTCCGGATATTTACGGTATATTGGGAGAGAAAAGGGATTTTGCGAGTTTCATCAAATCCGGACATGTCGCCGATCTCACCGAAGAACTTAATAAAAAGGCGGGGACGGTAGCCTGGAAAGATGAGCTTTTCGTAAAAGCGCTTTCCGTAAATGAATTCCTGCCCGACAATGAATACGGCGTGCAGGCGGGTATTTACGGAGTTCCGCTGGACGTGATGACCATTCAAATGGTTTACAACAAAAAGCTTCTGGGACAGGCGGGTCTTGACCCGAACCGTCCGCCGGCTACTTGGGATGAGTTTGTTATGGCCTGCCGGGCTTTAAAGAAAAAAGGGATACCCCGATTTGTCAGTGGTTTTGGAGAAATCTGGATGATAGACGCTTTGGCGTCTAATTTTGCGATGAACGTCATGGGTCCCCAAAAAGTATTTGATACCTACGCGGGCAAAGTCCCTTATACAGACCCCGACTGGATTAAAGTGCTTTCGCTTTTCAAGCAGATGCACGACGAAGGCATCCTTGTTGAAGGCGCGGTAACGATGGTGAATAAGACCGCCGAGCAGACCTTCGCCAACGAGCGCTCGGCGTTCGCCTACAACGGCTCCTGGTGCGTGAACGTCTACCGCGGAATGAATCCGAGACTGGAATACGGCGCCATGTTGCCGCCCAAGGTTGTCAAAGAGAATCCGATGCTTGTCTGGGGCGGTGCCGGTACATCCTTCATGGTGAATAACCATCCGATCCGACGTGAGGCCGCTGTGCATTTCCTAAAATGGCTTACGGCCCCCGAACAGCAGGCTTATCTGTCCGAAGCCACAAATAATCTACCTGCTAACAAGGCCAGTCTCCGGCAGATTCCCCCTATTTTAAGTGAATTCGCGGACGACGTAGAGAATACGACACACCCCAACGTCTACCCGGTGCACGAGACGCCCTCCGTTACAGAAGCTTTGGACAAGGGCATACAATCCATACTGATTGGCGAGAAGACTCCCGAACAAACGGCCGAAGATGTCCAAAGAGTTAAAACAAAAGAGACGAAGCGCAGCGCCGGGTGACCGGCTAAAAAAAGGTTCTTATGATGAACCACACTAAATTACGCGGCATCCTCGGCAATTATCTGTTCGTCCTGCCGGCGCTTATTCTTTTCGCGATCTTCAGCGTTTATCCTTTTTTTAAGGTTTTCCAGCTCTCGTTTTCCGACTGGGATGGTATTTCACCGGCGCTAAATTATGTTGGTTTTGAGAATTTCAAAGACCTTTTTTTTGACAATTCGGTGTTCTGGCACTCGATGCAAAACGCGTTTTATGTCACGTTTCTGGCACTCACCGTCCAAAACCTATTGGCGCTTACGCTGGCATTGGCCTGTGATCGCGATATTCGCCGAGGCAATATTTACCGCGTTATTTTTTATCTTCCGCCTGTGCTTTCGGGGATTGTTGTAGGTCTCATCTGGAACTGGATCTATGACGGCAATTACGGGCTTCTCAATCATTTTCTCAAGTTCATTGGGCTAGGGGATCTTTCACGGGCGTGGCTTTCGGACTCAAAGACGGCACTCATCGCGGTGTCCGCGATCCATATGTGGAAAGGCTTCGGGTGGGGTTTCGTCATTCTTCTGGCGGGTCTCCAGAGCATACCGCGCGAACTTTATGAAGCGGCCAAAGTGGATGGCGCCAATTCCTGGGTGGTGTTTAAAAGCATCACGACGCCTCTTATGATCCCGGTGTTTATCCTGGTTTCCATTCTGACTATTTTGGGAACGATGCAGATCTTTGACATCATCATCGCGACCACAGGCGGCGGCCCGGGTTATCACACCGAAGTACCCATCACCCGTATCGTGGCGATGATGATAGGCTCCTCGAAGTTTGGTTATGCCTGTGCCATGGGCGTCGTGTTTGGCATTATTCTACTTATTATTTCCATGGTCCAGATACGAGTCTCTAAAATGATGCGGCAGGTGTGAGGTGATTCACACCAAAGCCGAAGTGAACTACGAGAAGGTCAAGAATCGCACGGTCAATTTTTTTATCCACATCTTCCTCGTCGTTGTTTCAGCGACCTGTCTTTTCCCGCTCTGGTGGGCATTCGCCTCAAGCCTAAAAACCCAAGAAACTGTTTTCAATGACTTAAGCCTTTTTCCGAAAGTCCCGCATTGGGAAAATTACCTGGAGGCTTGGACCAAGGCCAATTTTGGACTGTATTTCCTGAACAGTCTTTTTTACACGGTGACGACGGTGGTGGGCGTCCTTCTGATCGCATCCATGGCGGCGTATGCTTTTTCGAGGCTTGAATTCCCGGGTAAGAACGCTATTTTTCTCATTCTCATTTCTACCATGATGATCCCGATCCCGGGTTCGTTCATCGCGCTGTATGTTCTTTTAAATAAACTGCATCTCGTGGACACTCGCCTGGGTTATATCCTTCCTCAGATCAACGGGGGACTGGCGCTCGGCATTTTTCTTCTTAAGACATTTTTTGACGACTTGCCCAAAGAGCTTGAGGACTCGGCGCGCATCGACGGATGCGGGCGTTTCCGCGTGTATTGGCATATCGCGCTTCCGCTGGCGCGCCCGGCACTGGCGGTATTGGCCATATTCAATATTCTGGCTGTGTGGAACGAATATCTTTTAGCCATGCTTGTTCTCTCGGACAAAGAGCTGATGCCGCTGCAGCGCGGCCTTATGGTCTTCCAAGGAGCGCATATTACGCAGTATCC
>JAHFFI010000105.1 GCA_023248025.1 Candidatus Omnitrophota bacterium
ACCAGGTAAAAAAACCGAATATAAAGATCATGCCTACGATCGGAACATTATCAGGCGTGCCAACAATGTTGCGGAAGTGCTCATCGGTGAGACCGATGCCAAAAAAGGTCAAGCCCGCGATCACTATCATGACCGTGACCGGTGTGGACGTGAATAGCCGCGGAAACGAGACGAACAATGCGAAAAAAATCACCGCCGACGTGAATATCGTCACGGGCGAAGAAAACTGGTTTACAGCTTCTTTAAAAAGATGCAAAAATTCCATTAAAGCGGCCCGCTTATCCCGCCATCCTTACGAATGCGCCAAAAATGCACAGACATCAGTATCACGGCAACCGTCGGGATCGCCACACAGTGCAATATGTAAAAGCGTAACAGTGCGCCGGCACCTACGAAACGACCGCCAAGGAGGGCAAAACGTACGTCGCTGCCTGCGTGAACCAACTGTATATCCCCTATGGCCAAAAGCGACGAGCCCGGCCCTTCGTGACCCAGAAACGGCGTGGCGCGCGCCATATTGCTGCCGACGGTAATGGCCCACATCGCCAATTGGTCCCAAGGAAGAAGATATCCGGTGAAACTTAATAGCATCGTTAAAACCAACAGGATGACACCCACCACCCAGTTAAATTCGCGCGGCGGCTTGTAGGAACCCGTCATAAATACGCGAAACATATGAAGCCAAACGGTGATAATCATGGCATGCGCCCCCCAACGATGAAGTTCGCGCATGATCCCGAAAGGCACGTGCTCACGAAGCGCTATGATATCGTTGTAGGCGTATTCTACGGTGGGACGGTAATAGAACATCAGAAGAATACCGCTTACGACAAGGGTTAAAAATACAAAGAAGGAAAGTCCCCCTGCGCACCAAGTGAATCCAAAACGCGCGCCGGATTTACGGACTTTGACCGGATGAAGATGGAAAAATACATTGTTCATGACTGACAGCGCGCGGTCTCGGTCCGAAGTCGTATACCCATGCCGGAACATGGACTTATAGACCTGAGATTCAAGGATATATTTTTTTAGATCAAACTTGGGCTTCTGCTCATTGTCCGCCATCGTGTAAGCCTTTCTTTAAACTGCTAAAAGTGACTCGGAGTTGTTCCACTCGCCCTTTTCCTGCTGAAATTTCTTGCTCTTATCGATCAGGATCTGCCCATCTTCGGCCAGAGAAATGCGATAGCGTTCCAGGGGCCTGGGAGCCGGGCCTTCAAAATTGATACCCGTCTTATAAAAACCGCTCCCGTGACATGGGCATTTAAATTTATTTTCTGCGCCGAGCCAATTCGGTGTGCAGCCCAGGTGCGTACAAGTGGTCGAAAGCGCGTAAATACCTTCTGCGGTTTTTACCATCCAAACTCCGAATTTTTCTTTCCAGCGCTCATCGACAACACCCACATCGTATTCGGAAGGAAAACCCGCTTTAAAAGATGTGGGGGGTTCAAAAACAACATTCGGAAAAAGAAATCGTAGGACGATGGATAATGCGCCGGTTGTAGCGGCAGCAAATGTCACCCACGCCACACCAAACCATGATAGGAAACGGCGTCGGTCCATATTTCCCGCGGGGGCGGCTGTTTTTACAGGGGTCGCGGGCTGGGCAGCAGGCTTAATTTCGTCGTTCATTTAAAGCGCTCTCTTTTCCTGCATCACATTAAGCGCTGCTTGTCTAACCTTCAAACTTTTTTCATTTTTGGAAGCTTCTTGAAGAATCTGAAAAGCCTCCTCTTTATTGATAAGCGCCAGACCCTTGACCGCATTTACCATCACGGCTTCCATCTCGGCCTCCGATAAACCTTGTGCTGCTAGTTCCGACCGATCGAGCATACGGATCAATACTTTCTGCCCCGCATCGCTGCCGAGTCTTGCCAGTGACAGTGCCGCGTTCCATCGAACATCGGCGGCGGTGTCCTCTAATAAAGGAAGAAGCACCTCTTTGTAAGTCTTGCTGCCCAGGGCGCCCAGTACATACGCGGCGGTTTTACGAAGCTCTTGATTCTCGCTGCTTAAAAAAAAGGCAATGTCGTCGGCCGCATCTGATGCTTTTAAAACTCCCAATGACCAGACCGCATAAACCTTTACATCCATACTTTCGTCCTTCAGCGCTCTTTTAAGCGCCGCCACAGATTCCGGACCCTGGAAACGGCCAAGCGTCATCGCCATATACCCCCGCGTCTTCTCATCGTAGTGCGCGGAATCCCCAAGAATATGCATCACTTCGTTCCGGATGCCGCTAGTCCTGATGGCATTGGGATTGTTATTGAGTTCGTTTGAAAGTTCAAACGCCTTCTGCCAGCGTTTGCTCGGAGAACCTGATTTGATCGCCGCGATCAAAGATTCGGGCGTTTCTTTCTCATTCGTCAAGAGAACCACCGTGCATAAAAGCACCGTCATTCCGACTGCGATGAGCAGTGGGAACACGAATAGTCCAAAAAATAATTTCCGTCCGGGATTTCCTATTGTTTTTTCAGTTGTCATAAAACTACTGCGGTTTCACTAAATAATGGGCTTCCCCCGAGGGGGCTGGCCGCTTTTGGGCTGTGCCTGCGTCATTCGTCGTCGGCATAGTGAATACTATGCCTCCTCCTCTTTCCTTGTCTCGCTCCAAAATCAGCTCAGCCAGTGTGCCCATTAATTAGTGAAGCCTCAGTAAAGCAAAAATTATCGCAGAATGAATACAGCGTGTCAACAAATTCAAGCGTTTTTTAGCAATCGGGTACCTACCCAAACCGTAAATGTTAGGCAAACCGCCGTGGCCCAAAACGGAAGACGCGGTGACCAACCGTACAATAGGCCTCCCCAGGCCGGTCCGATGGCACGACCCAGCGCGGAAAGCCCCTGCGCGCTGCCCATGACGGCACCGACCCTATGCGGATCGGCTTCTTTTGAAATAAGGCTGTTGAGCGTGGGGCCGTTAAGACTTGCCCCGATGGCCAAAAGAGCCAGAAACGCGGTCAAGATTCCGGAGCTCCCCGCCAAAGGGATCAGGGCCATTCCAAGGACCATAAAAACGCCGCCCGTTAAAAATAGTTTTTTTTCCCCAAACCTTTTTTCAAGCACACGGATGAGACCGCCCTGAATAAAGACCGTGATAAGTCCTAACCACACGAACTGCATGCCCACATCGCGTGCGGTAAACCCGAGCATTTTTTTGCAGAAAAGCGGAAATGCGCTGTATAGATTGGAATGTCCAAACGCCAGTACAAAACCGCTGATCATGAGTAGCGGCAGGAATGATGGAACGCCGCCTTTTTTTTCCGCGCCGAGCGCCAGCCAGAACCTTTTATCCAGTATCCCGAAACGCGTCACCCGTTCTTCGTCGGGTCTTTTCGCAATCTCCCCTACGTTTACGGATTCAGGAAGTTTTGCCCACACCAAAAGAAAGCTCGTGAGTGATAAACCCGCGGCAAAAAAACCCGGCAGCGCGTAGGAGTTTTCCGGCAAACCGAAACGGTGAAAATACGGGTGCATGAGTGCCGTTGCTATTGCGGGGCCCATCACAAAACCGATGCCGAACGCCGCGCCTAAAAGCCCCATGCCTTTAGCCCGGTTTTCATGTGTTGTGACGTCGGCAATGTATGCCTGCGCCGCTGAAATATTGCCGCCCATTACACCGGCTAGCAGCCGCGACAGGAAAAGCACCCAATAGGAGTGGGAAAATGCAAACAAGATATAGGACAGCGTCGAACCTAATGTGCTGATGAGCATGATGGGTCTTCGTCCTAGGCGGTCGGACAGCGCCCCCCACACGGGTGAAAAAATAAGCTGAGCCAGCGAATAGATGCTGTATAAAAATCCTATGGCGATCGGAGATACCTGATAACGCTCCGCATAGAACGGCATGAGCGGCAGAATGATGCCAAATCCCATCAGATCAATTAAAACGACAAGAAAAACTACGGGCAGCGCGGATTTATTGGACTTCACTTTTCATCCAGGTAAATAGTCTCTTCGTTTGCGTTTTCCTCTTCCACATCCACCTCGTCATAGGCCGAAGCAGGGAGCTCTTCTATAAAAACAGACGGTCTTGAAATAATCATTCCCTGTGAGTAATCAAAACGCATCATAGGGTGCGTGAGAAGCAGCTCTTCTTTAGCGCGCGTGACAGCGACATAAAAAAGGCGCCTTTCTTCTTCTAGTTCGGATTGGCTTCTCATGGACTTGGCATGCGGAAACTGTCCTTCGGATAATCCGATCACGACAACCGCGTGCCATTCAAGTCCCTTGGCCTGGTGTATGGTCGAAAGAACAAGATTGTCCGGACTCTCCCCCGCCAAGCCGGCATCGATGATGCTCTCACCCTTAAAACCCTCTTTTAAAGTAGCGTCGGCGAGAAAATCTTTTAATTTTTTATACGTGTGGGCAAAATTAACAAGCTCTCTTAAGTCTTCAAGCCTTTCCTGGGCGTTCTCAAAATTCATCAGCACGTGTTTATTGTAACCTTTTTCGAGTATCTCCTCTATCAGCATATCAGGGTGCGCCTGGCGTTCTTCCTTGTAGAGTCCCTTAAGCAGTTTTTTAAAATTAAAAAGCCCCTCCCTCGGTTTCGGCGGCAGCGCCAAACCGAAGTCAGCCGAGATCACTTTTGAAAGATCACCGCCCGCCGCTTCGACCATTGAAAATATTCTCTGAGCGTAACCCGGACCGATCCCCGGCTGAAGCGTCAAAGCACGCGTCCACCCGATCTCGTCCATCGGGTTCACCAGGATCTTTAAAAAAGCCAACACGTCCTTCACGTGCTGCTGCTCAAAGAATCGGATACCGCCTCGAACGATATACGGAATGTTGCATTTGACGAGCTCCATTTCCAGTTCCGCGGACAAATAGTGTGCCCTGAAAAGTACGGCGACGTCTGAAAGCGGAATACCCGACTCCCGGAAATCCAGTATTCTCTGCACGATGAAACGCGCTTCCTGTCGGTTGTCACGAACGC
>JAHFFI010000106.1 GCA_023248025.1 Candidatus Omnitrophota bacterium
CATCGAATTTATTCCTATGCACGGCACGAAAACGCCCGACGATGCCCAAAGTTGAAGCGCGGATCTGGCCGCGTCTTTCGGGTTTATCGCCGCGCTGGGTCGCGGGGATTGTAAGCACAACCTTGAGCTCGGAAAAGGCGGGGCAAAACACCACCGTGGGAATTCTCGTCACGAACGATGCCCAGATACAAAAAATTAACAAAAAATTTTTGAAGCACGACACGGCTACGGATGTGATTGCGTTTAATTTAGACAAAACCCACCTCGGCGACATCGTAGTGTCGGCCGAGACGGCGCGGAAATGCTCAGCCAGACTTAAAATATCGTTTCGAGAAGAGCTCGCAAGATACCTGGTCCACGGCACGCTGCATTTACTGGGCTACCGTGATAAAAAGAAAAATGACAGGGCGCGTATGCACACCCGGCAGGAAATGATATTAAAAAAGGTGATATGAAAAAACGTACTCTGGTGCACAGTTTAAACGACGCGGTTGCGGGATTTTTGCATGTGATCCGAGTCGAACGGAATATGCGCCTGCATTATCTGATAGGATTTTTTGTCCTGCTTCTGGGTATCGTGATCGGAGTCAGCCGCATAGAATGGATGATATTGTGCTGTGTTATCAGTTCCGTACTGGCGGCCGAGATGATCAATACGGCTATCGAGGAGGCGCTGGATACGCTTCACAAATCGTACCATCCTTCGATCCGCATCGTAAAAGACATGCTGGCCGGAGCGGTGCTGGTGCTGGCGCTTAATGCCGTCATTCTCGGTTTCATGATATTTTCGCGCCACTGGGTGTGGCCTCTCGACACGCTGGCTTTTCGGCTGCGCTACACACATTGGAGCATTACGCTCGCCTGTCTTTTAAGCGTCGTGTTCCTGGTTATTCTTTTGAAAGCGAAGACCGGAAAGGGAACGCCCTTTCGGGGTGGTTCCGTCAGCGGCCACTCGGCGGTCGCATTTTCTCTTTGGACGCTTTTATTCATGACGACGCCCAACATGTTTGTGTTGCTGATTACGTTTGGTTTGGCGGCACTCGTGGCCCAGAGCCGACTCAGGGCCAAGATCCATTCGCTGTCCGAAGTGTTGGCCGGTGCGCTCCTGGGAGTACTCGTGACGTTGTTCTTGTTCCAGGTTTTGAGGTGATGAATGAAGGTTAAAAAATTGCGCAATCATTTTGCCGCGGGCCTTCTGGTCCTGGCGCCCCTTTTTCTCACGAGCCTATTTATCAATTATCTTTTGCATCTGGCGGATTCGCTTGTCGTGAATCCCGTGTTCCGCGCGCTTCCGTTTCGTATCGATGTTTCGTTCAAAGTTTTTCTCACCAAGATCGCGATTGCGCTTGTGGTGCTGGTGTTCGTGACGCTGATCGGCTGGGCGGCCGAAAGATTTATCTTCAAGAAAGTGTTTGAATCCGGCGAGTCATTTATCGAGAGTATTCCCGTCATCAATAAAATTTATTCGTCCATCAAGGACATTACACGAGCCCTATTCGGTGAAAAAAAAGGTGAATTTGCCCGCGTTGTTTTTATCGTTTATCCGATGCCCGGCACTTATTCACTGGGATTCGTCACGAATTCAAAACGATGGGAGATTGACGAGAAAACCGGCAAAGAAATGATCACCGTTTTTGTTCCGTCGCCGCCGAACCCCGCAACCGGATATCTTGTTTTTGTGGAAAAAGAAAGAGTCATCGAATCCTCTATGACCATAGAAGACGGTATCCGTATGGTTGTCAGCGCCGGTTCTGTGCCGCCGCAGAAAAAAGAACTGCCCAGATGAGCGCCGCGAAAACAGAAGCTTTTGTTCTAAAAACATATGATTACCGGGACACGAGTCTCCTGGCGCATTTTTATACAAAAGACTTCGGAAAAATCCACGGCATCATCAAAGGCGTGCGCGACGCACGTTACCGTTATGGCAGCACACTGGAGCCTTTTTCTTTGAATGAAATCCTCTTCTACCGGAGACGCAGGGGCGCGGACCTGCATCAGGTGACGCAGGTCGAGGTGATCAACAATTTTCAGGAGGTGCGCGAAGATCTGGAGGCGCTTGCTTACGCCAGTTATTTTGTGGACCTGATAAACCATATCGTGGAAATAGAAGAGCCATCCACCGGACTTTTTGGGTTGTTGAAAGACGCGATGCAATTTTTGGCAACGAAAGCTTCTCCCCGCCGTTCAGCCCGTATATTTGAGGTGAAGCTTTTTGAAATGCTGGGGCTGATGCCGGAGATCCGCGCGTGCGTTATTTGCCAGGACTTAGGTCCCAGCCCCGCGTATTTTCAAGTGGGAATGGGCGGCATCTTGTGTCAGAATTGTCAGGGCCGGAGCGCTGCGGGGGATGGTCAGACGACCGGAATATTCTTGTCACGGGGCGCTATACAGTTTCTTGAGCATGTGCGGCGTTCATCGATGAAAGAGCTTTTGAATGTGAAGGTTTCCCAGGAAGTCGGGGAAGAGTTGGAGAAGATCTTAAGGCGCTTTGCGGATTTTCATTTGCCTCGGAAGCTTCATTCGGTTACATTCTTGGAAAAAATGGGATACATTGCAAGATAGGAGATTGGCATTCGCATGACTTTTCAAAACATGCTGGCAAAATTATCGGAATTCTGGGCCAAAAAAGGCTGTGCCATTTTACAGCCATACGACCTTGAAGTCGGAGCGGGCACCTTTCATCCGGCCACGTTTTTCGGCGCGCTGGGGCCGGTCCCGACAAAGGTTGCCTATGTTCAGGCGACGCGACGCCCCACGGATGGCCGCTATGGCGAGAATCCTCTGCGCACTCAGCATTATTATCAGTACCAGGTTATTCTTAAGCCTTCGCCGGACAATGTTCAGGACCTTTATCTCGACAGCCTTCGGTCTATCGGTCTCGATCTCAAAAAACACGATCTGCGCTTTGTGCAGGATGACTGGGAGTCGCCGACGCTCGGCGCTTCGGGTCTCGGCTGGGAAGTGTGGATGGATTCACTGGAAGTCACGCAGTTCACTTATTTTCAGCAGGTGGGAGGTTTTGTTCTGGAGCCTATTTCCTGCGAAATCACCTATGGCCTCGAACGCATCGCGATGTTTCTGCAGAATAAGCACGACTTGTTTGAACTGCAGTGGTCCGATGAACTGAAATACGGCGATCTGCGCCGGGAATTCGAAGTGCAATATTGCGGCTATAACTTCGAGAAGAGCGACACCGGTCTTTTGCACAAACTTTTTGAGCAGTACGAAGCCGAAGCTAAGCGGCTTTTGGGTGAAAAACCCGGGGACTGCAAGCTTCTGTACCCGGCTTATGAATGGACGCTTAAAACCTCCCACGTATTCAATATGCTGGATGCCCGCGGAGCGGTGAGCGTTAATGAACGCCCCGCCACCATCGCGCGCGTAAGAAATCTCGCTAAAAAATGCGCGCAAAATTATATGCAACGATATGATAAAAAAGACACTTAAACTCAACGATATTTTATTTGAGATCGGAACGGAAGAGCTGCCCGCGACGAATCTCGCCGATATGTTCGAATCCGGCGATGAACTTCTCGGACAACGGCTTAAAAAAATATTCGAAGATAAACGTATTTTTTTCAAAGAATGCCGCATATGGGCCACACCCCGTCGCCTGATGTTCTGGATAGGCGAAGTCTCAGCAAGCCAGGCCGCCAAAGAAAATCTTTTGAAAGGCCCTTCCCAGCAGGATAGCTTCGGAACTGACGGAAAGCCAAGCGACCGGCTTTCAGGATTTCTTAAAGCGAAGGGCGCCTCGGAAAAAGACATCGAGATTCGTGAGTTCCAGGGGAAAAATTATGTGTACGTGCGGCAGGCCGAAAAAACACTTTCTACGGAAAAGGTCTTGCCGGAAATTTTTACGGAACTTTTGAAAGCGGTCCCGTTTCCGAAACAAATGAAGTGGGACGCTTCGGGCCTTTATTTCTCCCGCCCCATTCGCAGCCTAATGTGTTTTTATGGCGCCAAGTCCCTAACATTTGGAATTGGAAATTTAAAAACGGGCGCTCACACCCTTATTTTCGCGAAATCCATACGCAAAAAATATCCGGTGAAAAGCATCTCGGATTATTTTGCGTTATTAAAACGCCACGGAGTCATCGCGGATCCGGCCGAAAGAAAGAAACTTATCCGTGCGAAGCTGGAGACGGCGGCGAAAAAGTTGGGGGGGAGTCTTTACGAAGACCCGTTTCTTTTGAACGAGGTGAATTTTCTCGTCGAAAGTCCGAGTGAGCTTTCGGCGTCGTTCGACCGGGGATTTCTCAAGCTTCCTCAAGAAGTTCTCACCGTCAGCATGGCGCGCAAACAACGTATTTTCAGTGTGGTCGATAAAAGCGGAAAGCTCATGCCATCTTTTTTGGCCATTCTTGATGGCAACGCAACGCCCGCAGAGAAAAAATCAATTTCCTATAATGTTGAGCAGATTCTTCGCGCAAAACTTCAAGACAGTCAATTTTTTTATCAGGAAGACACCCAAGCGGGGTTGGCCAAAAAAAGAGAAGAGTTGAAGGACCTTGTGTTTTTAAAAGGCGCCGGATCCATGCTTGAAAAATCCGAAAGACTGGTGAAGCTCTCGAAAGAGATTTCGAAATCGCTTTCTCTTTCCGATGAAGAAGCAAAAACATTCGAGCGCGCATGCTTTCTATGCAAAGCGGATCTACTGACGCTCATGGTCGGGGAATTTCCCGAGCTCCAGGGTATCATGGGAAAATATTATGCGCTGGCGAGCGGGGAAACACCGGAAGTCTCAGAGGCTATTGGAGAGCAATATCTACCGAGGACGGCGCACGATAAACTTCCTATAACAAAGGCCGGCGCGCTCTTGTCTATTTTTGATAAAGCGGACCTCGTAAC
>JAHFFI010000022.1 GCA_023248025.1 Candidatus Omnitrophota bacterium
TATAGACGCGCAGAAAAATCCCAGAGGAACGCGCATTTTTGGACCGGTGCCGCGCGAGCTGAGGGACAAGGGATTTATGAAAATTATTTCACTTGCTCCGGAGGTTATTTAATTATGTCATTGGGTATCCGCCGCGGCGACAAGGTTTTGGTGCTCGCCGGTAAAGATAAAGGCAAGCGAGGCAAAGTGCTTCATGTGTATCCCGAATTATCGCGCGCACTTGTTGAGGGGATCAATATGGTCAAAAAGCACACGCGCCGCAGCCAACAGCATCCGCAAGGCGCAATTTTAAGCGAAGAGCGTCCGATTCATATATCGAACCTGGCACTTTTAAGCCCGGCTTCCAATAAGCCGACGCGTATCAAGACCAGCATCCTAGGGGACGGCTCTAAACAAAGAATTACGGCTAAAGAAAAGGTAGCGATCGCGTCATGAAGAATGCTAAACCTGCAAACCTACAGGAACTGTATCACACGAAGATCGCGCCCGAAATGATGAAGAAATTCGGATACAAGAATATTTTACAGGTGCCCAGGCTTGAAAAGATCGTTGTGAACATGGGTGTAGGTAAAGGCGCTGAAGACATCAAGATCGTTGAGCAGGCTCAGCAGGAAATGAGCATTATCACCGGTCAACACGCGGTCATTACACGCGCGAAGAAGGCTATTTCAAATTTTAAGATCCGTGAAAACGCGCCTGTTGGCTGCCGCGTCACACTGCGTCGCCGCATCATGTATGAGTTTTTTGAACGACTGATCAGAATTGCGCTTCCGCGCGTCCGCGATTTTCGCGGATTAAACCCCCGCGGTTTCGATGAGGCGGGTAATTTTTCTTTCGGACTTCAGGAACAGACAATATTTCCGGAGCTGGAAACGGACAAGGTTCCGCGTCCGCAGGGCATGGAGATCACCATCGTGGTGAATGCCGGCTCACGTGATGAATCGTATGAACTTTTGGCGCTGTTCGGCGTGCCGTTCAGACAAAAAATAGAAAAAACCGTGCAGCAAAAAACACCTGCTGCGGCCGCCGTTTAATAAGGAAGCAAAATGGTCAAGACATCATTGAGAGTGAAGCAATCGAGGCCTCCGCGTTTCAAGACACAGGCGTACAACCGCTGTCAGCAGTGCGGCCGCACGCGTGGGTATTATCGCAAATTTAAACTGTGCCGTATTTGTTTCCGGGAACTGGCGTCGAAAGGCGAGATTCCGGGCGTGATCAAGGCCAGCTGGTAAATATTAAATAAAGGGAAGGTAAGCGCATCATGGCATTAACAGATCCTATCGGCGACGCATTGACCTGTATTCGCAACGCGTCACGCGTCAGCAAAGAACGTGTAGACGTAAAAGCCTCGTACATTATCACTGAGATCCTAAAGATCTTAAAACACGAAAAATTTATTTTTGATTACCGCTTGATTGAAGATAAAAAGCAGGGGATCTTACGTGTTTATTTGAGACGGCCCAATGAACCCACTCGCAGCATCACCCGCATCATCCGTGTTTCAAAGCCGGGCCTCAGACGGTATGCGAAGCGGGATGAAATACCGACCGTGTTGAGCGGCCTGGGCGTATGCGTCATGTCGACGCCTCAAGGACTTCTAACCGGTGAAGACGCAAAGAAGCGCGGCGTTGGCGGCGAACTTCTGCTAAAGGTCTGGTGAGTCATGTCACGCGTCGGTAAAAAACCTATTTCTGTTCCTTCCGGTGTGAAGTTGGCCGTGGCCAACGGCAATGTCACCGTTGAAGGACCCAAAGGAAAGTTGCAGTTTCATATGAGCAACCGTGTGAGCGCCGATTTTAAGAACAATGTTCTCACGATTGCCCGTCACTCTGACGAAAAACCGGACAAGGCGCTTCACGGCACGACGCGAAGCATTATTAGCAATATGATCAAAGGTGTTACCGATGGTTATTCCAAGGAACTGGCCATTGAGGGCGTTGGCTTCAAGGCAGCCATACAGGGCAAGACACTTACGATGGCATTGGGATTCACTCATCCGGTGGTATTTACCATTCCCGAAGGTCTGGCGGTGGAAGCGCCCAAGCCTACGCAGCTAGTGATAAAAGGAATCGATAAAGTAATGGTTGGTGAATTTGCGGCAACCGTCCGACGCGTGTACCAAGCCGAGCCGTATAAAGGCAAAGGTATCCGTTATCTGGGCGAAGTGGTCCGTCGCAAAGCCGGAAAGACGGTGACAAAATGAAGCCTAAAAATCGCATCGTTTCAAATAGAATTGTTCGCCATTTCCGTATCCGCAAGCGCGTGGCCGGCGCCGGCGTCCGACCGAGACTGTGTGTTTTTCGCAGTCATCAGCATTTGGAAGCGCAGATCATCGATGATTTTGAACAGAAGACATTAATAGGAACATCAACGAGATCGGAAGAATTTAAGAAAGCTGCGGGATTAAAATCATTCAGCAATGTGAAGGCCGCGGTGGAATTTGGCAAGTTTGTAGCCAAAAAAGCCAAGGCAAGCGGAATTGAGAAAGTAGTATTCGATCGCGCAGGTTATCTCTATCACGGTCGCGTTAAGGCTTTTGCCGATGCGGCGCGTGAAGGTGGACTTTCTTTCTAAACTGACAAAGGGGCAAGAGGACGCGTGGACAATAAGGACTTTAAGCAGAAACCGAAGGCGAAGATCATCGCAAAAACAGATGTGCAGAATGTGCCATTGAACCAGGCCGCTGTGGCGACCGTGGCAGAAGAAGTCGTGAGTCAGGCCAGACCCTCTCACTCACAGCGTCGTCCCAAAAAATTTAACCGGCAGTCCGAAGAAAAGCCGGAATTTGCAGAAAAAGTAGTCGCGGTCAACCGCGTCGCCAAAGTGGTGAAGGGCGGAAAGCGGTTTTCGTTCTCAGCGCTCGTCGTTGTCGGTGATTTTAAGGGTCGCGTAGGTTTCGCGATCGGGAAAGCCAATGAAGTGCAGGACGCGATCAAAAAAGGCATCACGCACGCGAAGAAAAATTTGTTCACCGTGCCTTTGAAAGGCACGACGATTCCGCATGAAGTGATTGGTCATTTTGGCGCCGCGCGCGTTTTAATGAAACCGGCACTGCCCGGAACGGGTGTTATCTCTGGCGGCGCGGTTCGCGCAATTTGTGAATCAGCGGGCGTGAAAGATATTCTTACAAAGTCGCTTGGTTCGGACAATGCGATAAACGTGGTTCGCGCTACGGTTGATGGGCTCAAGAGCTTAATAAAGGAAAAGATCCATGCTTGACAAGATGGTAAGACCGAAGGGCGCTAATAAAAGAAGAAAAGTTGTTGGACGTGGTCGTGGTTCTGGACACGGACAGCAGTCTGGCCGGGGACACAAGGGGCAGAATGCGCGTGCTTCGGGCGGTGTGCGTCCGGGTTTCGAAGGTGGTCAGATGCCGCTTATTCGCCGTATACCCAAAAGAGGGTTCACTTTTACTCCGAAGGCCAAATATGAGGTCGTGGGGCTAGAGAGTCTCAATGTTTTTCCGAAAGGCACGGAAGTTAATCCTGAAACATTGCGCACCGCGAGACTGGCACGTAAAAAGAGCCTGCCGATTAAGATCCTTGGAAACGGTGAGCTCAAGCATGCGCTTGTGATCAAAGCACATGCATTTTCGAAGTCTGCTCTTGAAAAGATCAAGACGGCGGGCGGCCAAGCCCAGGCGCTTTCAGTCTAATGATTCAGGCATTTGCCAATTCTTTCAAAATTCCGGATCTTCGAAAGAAGATTCTTATCACGCTAGGCGTGATTGTGGTGTACCGTTTGGGTTCATTTATTCCCACGCCGGGCATTGACGGTGCGAAGCTGGCGATTTTCTTTGATAATTTAACACGTTCGCAGGGCGGCAACCTTTTTGGCGTGATGAACCTATTTTCAGGCGGCGCCATCCATCGATTGACCATATTTGCGCTTGGTATCATGCCGTACATTTCAAGCTCTATCATCATGCAGCTTTTGACGGTTGTCATTCCTACTTTGGAAAAATTGGCCAAAGAAGGTGAGATGGGTCGGAAAAAGATTATTCAGTACACGCGTTACGGCACGGTCGCTCTTTCACTATTGCAGTCGTTTCTGATAGCGCTTTGGCTTGAAAATCCCGCGCGTTTTGGCGGTCTTGAGATTGTTGCAAACCCCGGTTGGCCCTTTCGCATTCTGACCGTGCTGACGCTGACCACAGGTTCTGCGTTTATCATGTGGCTGGGTGAGCAGATCCAAGAAAAGGGCATCGGTAATGGAATGTCGCTCATCGTCGCGGTGGGCATTTTATCGCGCGTGCCGACAGCAGTCACACAGATAGCGACGCTCATGACTTCTCACAAGTCGGGAGACGCGCAGATGCAACCGCTGACCATTCTTTTTATGCTGGGGATCATGGTGCTGGCTGTCGTAGCGGTCGTTCTTTTGACGCAAGGGGAAAGAAAGATCCCGGTGCAGTACGCTAAACGCGTGGTGGGGCGGAAGGTATTCGGCGGGCAATCGACGTTTATACCGTTCAAAGTGAATAACGGCGGCGTCATGCCGATCATTTTTGCGCAGTCGATCATTCTTTTTCCGGCAACGATCGGTGTTTTTGTGCCGAATCATTTTATTCAGCAGGTCTCGTCGGCTTTGTCCACGGGGCAATGGCTGCACATGCTGATCATGGTTTTTTTGATTGTTTTCTTCAGTTATTTTTACACGGCGATCGCGTTTAATCCGATCGATGTTGCGGAGAACATGAAGAAATATGGCGGTTTTATTCCCGGCGTCCGCCCGGGGCAGCCAACAGCAGAATATTTTGATTTTATCATCAACCGCATTACCTTGCCGGGCGGTGTATTTTTGGCAATCATTGCGGTGGCGCCGGATATACTCGGCAAGGCTTTAAAAATACCGCCTCAAGTGGCAGATTTCTTCGGCGGAACGGCACTTTTGATCGTGGTTGGCGTCAGTTTGGACACGATCAAGCAGATCGAGTCACAGCTTTTGATGCGTCATTACGAAGGTTTTATGAAACGCGGTCGCATTAAAGGGCGGCAGCGCGCGGCAGCGTACTAAAACGGAGCTGACTTGAGACTGGTTTTTTTGGGTCCTCCGGGAGCGGGCAAGGGAACGCACGCGCAAGTTCTTTCTAAAGATCTGGGGGTGCTTCATATTTCTACGGGCGATATGCTCCGCGACTCGGTGAAAGCCGGGACTCCGCTGGGCTTGGAAGCCAAAAAAAATATGGACGATGGAAAACTCGTTCCCGACAAAGTCGTGATAGGTCTTGTCGCCGAACGTTTGGAACGTCCGGATGCGCACATGGGTTTCATCCTGGATGGCTTTCCCAGGACTCCCGAGCAGGCTAAGGCACTCGACGAAGAGCTTAAGATGCTACAGATGCCGCTGGACATGGCGCTTGATTTTGAAACAAGTTTACCGATGATCATTCGGCGCCTATCCGGAAGGCGGCTGTGTCCCAAGTGCAACAAGAATTATCACGTGCATAACTATCCTCCTAAGAAAGAGGGGATGTGCGATGTTTGTGGGTCAACGCTGGTGCAAAGGCCGGATGATCGCGTTGAAGCAATAGAAAACAGATTGAAAATTTACAAAGAAGTCACTGAGCCGCTTATTCAGTATTACAAGACCAGCGGTAGGCTAGTTCAGTTGGACGGCGACATAGATGTGGCGCCTCTAAATATTATTTTAATGAACTTGTTCCGTGAGAAAGGGCTGTGCAGAAAATAGCGCCAAAGACCCCGGCGGAACTCGAGATCATGCGAAGAGCGGGGCGCGTGGTTTCAAAGCTCCTTAAATTTTTGGAATCGAAGGTCGTGCCCGGTGTGACGACGAAGAAACTCGACGAAAAAGCCGAGGAGTTCATACGGGCGCAGGGTGCGACACCCGCGTTCAAGGGGTATTACGGTTTTCCCGCTTCGATCTGTGTTTCAGTGAACGAAGAGGTGGTTCACGGGATTCCAGGCAAACGTGCTCTCGCTGAGGGTGACATTGTTGGCGTGGACGTCGGTGCGGTGCTTGAAGGATTTTATTCCGACGCAGCGCGCACTTTTGGCGTTGGCAGGATAGATGTTTCGTCGCAGCATTTGATCAACACGACGCGTGAAGCTCTTTATAAAGGCATTGACCAGGCTGTCGAGGGTCATTTTCTCGGTGATATTTCCTGGGCCGTTCAGGAGCATGCTGAGAAGAACGGCTTTTCGGTTGTGCGCGATTACGTGGGACACGGCATCGGCCGGAGCCTTCACGAAGAACCGCAGATCCCGAACTTCGGAAAGCCGCTAACCGGCCCGAGATTAGTGGCCGGTATGGCGATCGCAATCGAGCCGATGCTTAATGTTGGTGTTTACGATGTGAAAACACTTTCGGACGGATGGACAGTGGTTACGAAGGACGGAAAACGTTCGGCGCATTTTGAACAAACGATTTTTGTAGGTAAGGAAAAACCGGAGGTTGTAACCGAATAATGCCCAAAGAAGAAGCGGTGCAGGTAGAAGGAGTCGTCAGTGAGGCGTTACCCAACGCGATGTTTCGCGTGGATCTTGCCAACCAGCATAAAGTTTTGGCGCATGTATCCGGTAAAATGAGAATGAATTTTATTCGTATTCTGCCTGGTGACAAGGTGATGCTTGAGCTATCGCCCTACGACCTGACGCGTGGACGGATTATTTACCGCGTGAAATAACCGATAAAAGGACAAAGAGATGAAAGTTCGTTCTAGCATTAAAAAAATTTGTGAGAATTGCAAGATCGTGCGCCGCAAACGTGTGGTGCGAGTGATCTGTTCAAATCCTAAACACAAGCAAAGACAAGGGTCATAATATGCCGAGAATCGTCGGGGTCGACATCCCCAAAGAGAAAAAGATTTATGTATCGTTAGGTTACATTTATGGCATAGGCCTGGCCAACTCAAAAGAAATTCTCCAGAAGGCAGGTGTTAGCCCGGACGTCAGAGCGAAGAATCTGACTGAAGACGAAGTTTCGCGCATTACTGCGGTTATCCAAAAGGATTATAAAACAGAAGGTAACCTTCGCCGCGAGGTCGGTCTCAATATAAAGCGTCTCATGGATATTCAGTCCTATCGCGGCATCCGCCACAAGAGGGGACTGCCGGTACACGGACAGCGCACCCGCACGAACGCGCGCACGAGAAAAGGCCCGAGAAAGACAATCGGAGCCCAGAAAAAAGCAGCCGCAGCACCCGGCGCTAAACCGGCCGGAGCGCCAGCGAAATAACTTTTAATCAGGAGAAAAAGAAACAGTGGCAAAAGCAAAGAAATTTAAATCCAGAAAAAAAATAGTCCGACATATTTCGGAGGGGACCGCTCATATACTCGCAACGTTTAACAACACAATCGTCTCCATCACCGATAAGACGGGCAATGTTGTTGCGTGGGCCAGCTGCGGATCCGCAGGCTTCACGGGCTCCAAAAAGTCAACGCCGTTTGCGGCGCAGATAACGGCCGAATCCGCCGCTAAAAAAGCGATAGAACACGGTATGAAAACAGTGGAAGTCTTTGTTAAGGGGCCAGGTTCCGGACGCGAATCCGCGATCCGTGCACTCCAGGCCGCGGGACTGGCGATCAGCCTAATACGCGACGTGACGCCGATCCCACACAACGGCTGTCGTCCGCCGAAGAGAAGGAGAGTTTAATCATGGGTCGTTATACAGGTGCCGTCTGTCGTCTGTGCCGTCGCGAGCGTATGAAATTATTCCTTAAGGGAACACGCTGCTACACTCCCAAGTGCGCCGTTGAAAAACGCGAATACGTGCCGGGCATGCATGGTCAAAACCGCCAGAAACTTTCGGACTACGGCGTTCAGCTTCGTGAAAAGCAGAAAGTAAAGCGTATTTACGGGGTGCTCGAAAGTCAGTTTAAATTTTATTTCCGTAAAGCCACACATTCTAAAGGTGTCACGGGGTCAGCACTCCTAGTGACGCTTGAACGCCGCCTCGACAACACCGTGTACCGCATGGGCATGGCCGCATCGCGTAGCGAAGCGCGTCAGGTTGTCCGTCATGGGCACGTGTGGGTGAACGACAGACAGGTCAATATCGCATCTTTCCAGATCGGCGAGGGTGATGCAGTTTCTCTAAGGTCCTCAGACAAGATGAAGGAACGTTTCAAGACTGTGCTGGAGCAGACCAAAGACCATAAGAAGGTCGCATGGCTTGAGGTGGACGAGGCCAATTTCACGGCCAAAGTGAAGAAGCTTCCGGAGCGTTCTGATGTTCAGATACCGATCCAGGAACAGCTAATCGTCGAACTTTACTCGAAATAACCGGACAAAAGATTACTCGAAAGGGGAACTACAAATGGGCATTGCATTAAGATCCTTTGAAATACCAAAAAGACTCGAATGTGACGAAGAGTCTTTGACGAATGATTACGGTAAATTCGTGGCCGAACCTTTTGAAAGGGGTTACGGTGTTACGATCGGAAATTCATTGCGCCGCGTGCTCCTTTCTTCCATAGAAGGCGCCGCTATCACCTCGATCAAGATCGACGGCGTATCGCATGAATTCGCTTCTATTCCGGGCGTTGTCGAAGATGTGACAGAGATCGTTCTGAACATCAAGAATCTGATCATTCGTTCGCATACACGGGCACCCAAGACGCTCCGCATAGAGGTCAACCAGAAAAAGGAGATCACGGCCGGCGACATCGAAACGGATGACACCATTGAGATTATCAATCCCAACCTTCATATCGCAACACTCACAAAGAATGTGCCGTTCCGTATGGAATTGGAAGTGCAAAAAGGCCGAGGATACGTTCCTGCCGAGCGCAATAAGAAAGATGGGCAGGCAATCGGTGTCGTTGCGATCGACTCCATTTTTACACCTGTCAAAAAAGTTAATTTTCACGTAGACGACACCCGCGTCGGACAGATGACAGATTACGACCGACTGACCATCGAAGTTTGGACCAACGGAAGTATCTCTCCCAAGGATGCCATGCTTTACGCATCGAATATTTTCCAGAGACATCTGGACGTGTTCGTTAATTTCGGAAAACTTCCGGAAGAAGACATGGCGCCGGAACCTTCCGACGACAAAGAGCGCGATCATTACAAGCGCCTGGCGCAGCCCGTATCCGAGCTCGAACTTTCCGTTCGCAGCGCCAACTGCCTGCGTGAAGCGCATATCAAGACCATCGGGGATCTTGTGAAAAAGACCGAAGCGGAAATGCTGAAATACCGCAACTTCGGCAAAAAGTCCCTAACCGAGATTACCAACATCATCAAAGAGATGGATCTTTCTCTGGGCATGCCGATCGACCTCGAAAAACTTAAGAAATATAGCGGAGAATCGGAATAATGAGACACAATAGACGCACCAAAAAACTTGGGCGGAATGCGCCCGAGCGACAGGCTTTGATGCGCAACCTCGTAAGCTCCCTGTTGATGTACCAGGAGATCACAACGACGGTGCGAAAAGCCAAGGAAGCAAAGCGGTTGGCGGACCGTGTGATTCATATGGGCAAAAGCGACACGCTTCATCAGCGTCGCAAGGCGTTTTCGGTGCTCCAAAGCCACGACCTGACTTCGAAGCTTTTCAAAGAAGTGTCTCCGCGCTTCAAGGCGCGCAACGGCGGCTATACGCGTATTCTACAGTTGGCACCCAAGCGCAAAGGCGACGGTGCCGATATGGCTATCCTTGAATTGACCGAAAAAGAAATCAAGATCAAAGAAACGCCGAAGAAGCACAAAGCGAAGAAAGACGCGCATGACCATGAGCATACGGCGCAGGACACACAGGCCGCCGCTCATCCGCACGCGGCCCCCGAAACGGGATCCCGCCCAAAGCATGCCGAGCCCAAGAAGGAAAAGCCTCAAAAGGGCACATTCTTCAAAAACCTCGGCAAGTTTTTCCGCAACAAAGGAGGCGGCTGATTCCCTAAAACGGAACTCATCCATAGCTTTGAAGGTCGCCTCTTTTGGGTTTCAAAAGAGGCGATTTTTTTGTTACAATGAATGTCTTATAAATTAAAAAGGTGTATTCCATGAAGATCGCCGGCCGTATGGCCAAAGTTTCGCCGTCCGCAACACTGGGGCTGACGTCCAAGGCAAAAGAAATGAAGGCCCAAGGGCATCCTGTGATTAGTTTTGGCGCAGGGGAGCCTGATTTTGACGTTCCGGCCCCCGTTAAAGAAGAGGGTGCCAAGGCGCTGGCTTCGGGTTTCACTAAGTACACTCCCACCTCAGGAATTCCCGAGCTGCGCGAAGAGGTGTGCAAAAAATTCCATGCCGACCAAGGGCTTTCGTACAAACCTGAGAATGTCGTTATTTCCTGCGGGGCCAAACATTCGCTGTATAATTTGATTCAGGTTTTGTGCGAAGCGGGCGATGAAGTTATTTTGCCGACCCCCTTTTGGGTGAGTTATCCCGAAATGACGTATCTGGCGGGCGCAACGCCCGTGATGGTCCCCACTTATCAGGAAGAAGGTTTTCGGTTGACGGCTGAAAGGCTGCGAGACGCCGTGACACCCAAAAGTAAGGTTGTTATATTGAACAGCCCCTCCAATCCCACGGGCGCTGTCTTGAGCGAAAAGGACTTAAGAGAGCTTATGGAAGTTATTGTGGAAAAAAATCTTATCTGTATCAGCGACGAGATTTACGAGTATTATCTTTATGACGGCTCAAAACATTTTTGTATAGCGTCCTTTGGCGAAGAAATTAAAAAACGTACATTTGTGGTGAATGGCACTTCTAAAAGTTATTCGATGACGGGACTTCGTATCGGCTATACGGCAGGCGATGCGGACGTAATAAAAAAAATAGGCATTCTTCAGGACCATTCGACGTCAAACCCAACCTCCATTAGTCAAAAGATGGCGGTGGCTGCGTTGCGCATGCCAATGAGTTACCGGGCCGATGTCAGAGTGCTGTTTGAAAAACGCCGAGACCTCATGATTTCTCTCCTGAAAAAATCGGATAGGTTGAAGCCTTTCGTGGCGAAGGGTGCATTTTACACGTTCTGTGATATTGAAAAAACAGGTCTTGGATCAGATGTTTTTTGCAATCGATTATTGGAAGAAAAATTCGTCGCTGTGATCCCGGGCAAGAGCTTCGGATCAGACAAACATGTGCGGTTTAGTTTTGCCACGAGTGAAAAAGATATTGAGGAAGGAATCGGCAGACTTTCAGAATGGTTGAAAAGGCTTTAAATGAGTAAATACAAGATAACGCTGATTCCCGGAGATGGCATCGGCCCTGAAGTTTCGCTGGCTGCTCAACGCTGCATAGAGGCGACCGGTGTCAAAGTGGATTGGGAAGTCGTGTACGCGGGTGCTGAGATCATGGAAAAGGCCGGCACGCCGCTACCGGAGAATGTGCTGGAATCCGTGCGGCGAAATAAAATAGCGATCAAAGGGCCGGTAACTACGCCGATCGGATCAGGTTTCAGGTCGGTCAATGTGGCGTTACGCAAAGAACTCGATCTCTACGCCTGTCTCAGGCCATGCAAATTGTATCCGGGTGTTCGCGGTCTATATAATAATATCGATCTTATCGTTGTTCGCGAAAATACAGAGGATCTTTATGCGGGCATTGAATTTGATGAGGGTACGCCGGAAGTCAAGGCGTTGATCGAAAAAATACAAACATTAAATCCTAAAGCCAAGTTTAATCCTCATTCTGCGATTAGTATTAAGCCCATTTCAGCGGAAGCCACGGAGAGGATCGTTCGTTTCGCGTTCGAAGAAGCGATCAAGCTCAAACGCAGGAAAGTTACAGCCGTTCACAAAGCCAATATCATGAAGGCCACCGATGGTCTTTTTCTGCGCGTGGCCCGTGAAGTTGCAAAACGATACGAAGGTAAAATTCAATTTGAGGACCGCATCGTTGACAATATGTGCATGCAGCTCGTGCAGCGCCCGAGAGAATATGATGTGTTAGTTTTACCTAACCTCTACGGAGACATCATTTCCGATCTCTGCGCGGGTCTTATCGGCGGCTTGGGCATCGCTCCCGGTGCCAATATCGGCGACGGCGTGGCTCTATTTGAGGCGACGCACGGCAGTGCACCGAAATACAAAGGCATGAATAAAGCAAATCCGACAGCGATGATCCTATCCAGCGTGCTTATGCTTCACCACATCGGTGAAGCCAAAGCAGCCGAGCGGCTGGAAAAGGCCGTAGCGCAGGTCATTAAAGAAGGCCGCCAGGTGACTTACGACCTCAAGGCGGATCGCAACGACCCAACCGCAGTCGGTACGAGTCAGATGGCGGATGCCGTCATTAACGCGCTCAAATGAGCACAGGAACCGAATTTGATCTTCTTGTGATAGGCGGCGGCCCCGCAGGTTATGTGGCGGCCCTTAGGGCGGGTCAATTGGGTCTTAAAACGGCTCTAGTTGAAAAAGATAAATTGGGCGGCGTCTGCCTGAATAAGGGTTGTATTCCTTCAAAAACACTTTTGGCGGCGACGGAACTTAAAGCCAAACTAGAAAAAGCGGGGGAATGGGGTTTGGAATTACCCGGTGAGCCGGCCTGGAAATTAAAAAAACTCTTTGAAAAAAAAGAAGAAGTTATTTTGAAACTCCGTCAGGGTATAGAATCCCTGGTCCGAAAAAGAAAGATTGAAGTTTTATCCGGTGAAGCGGCATTTGCGGGCCCCGGCAAAGTCCGTGTCGGAGCGGAGAGTTATACTGCAAAAAAGATTATTTTGGCGACGGGCTCAAGCCCGCGCATCCTGGATTTCGGCGTGAAGAACAGAAAGCTTGTTTTTTTTAGTGAAGAAGCGCTTACGCTCGAGCGCGTGCCTTCGACACTCCTGATACTGGGTGCCGGACCGGAAGGCTGTGAGTTTGCCCTGATCTATAAAGGACTTGGCTCAAAAGTCATTCTTGTGGAACAGCGCGAGAGGGTGTTGCCAGGTTTTGATCGGGACGCGAGCGCGGCGTTAAAGAGGGCGCTTCTAGCGAAAGGCATTGAGATTCTGACCGAAGAATCGTTGGTGAAGGCAACGGAAGTATCCGGCAAGATAAAAGCGGAGCTTAAGAGCGGAAAAAGGCTCGACGTTGATGCGGTGCTGGTGTCGGCGGGTCGTATTCCGAATTCTTCCGGCCTTGGGCTTGAATCCATGGGCTTAGAAAGGGATGGTCGAGGTTCGGTGTTAACGGATGAAAATTTAAGGACCAATCTAGACTGGCTATATGCCGTGGGAGATGTGCGCGGAGATAAAATGATGGCGCACGTGAGTTCTTACGAGGGCTATAAGGCCGCTGAATTCATAGCCGGAAAAACAGGGAAATTAAATTATAGCGCGGTGCCGTCGTGCTGCTATACGTATCCCGAAGTGGCGAGCGTGGGTTTAAGTGAAGAAGAGCTGGAAGCAAAAAATATTCCATGTGAGAGCGGGCGCTTTTCATTTATGGCACTCGGTCGTTCTCATGCGAAAGGGCAAACGGAAGGATTTGTAAAGTTATTGGGGCACGCTAAAACCAACGAGGTTCTGGGTTGCGTTGTCGTGGGAGAATCGGCGTCGGAAATTATTAATCTTGCGGCTTTTGCAATCAAAAATCATTTAAAAATGGAAACGCTCGCGGATCACATGGCGGCACACCCATCGGCGTCCGAAGCGGTATCGGAAGCGGCTCATTTATTTTTTAAGGAAGGTCTTCATGTTGCTTGAAGAAAGCCCGCGGCAGAGACTGCCTCAGTGGCTTAAAAAAAGTTTAAGGCCTGGGCACGAAGCGGCAAAGACTGATGCTCTTTTAAAAGAACTGGGGCTACACACAATATGTGAAAGCGGTCGTTGTCCCAATCGCGATGAGTGTTATTCGCAGAAGACAGCGACGTTCATGATCATGGGTGATGTGTGTACGCGGTCCTGCGGATTTTGCTCGGTTTCGACGGGGCGGCCGGAAGCATTGGAAGCAGACGAGCCGATGCGCGTCGCCGCGGCGACTCGGACGCTCGGCTTAAAACACGTCGTTGTCACATCGGTGAACCGCGATGACCTGCCAGACGAAGGCGTCGAGCATTTCGTTTCGGTCATCAGAGAACTTAAAAAATTTTCGGATACTCTTACGATCGAGATCCTGACGCCCGATTTTAAAAGGACGCAATCGGAAGCCGTAAAAAAGATCGTCTCGGAGGGTCCGCATATTTTTAATCACAATGTGGAAACCGTGCCGAGGCTGTATAAACGTGTCCGCCCGCAAGCGACTTATGATATAAGTTTAGAAATTTTTAGACAGATCCGTAAGAACTCCTGCACTGTTTTGACGAAAAGCGGCCTTATGCTGGGATTGGGGGAGTCGAAAGAAGAGGTATTGGCCGTATTGAAAGATTTAAGAGAGGCCGGATGCGATATTTTGACATTGGGTCAGTATCTGCAGTCAAGTCCGCTGGGGCTGGCCGTGGAAGAATACATTCATCCCGATACGTTCGGGGACTATAAACAAGAAGCGCTCGACATGGGATTTCGCTGGGTGGAAAGTGCTCCGTTCGTCAGAAGCTCTTTTCACGCGAAAGAATCCTTCGAAGCCTTGAGAGGGGAAGCATTGCCATGCAAGAAGCCAACCGTTTAAAACGTCTGCCACTCTATCTTTTCACCATTATCGATGAGCTCAAAAAAAGAGCGCGTGAAAAGGGCGTGGATGTTATTGATTTCGGTATGGGGAGCCCCGATATGCCGGCGCCGCCGCACGTTATAGAAGCGCTTTGTAAAGCAGCGCACGTGACCGAAAATCATCGTTATTCGCGGACGGACGGAGATGTCGAAAAGAGGCTGCGTCGAGCCATTGCCAATTGGTATAAAGGACGATTCGGTGTCGTGCTGGACCCCGAGACAGAGGTGCTGCCCCTCATAGGTTCCAAAGAAGGAATCGCGCACCTGTCATTGGCTTTTTTAAACAACGACGATATTGCGCTTGTGCCGAATCCGGCCTATCCCGTGCATTTCAACGGCGTTATCATGGCCGGTGGAATACTTTACAACATTCCGATCGTGCCGGAAAAAGGATTTTTGCCGGACCTTGAATCCATTCCCAAAGAAGTAGTGAAGATGGCCAAGCTCATGTTCTTGAGCTATCCGCACAATCCAACCGGGGCGGTGTGCGATATTTCATTTTTCGAAAAAGTTGTGAAATGGGCACACGGTAAAAATATTATTATCGCTTCGGACCTCACTTATTCCGACATCGTTTATGATGGTTACAAAGCGCATAGCTTTCTAGAGGTAAAAGGCTCAAGGGAATTTGGTATTGAATTTCACACGCTTTCTAAGTCCTACAATATGGCCGGATGGCGAATCGGCTTCGTTGTAGGAAATGCCGAGATCCTTAAAACACTGAATAAGACCAAGAGCTATCTTGATTTTGGAATCTTTCGTGCCGTGCAGGAGGCTGCTATTGCGGCGCTTGAAGGCCCTCAAGATTTTGTCACGGACATGGTAAAGCTCTATAAACAGCGCCGCGATGTCTTGGTCGATGGTCTTAATGCGATTGGGTGGAAAACAGAAAAACCAAAAGCCACGTTCTACGTCTGGACACGTATTCCGCATAAGTATTCTGCGCTGACGGCACTTGAGTTTGTGACGCTTATGGTCGATGAAGTAGGTGTCGCGGTGGCCCCCGGCACTGGTTTTGGAGAATACGGTGAGGGTTGGGTGAGATTTGCGCTTGTTGAGAATGAAGAGCGCATCAAAAAAGGACTCTCGCAGTTGAAGAAGCTCCTGGACGCTAAGGTTTGAGTTTTAGGGCCGCGGTTATCATCCCCGCGTATAATGAAGCAGGCCGTATTTTACGCGTCATAGAAAAAGTGAAGGCCAAGGGCTTGCCAGTGCTTGTCGTGAATGACGGCTCAGATGACGACACGGCTGCCGTAGCCAGCCAGGCAGGCGCAAACGTTATTTCTCTTTCTTCCAACCAAGGTAAAGGCGCCGCCATCCGCGAAGGTCTTTCTTGCTTCCTCAAAGAAAATTACGATGGCATCATCTTGATGGATGCCGATGAACAGCATGATCCGAATGATCTGCGGTGCTTTGTTGAAGCGCTTGAGTCGCAAAATGGTGACCTTATTCTCGGGAACCGTATGGCATCCCCCGAAAATATGCCATGGATAAGGCGCGTGACGAACCGCGTGATGTCCTTTATTATTTCTTCAGCCTCTGGTCAAAAAATTCCTGACAGTCAATGTGGTTTTAGGGCTCTACACCGCCATGTTGTGGAAAAGATCCGTATCAAAACAAACCGGTTCGAAGCGGAATCCGAAATGATACTGGATGCCGCGAGGCATGG
This sequence comes from Candidatus Omnitrophota bacterium, assembly GCA_023248025.1. Classification (GTDB taxonomy): domain Bacteria; phylum Omnitrophota; class Gorgyraeia; order 2-02-FULL-51-18; family 2-02-FULL-51-18; genus JAHFFI01. The sequence goes on from JAHFFI010000022.1 coordinate 16,212, forward strand.
TTTTACGATTCGCTCCATTCCGGTCGCATCTGTCTATGCGGGAGAGCACAGCCACATCCATCCCATCCGCGACACTTTCCGTTTTTTTCGATTTTTATTCAGTCGCCTTCTCGAGTAATACCCCTTGCCTGGTCCCGGACCCGCTTCATTCGGATCTATTAATCCAAGTAACCGACGGGTCCTGTCAAAGGAAACGCTCTATTTGTCCTCGCCGTCTATTAGCGGCTCCGGGCAAATAGAGCATTCCCTTCGCCACCCGTCGGGTTCTCTTTGTTTTAATAGAACTCTCATTAGCGAATGGTCTAGGACCCCGGAAGT
>JAHFFI010000107.1 GCA_023248025.1 Candidatus Omnitrophota bacterium
GCAAAATTCTCAGGGATACCCTCAATTTCGAACAAGATCCTTCCCTTTTTCACGACAGCCACCCAAAACTCGGGAGCGCCCTTGCCTTTGCCCATGCGGGTTTCCGCCGGTTTCTTCGTGACCGGCTTGTCCGGAAACACACGAATAAAAATTTTGCCGGTCTTTACATTGCGTGCGATAGCCACGCGCGCAGCTTCAATCTGTTTGTTCGTCATCCAGGCATTGCCCAGAGCCTGAAGGCCGTACTCGCCAAAAGCAAGGCTATTGCCGGTCTGCGCGCAACCCTTGCGGCGACCGCGCTGAGATTTGCGGTATTTAACTCTCTTAGGAAGCAGCAGCATCCGTCGTCTCCAAAGTCTGTTTTGCGCCCTTTTCCGCCGTTGCGGCTTCTTCCTTATTTCTTTCAAGGCGAGCCAAGCGATCCTTCTTCATAACATCACCTTTATAGACCCAAACTTTTACGCCGATTTTGCCATACGTTGTCATGGATTCAGAAAATCCATAATCAATGTCCGCGCGGATCGTATGAAGAGGCACGCTGCCTTCGAGATAACCTTCGGCGCGCGCGATCTCAGCGCCTGCCAAACGTCCCTTGGTCTGGATCTTAATTCCTTTGGCTCCGGCATCCATTCCTTGTTGAATTGCCTTCTTCATGGCACGGCGGAAAGCAATGCGCTTTTCTAGCTGCAATGCGATGTTCTCCGATATGAGTTGCGCGTCAATAGCCGGGTTCTTTATTTCTTTAATATTAATAAATACTTCTTTGTTCCCTGTCATTTTCTGCAAATCTTCACGCAGACGGTCAATATCTGCGCCTTTTCGGCCGATAATAACTCCCGGACGGGCCGTATGGATATTTACGCGGATCTTGTCGCTAGCGCGCTCCACTTCTACTTTCGCAACCGCGGCCTGCGCGAATGTTTTATGCACATGCTTGCGGAGTTTTATATCCTCATGCAGGAACCTGGCGAAATCTTTATTATTTGCGTACCACAAAGATGTCCATGTGCGCGTGTAACCGATTCTGAAAGCTATAGGATGAACTTTTTGGCCCATTATCTTGCTCCCGCTAACTTTTTATTTGACGTCTTGGTTTTTGATTTGACCGCCTCATCCGCAGGGGCCGTTTTCACAACAACATTTTTCTTTGCGGTTTTACCGTGCGTCTCGGGCACATAACCTTTTTGTGCCGCAAGCTCGAGATAGATATGGCTCATGCGTTTACGGATAACGGACGCGCGACCCATCGATGCTGCGCGAAAACGCTTCATAGTCGGACCGCCGTCCGCCATTACTTTCGAAACAAAAAGGTGCTGTGCGGCAATCTGCGAATTTTTTTGCGCCGCATCTACGGCCTGATTCAATAGTTTGCGGATGATATCTCCTGCTCGGCGCGGAGAGCCGTTCAAAATTCCCTGGGCGTCGGTCACGCTTTTATTGCGGATGTGGTCTATCACATAGCGCACTTTGCGTGGAGAAATCCTGACAAAACGAGCGGAAGCGTGCGAAACCATGATTATGTCAACTCCGCTGAAGACTTCGTAATCTGACCATGTTTACGGAACGTGCGCGTGAGTGAGAACTCACCGAGCTTGTGACCGACCATGTTCTCAGTTATAAATACGGGGTGAAAAACTCTGCCATTGTGAATCATCATGGTAAGCCCCACAAATTCGGGCGTCACCGTAGAGCGGCGCGACCACGTTTTGATGGGCTTACGGTCTCTCATCTTCTGCATGGTGGTTACTTTTTTTAGGAGCTTTTCATCTACAAAAGGTCCCTTACTGACGGAGCGGCTCATTACCTGGGTCTCCCGGTTACAATATATCGAGAACTCTGTTTTTTCTTACGGCGCGTCTTGAATCCTTTGGCCAAAATACCCGAACGCGACGTCGGCTGGCGTCCGCCGGATGATTTACCTTCGCCTCCGCCCATCGGATGATCTACGGGATTTTTTGCAACCGCGCGTGAAGCGGGTCTGCGTCCCATCCAACGGTGACGCCCTGCTTTACCAAGAGAAATATTTTCATGATCGATGTTCCCTACTTGGCCGATGGTCGCCGTGCAGACCGCGCGTACGAGTCGCACTTCACCGGACGGCAGTTTCAGGTGAGCGAATTCGCCTTCCTTGGCCATCAAAGTCGCAAAACTGCCTGCGGAACGGGCCATCTGCCCGCCGCGGCCTTCGCTCAGCTCAATATTATGAACCTGGGTGCCCAGCGGTATCTCGCTGATCGGAAGCGTGTTGCCCGGTTGAACTTCGCTGCCGGGACCGCTTCTGACGTGCATGCCGACCGTAAGATTCACCGGTGCTAAAATATAACGTTTTTCTTTGTCGGGGTATTCTATAAGCGCGATGCGCGCCGTACGATTCGGATCATATTCGATCGAGACCACAATGCCTTCCACTCCGATCTTATTGCGTCTGAAATCAATCAGCCTGTAATTGCGTTTGTGTCCGCCGCCACGACGACGTGAGGTCATGCGGCCGTGAGAATTGCGTCCACCGGAACGTTTGATCGGCTCTAAAAGCGACTTCTCGGGCTTTTTATGTTTTGGGGACAGCTCCGCAAAATCGGAGATGGCCGTCCAACGAAGTGTTTCTGTATAAGGTCTGAATGTTTTAAGTCCCATGATTGATCCTTATGCCAAATCTATCTTATGTCCGTCTTTCAATGTGACAAGCGCTTTTTTCCATTCAGGGGTATTGCCCCATGTCTGGCGGACACGCTTGGGCTTACCGGGCACTACTTGGGTATTCACGTTTTTTACTTTTACTTTAAAAATATTTTCAACCGCTTTCTTGATCTGTATCTTGTTGGCGGAAGTGCTAACGGAAAAAAGATACTGCTTTCTTCCGGACATTATGGCGCCTTTTTCTGTTCTTAAAAGTGTGTTAATGATGTTGTAGTTTTCCATCATGACTTAAGCCTTTTGATGAGACCTGAATACGAACCCTTCGTGAAAAGAATCTCTTTGTGAGCGGCAACATCCAGAGCGTTGACCTCATCGGCTGTTTTTATCGCTACGCCCTGAATGTTTCGGGTCGCAAGCAGCAAATTCTGGCTTTTCTTTTCGACAACGACTACCGGCTTCGCAAGCTTTAAAGTGCTGAATATCCGAGCCATTTCTTTGGTTTTAGGCGTTGCCACTTCCAGTTTATTCAGGACGAACATACGCTTATTAATAACCTTATCCTTGATAGTTTCCGCGACGGCAGAACGCTTGAGCTGTTGCGGAATATTATACGAATAATCTTTTGGATGCGGACCAAATGTCACACCGCCGCCTCTCCATATCGGAGAGCGCCGGGAACCGTGACGCGCCTGCCCTGTGCCCTTTTGCTTCCAGGGTTTTTTACCGCCACCGCGCACTTCACCGCGGGTCTTCGTCGCGGCCGTGCCTTCGCGTTCGCCGGCCCTATATTTCAAAATAGCCTGATAAAGAATGCCATGATTCAAGGTTTCACCTTGAAATAGGGGATCCAGCTGCATCGTCTCGACCGATTTGCCATTCACGTCATACACCGTCACTTCGTAAGCCTTAACCGAAGCGCTGCTCTTGGACGTGGCTTTTTTCTTAGCTTTCGTGGCCGTCGCTTTGGCTTTCACAGCCGTGCGGCGGATCGAGTGCGCCTTTTTCCTGCCCTTACTTTTTAGCGGGAGCTTCTTTTTTCTTAACGGCATCTTTTTTCTTCTCTATTTTCTTCGTTTCGACCTTGGCTTTTATGCCTTCCGGTCTCTTAAGAGATTTACGTATATAAACCAATGCATCGCTGCCGCCGGGGACGGAACCCTTGACGACCAGAAGATTGTTCCCCGCATCTACCTTTAATACTTCAAGATTCTGCACGGTAATTTTTGCGTCGCCCATGTGTCCCGGCATGTGATGACCCGGCCATGTGCGGGATGGAAAGGAGCTGGCGCCTACCGATCCGATACGGCGGTGAAACATCGAACCGTGGCTTCCGGGACCGCCACGCCAATTCCATCTTTTCATACCGCCGGCGAAACCTTTGCCGATGGATGTGCCCTGCACGTCTACGAGATCGCCTGCCTTAAAAATATCAACTTTAAACTCTTGTCCCACCTCGAACTTTTCTTCGGCCGTCAATCGCACTTCGTGCACATATTTTTTTAAAGCGAGTTTCTTTTTAGTAAAGTTTTGCTTGATCGCCTTGTTGGCGTGCTTTTCTTTAAGTTCGCCAAAACCAATCTGAACTGCGCGATACCCGTGCTTGTCCAACGTGCGCGTATCGGTCACAACACAGGGACCGGCTTCAAGCGCGGTACACGGCACTCTATGGCCCTCCGCATTGATAATCTGAGTCATGCCTATTTTCTTGCCAAGCAGCGCGTACATAAATTACATTTTAAACCTTTTATTTAATTTCAACATAAACCCCTGCAGGAAGATCCAGTTTCCTGAGCGCATCAATCGTTTTAGCCGTCGGATTAAGTATGTCTAGAAGGCGTTTATGAGTCTTAATAAAGTACTGCTCGCGGCTCTTTTTGTCAATAACTGGTGAACGGTTCACAGTAATGAGCTCGCAGTCCGTCGGAAGCGGTATCGGGCCGGATACTTTTGCGCCGGTGCGCTTTGCGGTGTCTACGATCTCCAACGCCGATTGGTCCAGCACGCGATGATCGTATGCTTTCAAACGAATGCGAATTTTCTGCATCTCAGCCTGTGCCATGATTACTCCAAAATCTCCGAGATCACACCGGCACCGACGGTGCGTCCACCTTCACGGATAGCGAACCGGAGTTCCTTTTCCATGGCGATGGGGGTGATGAGCTCTGCGGTAACGGTTACGGTG
>JAHFFI010000108.1 GCA_023248025.1 Candidatus Omnitrophota bacterium
GAAATGAGACGGCTTGTACGCTCCGGGCCCGCCATCACGCGTTCAATAGACTGCTGGAGATCTTCGGTCCCGACGGATTCTCTGCCTAAACGCGCTGCCATGAGCGCTGCCTCGTTGGCGAGATTCGCCAGGTCCGCTCCGGAAAAACCGGGCGTCTGCCGCGCAATCGATTTCAAGTCAACGTTTGATGCTAATTTAATATTGCGTACATGCACTTTTAAAATTTCTTCGCGGCCGTTCAAATCCGGACGATCAATGACAACTTGACGGTCAAAGCGTCCCGGACGTAAAAGTGCGGGGTCGAGAACATCCGGACGGTTCGTAGCCGCAATGAGAATCACCGCTTCGTTCGTATTGAATCCGTCCATTTCCACGAGAAGCGCGTTCAGCGTCTGTTCGCGTTCGTCATGACCGCCGCCAATACCGGCAAAACGCTGACGACCCACGGCATCGATCTCATCGATGAAAATAATACACCCACGCCCGCTGGTTTTAACGCTTTTCTTGGCCTGTTCAAAAAGATCGCGCACACGCGAAGCGCCGACACCCACGAACATTTCAACAAAATCGGAACCCGAAATACTGAAGAACGGCACGTCGGCTTCACCGCTCACCGCTTTGGCTAAAAGCGTTTTTCCGGTACCCGGAGGCCCCATGAGAAGCACACCCCGGGGAATCTTACCGCCCAGCCGCTGAAACTTCTTTGGGTCCTTCAAAAATTCTATGATCTCCTGTAATTCTTCCTTTGCTTCCTGCACACCGGCGACATCCGCGAAAGTTATTTTTACATTGCTCGAAAGCTTTGCGCGGGACCTGCCAAAAGCCATGACACGGCCGCTGCCTGCGCCGGCGCCGCCTCCACGGATGATCAAGAACCAAAAAAAAGCAAAAAAGATAAGGGGCGGAAGAACATAAGAAAGTAGCTGTGTCCAAAATGTCTTTTCCTGCCGGATCTCATAAACGGGAAGATTTTCGCGAAGCAGCCTGTCGATGTCCGGATCACGGTCCGGTAGAACCACGTGGTATTTTTCGTTTGACACCATTTCTCCCTGCACTTCATTCAGGACGCGTGTTCCCGATTTAAGCGCGGGTATTTTGGGGTTGTCCCTCAGAAGGTCGTAAAATTCTCGATAAGCCAACTGCTTACTGGGCTTTTCCAGAGGCGCCATGCCAATGCGCAGGAAATAAAAAACGCTCAGAAAGAGAAATATCCAAATAAATATTGAGCCCGGAAACCACTCGCGGGAGGGCTTCTTTTGACTGGGTTTTTGATCGCTCGATGTTTTCGGTGCCATACTCATAAATCCTTTTGAAAGTGAGCTGCATTATAGCAGAATGGTGCTTGACAATCCAGTGCATGATTCTTATACTGAGTTTTTCCAGAATATGGTCAGGAATCGTGTGCCTACCCTCATAATATTATGTATAGGATTTTAGCATGAAAAAAATACGTTTAGCCATCGTTGGCATAGGCAACTGCGCAAGTTCGCTCGTACAAGGCATTGAGTTTTACCGCCGTCAGCACACCCCACGCGTCAAAGAAGCACTGGGTCTCATGAACTATGAGATCGGCGGATACAAGCCGCAGGACATTGAGGTTGTGTGCGCTTTTGACATCGACAAGCGTAAAGTCGGTCTCCCGGTTAAAAAAGCCATTTTTCAGCACCCCAACTGCACTAAGCTCATCACCAATCATCTACCGACGCCGAATACCCTCGTTCAAATGGGCGAGATTTTGGACGGCGTGGCTGAGCACATGAAGGAATACCCGGACAATAGGACTTTTATGCCAAGTCTTGCCAAGTCCGTCGACGTGGTCAAAGAACTTAAAAAATCGGGAGCGGAGGTTTTGATCAGCTACCTGCCTGTCGGCTCCTCCAAAGCCACTGAATTTTACGCCGAAGCCTGTCTCGAAGCCGGTGTCAGCATGGTCAATTGCATGCCGGTGTTTATCGCCTCCAATCCGGTGTGGGCCAAACGTTTTGCGGACCGAGGAATCCCTATCATCGGCGATGACATTAAATCCCAGGTCGGAGCCACCATCGTGCACCGCACCCTGGCAAAACTTTGTGAAGATAGAGGGGTTAAGATCGACCGCACGTATCAATTGAATACGGGCGGCAACACCGACTTTTTGAATATGCTCAACCGTTCACGTCTTACGCATAAAAAAATATCCAAGACCGAATCAGTCCAGTCGCAGTTTGCTGAACGCATGCATGCGGACAATATTCATATCGGTCCGAGTGACTATGTGCCTTGGCAGAATGATAACAAAGTGGCTTTTATTCGTATTGAGGGTCGTGGCTTTGGGAACATTCCGCTTCATATGGAAGTTCGTCTTTCCGTGGAAGACTCCCCCAATAGCGCCGGTGTAGCGGTTGATGCGATCCGCTGCCTCAAGATTGCACGCGAACGGAAGCTCAAAGGCCCGCTATTTTCCGTCTCAGCTTATCTCATGAAACACCCTCCCCGTCAGTATTCGGACTCCGTGGCCAAAAAAATGGTACAAGAGTTCATCGCCGGCAAACGCCGCGACTAATCCGCCTATATTTCATTCAACAAACGTAACCGGCAGGGCCTGTCGAAGGGGAAGGCCTATTTGTCCTCGCCGTCTATTAGCGGCTCCGGGCAAATAGGCCTTCCCCTTCGCCACCCGCCGGATAATGCTTGTTTAATACAACCGGGGTCCTCATACCATTAGTAAGTCGAGTGTTCTATATAAGACTTAAGAGAACCCGACGGGTGACACGGGTAGTGCCCTATTTGCCCGGAGCCCGTAAGGGCGAGGACAAATAGGGCACTACCCGTGGCAGGCCCCGTCGGTTACGTGGATTATAGAAATCGGCCACAAATAAGAAACCCTCCTGGGTTGACCCAGGAGGGTTCTTTATTAACTGTTATTTCTTGTTACCGACTTAGAAGGACACCTTCACGGAAGAAACAATGTCCGTGGCAGTCTGGTCTTCCGGTGATACGTAGAAATCACCAGGAATGAACCAAGCCGCTAAGATACCGAATGAAACGTCTTCGGTATAGTCATAGGTAGCCTGCAAATCCACTTCCCAGCCGATGTTGCTATCACGAGTGGCTGTGTGTATATCTGCTTTGGTGTTGTGTATGTCTTCCGTCGTCCACAAATACGTAAAAGACGCTTCGAGAAGAAGATCTTCCAGCGGCTTCATCGCACCCTTCACTTGAATGAAGGATTGGTTTGTGGTTGCGGGATCATCTACGGAATCCGCCGTAGCATAGACAAATTCACGGAAATCCGCATAAGCGGTCCAGAATTTTCCACGATACATGGGGTTCCAAGCACCATAGCTATCACTGGTGGAGGTAGAGAGGTTCTCTTCACCGCTGAAATACACGTACTCGAGGGTCAGTTCCGGCTTCCAAGCGTTGTCCCAACGATAGGTGCCAAAAAGATCGGCAGCCCATGCATCGCGATCGCGGCCATTGGTTGTCGTATGGTAACCACCGAACTGATACGCAACTTCACCGCCCAGTGTGATCTGAGAAATCGGATCAAACTGCGCGCGGCCGCCCAGAGTATGGGTAGCGTTGAGCTGCGTGCCTGAGTTGGCTACTGTCGAAAGCGTAGCTCTATCGAGCTCGCTTGCGATATAACCTTCCGCAACGGCATTGTATTCGGCGAACTTATAGTTGATGTTCGCAATCCACAGGTCGATATCATCTTCGGCGTTTTGGCTATTCTCTGTGATGTTGGCATACACGAAATCCAACGTCCACGGAGCGAAGTCAAGGGTAGCGCGAACGGCATCGAACGCTGTCGTGACGGAATACATGTCATCAAGCGTGTCGCCGTTTGCATCCCATGCACGGCTGTTGTTGCCGATGATGAAACCACGACCGAACCAGAGATCCTGACGACCGATGGTCAGCGTGAGCGGAGAATAAAAGATCTCCTTCATCTGAACATAGGCTAAGTCGAGGTCAATATCGAACTCGTCAGCTGTCGTATTGGGGCCAACACCGGTGCTGGAATCCCATGTATCCGCGTTCCAATCACGTTGGTTCACCACATTGATCACCGTTGAGACATTATCTGTCAGATCAGCAGACACCTCAACTTGGGTGTTGCTTCTGAAGTAGCTGTCCGCATCGGAACGGTAGTTCAGATTCCCAGTGTGAGACTGAGACTGAGCTGTGCCGCCGGCCGGCAATGCACTTTGATCATTGCTGTCGGCCAGATCATATTCACTGTGGTAGAACCAGTAAGCGTCCATAGAACCGCTTACTTTAACATTTTGCGTTTCGGCAAAGGCGGGAGCTGCGAAGAACGCAACCAACGCGATCGCAAAGAGCGCTTTTAAGTGTTTCATTTATTTCCTCCGAACTGCTTTATTTTCGTTTTTAGGGTATTGCTTTTGGGGGTGAGCTTATCCGGCTCACCGATAACCTTTGGCCTGTTAGGTATTCCCCCCTTTCGTCGGCATGTGTAGGTTATCTTGGTTGTAACGTTAATACAACACGAGGGTTAGCATAGCAAATTACGCCTTTTCCTGTCAAGTATATTTTACGTTATCTTAACAAGCCTTTAACAAGGCTAATAAGCCACCGTCGCTCTCGTTCGACTCTTTAAAAAATATTTGAGTTCTGAAAAATAGCCTCAGGTGCGAGGCGCAAACGAGCGCCCGAAGGAGGCGTACCGAAAGGTACGTCGACTGAGGAAGCGAAATTTGCAACGAAGCAGATGAGGCTATTTTTCAGAACTCATGCCCCCGGCCGG
>JAHFFI010000109.1 GCA_023248025.1 Candidatus Omnitrophota bacterium
TAAGTTGGCTCAATAAACGGTGCAGTGGTTTAAGCTGGCCGGTGACTCCACCCGCTGCGTTCATGATCAAATGACTCGTCGTCGTAATATTGACCCGGTCGAAGTAAAGTTTGCCAAATTTTAAATAACGATCAATCACGATCTTACGGATATTGCGGTCGGCTTTGCGGATCTGTTGTCCTACGCTCAATGAGGCAACATAATCCAGGGCGTTTTTGATGATCACCGATAAGAAAATAATGCTTAAGAGCAGCACGAAAAGCGCAGCTGAGTTATCCTGAAGATGAGGAAAAAAACGCGAAAGAAACCGCACGGGCCGCGCATGGCTCAAAGCGGCGCGGAAGTCCCCTTCAATAATGCCCCGTAAAAGCGGGATAAGAAGCTTTAGCCCGAGAAAATTAAATAGCGTCGCCAAAAAAGAACAAATCACAGACAGCAAAAAGAACCCGGGGACTATTTTCATTTCCCGGAAAAAATAAAGCAGGTCCTTTACGAGGCGGTAAATTTCGCTCGAGGTGATGGCTTGCTTCACTTTTTTTTCGTTGAGGGAACTCATGAGGAGCCTTTTAGCGGTACGGGCGCTTCTTTTTCACCGAGAAAACGCTGGGAGGTATTGAGCATCAAGACGCGCTTGCCTTTGGCTCGGCGAGCGGCCCCTAGGCCGTCCGTCCAGAGCAAGTTGGGGAAATGAGTGCTTAAGTCCTCGCGCGTAGCTTCATCGGCCGGAACATCCGCCACGAGCACTTCAAAATAACATTCCGGTGAATGGTCGTAAATGGAATGCACGCATTTGCGCACATGACTGTTCGCGCCGGCCTCTTTCACGAGAATACTGAGCTCCGGTTCCGCACGACCGCTTTTTAAGCGTAAAAATGGCTCAAGATATTTTTTTCGTAAACCCTTAAAATGAAGAATTTTCTTTGTTTGGAGCACCCCTGCCACGGCTTCGGCATAATAATTTTTAGGGGTGTAGTTGTATTCCTCGCAAGGCAATAATAAAAGTTTGAAGTCCATCGCCGGCTGATTTTCCACAAGAAAGGCCAGTGCCTGCTGGTCCCCGTTCCAGCGCTTGGCTCCTGAAAACCGTTCTTCGAATATTTTCCGGAACGTGTCGAAAAATGATAGCGATGCGCGCGGGTTTTTCTGCGAAACAAAAATCACTCCGCCGTTGACCGGCATCTCGTCGCTGGTTCTCCGCGTCAATGCGACATCGAAATCCCTGCTGAAGAGCTCATCCAGCGTGCCGTTCAAGAGCATATCCGCATCCATAAAAACAATGCCACCGGACGCATCGTGTTTCTGCAGGTATTGCTGCTGCGAAAGAAGTCTTTCATAAATAAGCTCGTCCGTGCGTATCTGTCTCCGCTCGATGCGCACACCACCGCCCAAAATAGCTGCATCGGTAGACATATCCGTGAGCAATACTTTTCTGCAGCCGGGATGAAAACCCTCGGCCGAATGAAAAAACCGCGAGACCATAGACAAATAGTCCGTTCCGTCTGCTGACCCTGGAATTTCCGCATGAAATACCACAAAATCAATCAACGCATGATCTCCGCCTTGAGGTAACTTGTGAACTTCTGGAACGCTTCATGGTGCACGCGTGCGCGCCGTCTAACCCTCTCAAAATCATAGCCTAAATTCGCATCCAAATGCTTAAAATCACACAATGGAAAATCAAATGTCTCCGCCATGCCCAGCGCCCTCTCATCGATACCGACTAAAAACGAACGTTTGGCCCGGGACAAAAAGTACAAGTGTGCGTGCAGCCGACTTCCTATATGAAGGCTTGAGCGGTCGTAAAATGAGCTCAAATCACGGCCTGAGTGCGGTTTAAAAAACTTAAAACGCATAGCTTGCGCGACGCGGCGCAGCTCAATTACGTTTTTTTTTGTTTTTTCGCCAGCCGCGTAGTCCTGATGCAGCGAGAGAACCCTTTCCGCTTTGGGGAATCGGCCCGAGACAAAGCGCAGCACCGCGGTTTCTCTTTCCAAAAAATCCCCGCGTTCCGTGCATGTGACGACGACACGGAGGCCGTCCTTTTTAAAAACACCTCCCGCCAGTAAGGGCGCCCCATAAATCGAGGGGCAGCCTGTCATCAGAAACTGATGGTCTAAACCGGGCAGGTTTAGCCTAAGATAAGCAATGCTGCGCACGCAGCGCCAGGAAGAAATACGCGCCTGCCGGTGCAGCCAATCCAAGAGTTCCGTCGTCTTCGCCGTCATGCCGCGCGTCTGGGCTGGGTTTCCTGAAATACCGGCACCAAAAATATAAATCGGAACTTTTATTTTTTGCCAATCCTCTATTGCCATGTCTTCAAATACCTTGAATACATCGCCAAGCGGATTGCCGCCGGCTATCAAAAGCGCTTTTGTTGCATTGATCTTGCGTATTGCGGTCAATGAAAGGGGTTCCTTTGTCGAGACCTTAAAAACACATCGAAGCGGTTTGAGTGCTGCCTCGACCGCATCCAGAATGAGCCCATCACCCGCGTTCGCTCGCTCGCGGCTTTTTGAGCGGACAAGGAAAGGCGTCGCGGCCGAATAAACCGGCTTCATGCACGCACGTCCAATAGCCAAAGCATGGTTTTCCCCTGCTTTATTTCAGTCTTTTCATTCACCAAAAAACCGCATTTTTGAAAGAGCGCTTCCATGGAAGCGGCCGACGCATAATTACGCCATCCCCTGTCCCGTGCGTCGTGACGTGAATAAGCCCCGAGGTCCGACACGACGGCGCTGACCACCGCCTGAGACGTGATGCGCGAAAGCCCTAAAAAAAACTTTTCGGGGTCTTCAAGATATTCTACGAGTCCCAGGCAAAATACCAGATCATGCCGACGGGCAGGCATTATGTTTTCAAGATCAATAGCAAGAACGCCCTCTTTCTGTGGGAATCGGTCGTATCCAAAATATTCGTAAGCATTTTTTAGACCCTGTTTTAATACGTCCTCGAGCCGGCCGTTGCCACAACCAAAGTCACCGATACAAAGTAACCGGTTGAGCGCACCGACGGACGCCGCGCCGTTCCATAACTTCACGGCGGCTTCGGCCCTTTCATCCCAACTGACTCGGTCCTGCAATCCGCAATTGTAGCGCCCTGCGGTCCTTTCACTTTTAACGAGCGTAATCGAGCGGTTCGTATTTTCCACATGATATTCGGAATGCCCCGCTAAAAATTCATCCACGGCCTTCTGACAACCGGAATAAGAACCGTAATCATCAAGCACCATGACACCCCCGCGGCTTAAAAAAGGGTCAATGCGTTCGAGGCAGGTCTTCACCGAATCATACCAATCACAATCAATGTGCGCTAAAGCCACCGGTTCCTGCGGCCGAAGTGTTTCTGAAAATAACCCTTCTACCAGCGCAACCTTCTTTACTTTTAGATCTACACCACACGCATTTAGGTTTTTAATAACCTTGTTCTTCAGCTCTTTTTCATAGCCATAATATGGGTCTTCGCCCAGTCCGCGAGACAAACCCGATGCGATCTCAGCATAGCGCGCATGGGCGTCCGGACCGTCTTGTTCGCCCGGCGGCGGGATCATCTTAAAAACATCAAAAACAAAAAGATTTTCTGAAACCGGTTTAGTCTTAGCGAGAAAAATAGCCGACCCGCCGAGCGCACAGCCCGCTTCGATGAACATGCCGGGCACTTTCCGCCGACGGACACCGCTTACGGCACGACTGAGATTTTCCAGTTTGGGATAACCGCAATACGTGAGTTTTTTTGAACGTATGGTCGCGATCAGCCGAGCTTCGAAAGGAAATTGTAGCGCGAAAAACGCACGGGACCACAGCCGGTCAACGGTTTTTATTATTTTTTTTGAAAAGTTCATGCGGCGCTCTCTCGAAAGCACTTAAAAACAAAATAAGCTGTTAATGGAAACACCTGCAGAAGGATCCGGTCGATGGATGTCTTTAAATTTCTTTCAAGGTCCAGCGGTGAAAGCCAATAAACCACCGCGTACCCAATAGCCATAAAAATTAGCGTGATAAAAAGCCAACGAGCTGTTTCTTTTAGCGCCGGCCTAAAAAATAATGAAAACGCAGCCACAAGCCAAAACCAAGAATAGGCCCAGCGACTTTCATGCCTTGCCTCTTTCAAAACAGCGAGCACAATGGCTGAAATTTTTTCGCGGTGCCCGCCAAAATGCATCGCCTGAATAAAATTATGGAGCGACACGCTATCGTTAGAAACGGCTGCGCGTAGTTTAAACAACACGATGACAACAAGCATCGGCGCGGCACCCAGAAATACCCGGAACAGGCATTTTACGCGAGCCGTTAATAAAAGTGCCACCGATACAACCGCGAAAAACAGGAGACCTTCATTTTTTACAAAACCGGCGGAGGCCATCACAAAACCCGCCAAAGTAGCGGCGCATTCATTTCCCTCCTCCAGCGCGATCGCGACCAGCACCGTGCCGGCCAGAAAAAAATAACTCACAATAATATCCGCATATTGAGAGGACCCAATGCCTATGAATTGCGGGGTGCTCGCCAAAAATAATCCCGATAAGAGCGCCCATTTTACGCCGTATTTGAGCATCGATGCGGCCAAAAGACCTGCCGTAGACAGTGTGAATAGGCAGACTAGAAACCATGAGGCCGCCAAGCTTTCACGCGATGCCCCGAGCCAGCCCCACACAAGTGCTAGCGGATAAAACAGCGGATAGTCGCGACAGCTGAAATCCAGAGGCACCGAGAAAAG
>JAHFFI010000110.1 GCA_023248025.1 Candidatus Omnitrophota bacterium
GACGGTCACCCTCAATTCCTCATCATACGCCAAAAAGGTCTTTTCGGAAACAGCCCGTCTTATTCTCTCGGCCACAAAAAAAGAACCTGATTCATCCGTCTCGACAAGAAGCACACCAAATTCCTCGCCGCCATAACGACCGACAAGATCCACCTCACGCACACTTTTCCGGATGATTTCAGCGACCTGTTTCAGCACCACATCACCCACGAGATGCCCGTACCGGTCGTTGAAACCCTTAAAAAAATCCACGTCAATCATAAGGAATGAGAGCTTCAAGTTGAAACGTTTACAGCGGTCTATTTCTCCCTCGAGTCGCTCAACAAGGTGTCTGCGGACGTATGCGCCGGTCAGGCCGTCAGTGATAGCGAGCGCCTGAATATGTTCGTATAGTTTTACGCGTTTGACTTCGGAGAGAAATCGCTGCGTCAATATAGATATCATCGCCATTTCTTTCGGGTCAAGACCCATGATGAGAAGAATGGCGACGACGCTTTCATCAATGAGAATAGGATAGGCTGCAAACGGAGGAAAATCAGGACCCAGTTTTAGGCTTTCGTATTGAAAAGTGTCGGACGGTTCTGTCACCTGCACTGTCTGATGCGTTTTGAGGATCTCTTCGAACACTTTTTTATCAAATGGGAATGCTTCCGTCTTGAGTTTGTTCCGGTCCTTCAGAATAACGCTCCGATCCACGACTCTCCTCAGATCGGTGCGTTGAAATTCATACACATCCTCAAGATCAGTAAGCGATTGTGGGACGCTGTGTCCGAAGAGCGCCAGCTTCACCAGCTTAAAATCAAAATTGTCCGTAAGTGTCTGAGCAAATATAAAAAAAAGGTCGAAGACGTCGAGGCTTTTTGACATCTGCTTAATCTTGTCGTAAAAATGGGAGATCTCATCGGCCTTGCGTTCGATGGATTCCACGGTACGCGAACGCTCGGACAGGAATTCCTGCTGTTCTTCCAACATGCGTGAGAGATCATCCAGCTCTTCATCAAGCACCACCGAGCGCGCGAACACCCACCGGTAAAACTGTGCGCTCCCCCAATAAATAACGATCCCGGAGCACACGTAATAAAACCATGAAAAGGGGTCCACATACGGCCGCCAGGTCATAGTAACCGCGAAAGCGCCGAGCAAAGCAAGGAGCAGGCGCCGCCATTTCACGCTCATGTTGAAACGTGCCAACACGAGCACAGCAAAAAGCCCAACGTTAAAGAACAGGTAGCGCCACATTATCGTGAATAAACCTGATTTCGCCCAAGGCTTTTGGCCTTATACATTTTTTTGTCAACAGTCCAGACGATCTCTTCCTTAGTCCTGCCTTCGTCCGGAAACGTTGCCACACCGATCGACGCCGTGACGCGACCTTCGGCGCGGCGCAGCATGAATTTATTCTTTTCGATTTCAGTCCTGATCTTTTCGGCAAACAGCACCGCCTCTTTCTTTTTTCTATTGGGCAGGAGCACGATAAATTCTTCTCCGCCGTAGCGTGCCACGATATCCGAGGGTTCGACACAGCGGGAAATAAGCGCCGAGATGTTCCTCAGGACAAGATCTCCGGCGGAATGGCCATATTCGTCGTTGTAACGCTTGAAAAAATCAATATCGAGGAGGATAAGCGAGAACGAGGTTTTGTCCAGAAACGCGCGGGCTATTTCCTCGGATAGACGCTCCTGGAAATATCGGTTCACATAAAGACCTGTCAGCGAATCACGGATCGCGAGTTCTTCCATCCTTGCGTATAGCAGAAGGTTTCTCAAAGTCACAGCGCCCAGACCTGAAATCACGTCCAGTAGTCTCAAATCATCGGCGTTGAATACGGCCTGCTTCGAGGAGTTGATCCGCACGACGCCCAGTACTTTATTTTCGGTCACAAGAGGACTGGCGCAAAGCGAGCGCATATTTGGAGGCATTTTTTCGCTCTCGGTGGAAAAACGGAAATCATTGAGGACATCCTCAATCATGATAGCCTGCGAACGCTTCATTACCCACTCGTCAAAAATACTGGCTTCTTTCTCTTTAATGACAATACCTTCGTCGGCACGAGTGCTGGCTACGAGATACAAACCCTGCTCGGACTCGTTGACAAGATATAAAAGGCAATCATCCGCTTTCCCAAACACCCGGTAGATTTCGCGCACGATGATCTTCGCCGCCTGCTGCAACTGAGGGATATTTTTTAATTCGTCCGAAAACTTCTGGAGCCCGAGAAAACGCGTGATCTTCTGCTCAAGCGCTTTCTTTAGAACATTCTTCTTGGCAAGCTCCTCGTCCGTCAGATGAATCTCTTCGGTTTTTTTCTCTTTTTCAATAATCTTGTCGTTCGTGATCTTCTGGATCTTGTACAAATAAAAAACCAGCCCGTTGAAAAAAGCGGCATAGACCAGCACCTGCAGGAGCAGCGACGGTTCCTTGACGCTGAGCGCCAGATACACGCTGATCATAGCGCAAAGAAACGTCAATACCGCGGCCGTAACGGGGCCCGAAAAAGCCCACGCATACACAATGATCATGAACGAGGAAATAAAAAGAGGCGCTGCCAGCTGCTCGGTAAGATGCGTACCAAGTTTAATAACAGGCAAATGAAAAAAAACTACGGCAAACCAGACGAGAAATGCAAGGATAGGAATTAAGAACGGTGGCAGCTAACACCTCCTGCCGTTACTAAGGTTTCACTAAATAATCGATTCTTCAGTATCTTTGTCGAAGAAATGGGCCTTGCTCATGTCGAATACCAAGTCCAGATCCTGATTTACGCTGGGCTTAACATGTCCTGACACGCGAGCAACATAGGTGTTTTGCCCGGTCCTGAGATAAAGATAGGCTTCGGCGCCCATTGGCTCCACCACTTCGCAGGTCGCGCGCACCGTATTGTCGACGGACGACTCGGACGCAAATAGTTTGTCGTAAATATCCTCAGGCCTTATGCCGAAAGTTATGTCCTTATTCTCATAAGGCGCGATCTTAGTCGCCATCGAGTCCACTACACGCACCCTAAAAATACCGTTCTGAAAATATAAACGCCCCTCGCTGCGGATGACGACGCCGTTCAAGAAATTCATCGGAGGACTTCCGATAAAGCTCGCCACAAATTTATTGGTGGGGTGATCGTACATCGTGATAGGGTCAGCCACCTGTTGGATCAATCCGTCTTTCATGACAACGATACGGTCACCCATCGTCAGGGCCTCGGTCTGATCGTGCGTGACGTATACGACGGTGCTTTGCAAACGTTGATGCAGTTTTTTTATCTCGGTACGCATCTGGACGCGCAGCTTGGCATCCAGGTTGGAGAGCGGCTCATCAAAAAGAAATACCATGGGCTTACGCACAATGGCACGACCCAGAGCCACACGCTGGCGCTGTCCCCCGGAAAGTTCTTTAGGTTTGCGGTCCAATAATTTTTTAATACCCAGGATCTCGGCCGCATCGTTCACACGTGTCGTGATCTCATTTTTGGGGTACTTGCGGAGTTTCAGCGCAAACGCCATGTTATCGAAAACGGTCATATGCGGATAAAGCGCGTAGCTTTGGAAAACCATCGCGATGTCCCTGTCTTTTGGAGGGATGTCATTAACAATCTTGTCACCGATATAGATTTTACCGCTTGAGACCTCTTCCAAACCCGCGATCATGCGAAGCGTCGTCGTTTTTCCACAACCGGAAGGACCGACCAGCACCACAAACTCGCGCTTTTCAATACCGAGGCTCACGTCTATAACAGCCTGAACATTTCCTGGATACACTTTATTGACTTTTACGAGGCTGACTTGGGACACGGGGGTGCTTTTTCTCCTGGGCTTAGGTAAGGAAGCTAATATATTGATGCAACATGGGTTTCAGTTGCTTACGATGAATAATCTTGTCTATCATGCCGTGCTCAAGTAAAAACTCGGATGTCTGAAAACCCTCGGGTAACTTTTGCCGTATCGTTTGCTCGATAACACGCGGCCCTGTGAAACCGATCAGCGCTCTTGGTTCCGCAACGATCAAATCTCCGAGTGACGCGAAACTAGCCATAATACCCGCCATCGTAGGATTGGTCAGAACTGAAATATATAACAGTTTGGCTTCGTGATGCTTGGCTATCGCTTGGGAGGTTTTGGCCATCTGCATGAGCGAAAGCATGCCTTCATACATACGCGCGCCACCGCCCGAGCCCGAAACAATGATCAGAGGAAGTCTCGCGCGTGTCGCGTGTTCAATGACGCATGTTAGCTTCTCTCCCACCACCGAACCCATCGAACCCATGATGAAACGCGAATCCGTGACACCGATGGCGACACGCTTTTGATAAAGCAGTCCTTCGCCCGTGACAACGGCATCCGTAAGACCGGTGGCCTGCTGATCCTCTTTTAATTTTGCTGAATACGCTTTAGGACCCTTGAATTTCAGCGGGTCAACGGAAACGAGCTCACGACTCATTTCTTTAAACGTCCCATCATCAATGAGTTGTGATATACGTTCGGGGGCGGAAAGGGTGAAGTGATAATCGCATTTAGGACAGATCTTCTGGTCTTCTTCAAGCGTTTTGTTGTAAATGATCTCCGTGCACTCTTCGCACTTGGTCCACAGCCCCTCCGGAATGTCCCGGCGCTTTAACATGCGAATAGTATTAACTTTTATTCGAGTATCAAAAGGCATAAAGTCCTTTATAACTGATCAAAATTGTAAGGAGAGATTATAGCATACGGCCCAGACTTT
>JAHFFI010000023.1 GCA_023248025.1 Candidatus Omnitrophota bacterium
GGATGCTGAAAGCATCTGGTCCGCCGCGCTTTGTGGCGGAGAACTACGGGCGCAATATTTTATACTGCCCGTAGCGAAGAAACTCCGGATGCTGAAAGCATCTGGTCCGCCGCGCTTTGTGGCGGAGAGCTACGGGCGCAATATTTTATACTGCCCGTAGCGAAGAAACTCCGGATGCTGAAAGCATCTGGTCCGCCGCGCTTTGTGGCGGAGAGCTACGGGCGCAAAAAAAATCGGGGTGATAGGATTCGGCGCCCTTCGCGGCACTTCGTGTCCGCTGCGGGTCGGCCACTCGCGCCATTCACCGCTCCTAGCCGTCGCGGCTCATAAACACGGCGCTCACTTCGAATCCTATCACATCATTAAAAAAATCGGGGTGATAGGATTCGAACCTACGACTTCTTGCTCCCAAAGCAAGCGCTCTAGCCAAGCTGAGCTACACCCCGGCATTATTTAAATCAAAATGTACACTCCCGACAGAGCCTGACTCGGACGCGCCCTTGCCAGGTCCCGGACCCCGGAAGTGGTCCTTGGGCTCCACTAAACAAACGTAACCGGCAGGGCCTGTCGAAGGGGAAGGCCTATTTGTCCTCGCCGTCTATTAGCGGCTCCGGGCAAATAGACCTTCCCCTTCGCCACCCGCCGGATAATGCTTGTTTAATCAAGCACTCATTCAAGACCCAGACAACCCGACGGGTGGCGAGTGGTGCGGTCCCTATTTGCCCGGAGCCCGTAAGGGCGAGGACAAATAGGGCGCGCCCGAGCCAGGCCCTGTCGGTGGCTGACACTGCCGTCAAAATATTTAAAGCTGATTATACACCAGTTACTTGGATTTGTGGGAGAGCGCTTTTTGGGCAGCTAGGACGAGATTCTTGGAGGTAAAACCGTATTTCTCGAGCAAACTATCAGGGCTTCCGGATTCGGCATAGCTGTCATTCATGCCGACGAATTCAATGGTCGAAGGACAGCTCTGTGCCAGCGTTTGGGCGACGGCACTTCCCAACCCACCCCAGACGAGGTGCTCTTCGGCAACCACGAAGCATCTGGTTTTTCTGGCTTCGGCAATAAGAAGCTCAGTATCAATGGGCTTGATGGTATGAATGTCAATCACGGACGCATCGATACCCTTGGATTTCAAAATATCGGCGGCGTCTAGCGCCTCAAAGACCAAAAGACCCGTCGCCACCAAGGTGATGTCTTTGCCGCTTCTTAGCTGTATGCCTTTTCCTATTTTAAATTCCTGCTTTGGCCCGTAAACCACCGGCGCTTTGGGACGTCCCGTGCGTATATAAACCGGTCCGACATGCGAGGCCGCTTGTTTCACGAGAGCCCGCGTCGCAAATTCATCGGACGGCGAGATCACCACAAAATTGGGCAGAGTCGCCGCGAGTGCTAAGTCCTCCACAGACTGTTGCGACGCCCCGTCTTCTCCTACCGAGATACCACTGTGCGATGTCACGACCTTAACATTAAGATTGGGAAATGCCACGCCGACGCGCAACTGTTCATAACCTTTGCACATGAGGAAGCACGCGAACGAACTAATAAATGGGATCTTCCCGCAGGACGCAAGGCCGGAAGCGATGCCTACAAGATTGGCTTCCTGTATGCCGATGTCGATGAAACGCTCCGGGAATTCCCTGCCAAAAAATTCTGTCTTCGTGGATTTGGAAAGATCCGCATCCATCACGATCACATGGGGATTTTCTTTGCCGAGTTCTACCAGCGCCTTGCCGTAAGCATCGCGGGTGGCCTGACCTAATTTTTTTTCCATTATGGAATCATTCCTAAAATACGCTGAATCTCCGTATCTTTCTCGCCCAGTTCCTTGAGCGCCCTGGCTGTCTCGTCTTTGGTGGGCGCCACGCCGTGAAAATGATTGTTATTTTCCATGAAAGATACGCCCTTGCCTTTCACGGTGTGCGCGATGATAATGCTGGGCTCCTTTTTTGACTCTTTGGCCCAGGCGACTGCATCGGCGACTTCTTTTATAGAATGACCGTCCGCTTCCTTCACGCGCCAGCCGAAGGCTTTCCATTTATCGACAACCGGTTCCATATCGAGAATATCTTTGGTGGCTCCCGAAAGCTGATATTTATTGTAATCGAGTATCATGACGAGGTTTGAAAGTTTGCGGAACGACGCGAAGGCCGCAGCCTCCCAAGTCTGCCCTTCGTTCAATTCTCCGTCGCTCATAATGACGTAGGTGAAAAAATCTTTTTTATCAAAACGCGCGGCCAAGGCGCAGCCGGCCCCTATCGAAAGACCCTGCCCTAACGAACCGGTAGATGCCTCAATCCCGGGAAGACGGCGCATATCGGGATGCCCCTGAAACGGGCTGCCCAGCTGACGCAGCGTCAGCAGCCCTTTACGGTCGAAATAGCCGGCGATGGCCATAGCGCTATAAAGCGCGGGACAACCGTGACCCTTGGAAAATATCAGGCGATCACGGTCGGGCCATTTGGGTTGTTTGGGATCATGACGCATGGCGTGAAAATACAATACGGTCAAAATTTCGGCGCAGGAGAGCGACCCTCCGGGATGACCCGAGCCCGCGATCCCCAGCATCTTAATGATGTCGCGGCGAATCTCCAGCGAGATTTTTGAGAGAGCATCCACATTGACGGATTTATTCACGGGTTTAAAGGTTTCTTGTAAGTTTTGCGGCATGAGGTAGTCAGTTTAGCAGACGCCTGTTCTAAAACGAAGAAAATTTTCCAGCGAATCACATAAAAGATATGGATTCGTGCGCTTCTCCTCACCCATCGTCGTCTGGGGCTTGGCGCTATAATTATGACCGGGGCAAAGGATGGTGTTATCGCTGAACTTTGCTAATTTTTGCGTGAGTGAATAATACATTTCTTTGGCGTCTCCGCCCGGGAGGTCCGTCCGCCCGCAGGCGCCTATGAAAAGCGTATCCCCCGAGATAAGATAATCCCCGACATGAAAGCACTGCGAGCCTTTCGTGTGGCCGGGTGTGTGCACGAGCTCGATTTCCAGAGCGCCTACTTTTATTTTATCGCCGCTTGCGCTGCCTTTGATATTTTCGTGGCTTAAGTCCAGGAAGGGAATGTCGGCTTTGTTCACGTAGACGGGGCAATCCACGCTTTTCAGAAGTTCCTCAATGCCGTTCGTATGATCAAAATGATAATGGCTGACGAGAGCGCCTTTTATTTTTAATCCCTCTTTTTTGGCCGTATTCAAAATGGTATCCACCTGCCAGGCCGGGTCGACGACCAGAACCTCTTTTGAATTTTTATCGCCCACGAAATATACAAAATTTTCCATCGGACCGATTTCGAACTGCTTAAGATAAAGCGGAGAATCGTCGAACTTAGACATCAAGGCTCGAGGGCTCGAGTTTCACAAGCTCGATACCGATTTTCTTTGCAATTTCGAATATACGTTCATCGCGATAGAACTCTCCGAAACAAATACGCTTTAGGCCCGCATTGGCAACGAGCTTGAAACACGGCCAGCAGGGGCTCGCCGTCGTGTACATGGTCCCGCCGTCGATGGAAACACCGTTTTTGGCCGCCTGCAGAATCGCGTTGGCCTCGGCGTGAATGGTTGCCACACAATGGTCATTTTCCATCATGTGGCCCACTTCATCGCAATGCTCGAGCTTGCGGATAGAGCCGTTGTATCCCGTCGAAAGAATGGTCTTGTCGCGAACAATAACCGCGCCCACAAATTTACGATCGCAGGTGGAGCGGCTGGAAATGACTTTCGCGATATTCATGAAATACTCGTCCCAATCGACGCGTTTTCTTTTGTCCGTGGGAGCGGGGGTCTTCATATTCTCCTTATCGATAATATTTTATTGTGCCCAATGACGCGAACGGGCAACCGCTTCTTTCCATCGCTCATAGAGGCGGTTCATCCGGTCCCGGTCGGCCTTTGGGTAAAATACCCTATCCATGTTTTTTTGTCTCGTAAAATCCTCCCGACCCTTCCATATCCCCACGGCGATGCCGGCCAGCCCCGCGGCACCGAGGGCTGTGGTCTCGAGCATCTTCGGCCGCTCGACGGGGATACCCAAAATATCGGCCTGGAATTGCATGAGAAAATCGTTCGATGCGGCGCCACCGTCCACCTTAAGGCGTTTCAATTTTTGTCGGGTATCTTTTTGCATCACCTCTAAAATATCCCGCGTCTGAAAAGCTATGGCCTCCAGTGCCGCGCGAACAATATGCGCGCTTGTTGTGCCGCGCGTGATGCCAATGATCATCCCACGCGCATGGGCGTCCCAGTACGGCGCGCCGAGTCCCGATAAAGCCGGGACAAAGAACACGTCCCCCGTCGAACCCACGGCACTCGCAATTTTTTCAGAATCTTTTGAATGCCGAATGACACCCAGACCGTCACGCAGCCATTGAATAGCAGCGCCTCCGATGAACACACTGCCCTCCATCGCGTATTCCGTATTTTTAATGCTCCCGAGCGACCAGGCAACGGTGGTGAGTAGATTTTTGGAAGTGCGGATCTGTTTTCCGGTGCCTTCCACGGCAAAAAGTCCTGTTCCGTAAGTATTTTTTACGACACCCTGTTTAAAACAACCTTGAGCAAATGCAGCCGCCTGCTGGTCGCCTGCTATTCCCGCGATTGGGATGGCCCGTCCTAGAATGTTTTCGTCCGTGTAGCCCGCGATGCCGCTCGACGGCACGACATGCGCGAGAATTTTCGCGGGCACACCGAATAGACGGCAAAGATTTAAGTCCCATTTTTTCGCACGAATGTCAAAAAGGAGCGTGCGTGATGCGTTGGATGTGTCGGTCACATGCAGTGAACCATTTGAGAGTTTCCAGATAATCCAGCTGTCGATGGTTCCGGCGAGCAGACGGTTGGCTTTGAGAAGCGTTTTGGCTCCCTTGACATGCGACAAAAGCCAGTTGAGTTTCGAGCCACTGAAATAAGGATCAAGCACAAGACCGGTTTTGCGGCGTACCGTATTCTCAAGACCGCGGCGTTTGAGTGCTGCGCAAAATCCAGCAGTGCGCCTGTCCTGCCAAACGATGGCGTTGTGAATGGCTTTCCCGGTTTTTTTGTCCCACAGAACTATCGTTTCACGCTGATTCGTGACACCCAAGGCCGCGATACGCGAAACCGGGACTTTTTTCAAAACACGTTTTGTGACGGCCAGGACGCTTTGCCATATCTTTTCGGCGTCGTGCTCGACCCAGCCCGGCTTGGGATAAATCTGCGGGAATTCCTCATAGGCTTCGGCAACACTTCTTTGTGACTTATCAAAGATGATCGCGCGGTTGCCGGTGGTCCCCAGGTCCAGCGCCAGGATATACGGTTTCATAGTATCCTTGGTAACGTTATTACCGAAATTTTAGCGTTTTTAATAATCAATTCCTTTTTGCGCCTGAATTCCCTTTTGAAACGGGTGCTTGATCTCTTTCATTTCCGTCACGAGGTCTGCGCGTTCAATGATCTCTTTTTGCGCGTTCCGGCCTGTTAGGATGAGGTGAACATGAGCTGGTTTCTTTTCGATGATCTCGAGCACGTCTTTTAATTCAACGAGCCGGATATCGAGGTAATCAATGGCATAGATCACCTCGTCCAAAACCACAAGATCATAATCGCCTGAGTAAATTTTCTGTTTGGCGATTTCCACAGCGTCCCGGGCGGCATTTTTATGCTCGGTAAAAGGCTTCTTGTCTCCCATGGCCTGCACAAAACCTTTGCCGAGCTGCAGGATCTCGAGCTTTGGGTGCGCTTTGGCGCTCTCAAGCTCGCCAAATACGATGGGCCAATCACCCTTGAAAAATTGGATCACGAGCACGCGCCAGCCATGGCCCAGGGCACGAAAAACATTGCCGAGTGCGGCAGAAGTCTTGCCTTTACCGTCACCCGTGTAAACAATCAGTAGCCCTTTGGAGGCGGTCGTCAAAGGAAGCGCTTTCTTAATTTCTCAATAATGACGTCGTTGGCGGGCGGGAATTTAAAATCTTTTAGAGATTCGAGGTCCGTCCACAGCACTTTTTGGCATTCAATAGGCTGCGGGTTGCCCGAAAGAAAGGAACATAAATAAAAATTAAGCCAGATCACGCGGTCGTGGTATTTTTTCCGCATCTCGTCAAATTTTTCAACGACCTTGATCTCGACGCCGAGCTCTTCGCGCGTCTCACGCACGACACATTGCTCGAAGGTCTCACCGGGATTGCGCTTACCGCCCGGGAATTCCCAGAAAGAACCGAACGTGTCATCGTCTTTTCTCTGCGAAATAAGAAATTCACGGCCGCGGCGGATGATCGCCACACCGCACGGGATCACTGAACGCTTCACCGGACCTCGCCGGTTCTTTCGAGCGCCGCTAGTGCGATCTTGGGATGGTATCCGAGATACGGACAAAGCACTATCCTCACTTTTTTATAACGCATTTTCACTGCGGCCGCGATTGCGGGAATATGCTGCTGTGTATGCCGACCCTTTAGTAAAAAATACGGCAAGATCCTGACCTCGGCGGCGCCAAACTCCACCGCTTGTTTCACGGCCTCTTCTATCGAAGGCGGCGTGATCTCAAGATACGCGCATAACACTTTTTCAAAAACCGCTTTTTTTCGAATATCACGCGCCACCTGTTCCATCGCGTGCTGAAAACCTTTAAGCTTACTGCCGTGCCCTACGACGACCAAGACACGTTTAGATTTTTTCACAAACTTCTTTCGGTATCCATCCCGAATTCTTATTTGGCAGAACGATATACGTCCAGCCGTTTGTTTCATCCACCACGCGCCCTTCGGCACCTTCATGCAGCAAAAATGCCTTGGTTTCCTTGAGATTGGGCCCGAAACGGGCATAAGTCTCTTTTTCAAGCACGATAACCCGTGAGTTCTTTGCCTCGTTCCATTTAAGAACAAAGAGAACAGCCGCCGCAATAAAAAATATGGCTAAGAGTGTCTGAAACGCCGTAAAAAATCCCCGGGCACGCGGCAAAATTAAAGAAAAAAACGACAAAAGAAACAAAGCAAGTAATAACCCCGAAAAAACCTTCGCCGCTTCATCCTCCGTGAAGCGTTCGAGGAGTTTTTTTACCCACATTCCTAAAATGCTGCCAGTCTCGTCTTCAATGCGATCCGTCAAAGCGCTTTTCAAAATCTCGATGTTCCAGCGAATATCTTCATCACGCGGGGTCAGCTTAAGCGCGCGATCATAGGAAAGAAGGGCTTTGCCTTTTTCGCCCAGACGGAAATACGCATTTCCCAGATTGTAATAGACCGCAGCAGTGCGTCCACCCCCCTGAAGCAGGTGCTCAAAAAGTGCGGCGGCTTCACGGTATTGACCTGCCTCATACTTCGCCACGCCCTCACTGAAACCCTGTGAGCTAGCTGCATGCGCCGACACTGCCCATAAAAGTATCACCACTGCTAGATATTTTTTCATTTTATCTTAAGCCTCTCAAAATTGGTGATGACGCGATCCGCGCGGTCATAAATTTCCTTCATTTTATCCAGCTCTTCGCCTGTTTTGGCGAAACGCACCTGATCGAGCGTCCTAAAAAGCTCTTTGGTTTCGTTTAAAAGCACCGGATCTGCCTCGAGACCCGAGGTCTTCTCTTCGATGGAGGCAATGCTGACCATATAAATTGGAATCTCGAATTTTCCGGAAAAATATTCGTGTATCGCTTTTGAAAGTTCCGTATAAAATTCTTCCGGTTTTTCTTTTTTTAATTTGTGTTTAGTGGCGCGAAGTTTCGCACGTGCCACACGATGTGCCCGGCGAAACGCGAATGCTCTTAAACCTTGGCCGCTCTGCGCGCGCGAAGATAAAATCCCGAGCCCCAGCCACAATAATAAAAGTGCTAAATTGAGAAACCAATAGAACGGCATCTGATAAAGCGCTTTTTCAACGGCAACCTCGCTTGAATCTATTTTCTTTAAGAAGCGGATGTCGCGCGCCAGGAAAGACACATCCTCTTTGGACGCCGGCTGCACGCCAGAAGAAACGGACTCGTCGGCCGCGACCGGTTCGGCGCTTGGATCCACCTTAAGCGAATGTGAAAAAGTTTTAAGTGAGTGGTAGCTGCCAGTTTTTACATCAAAATATGAAAATAAGAGCGGCGGGATGGTGAATGTCCCGGATTTTTTCGGCACAAGCACAGTCTCCGTGACTTTTTCACCCTCCACCATCAGGCGTTCTTTAGAGAGCTGTGTTGAACTGGACGAATCGTAGATCTTAAAGTCGTCAAGCTTCGGGAACGCGGGCGGCGTCAGGGTGTTGATATTCCCGACCCCTGTGATCTTGACACGGTAAGTGACAGGCTCCCCCTGTTCAACTTCGCCTTTGTCTATCGAGCTTTCAATGCGGTAATTCCCAACCGCGCCGTTAAAATCCGCGGGTTTACCTTCGGCCGGCAATTGTTTCACCACGATAGAGACAGGGATAGTAGGAATAGTTTTTGCCACCACCTGCGTGGTAAATCCGAGCGGGGGGAGGCTACGGCGTCCAAAAATATTGTAAGAAAAAAAGCTGTCGAAATCCTGATTTCTCACTTCCACGGTCGCGGACAGAACACCCGGGTCAATGGTAAATGCGCCCGACTCCGTCGGGAAAAGTACTATTTTTCTCACGTCCGCTACGACGTAGCGCGAACCATCGAGTATCTGCTCAGTTTTACTGATAGTTTTCTCAGGCGGAAAATCTTCTATCCAAAAACCGGTGGTCACCGGTTCCTTATCGAAACCTTTGTAAGTGGCCGAAAGTCTCGTATAAAGTGTAAAAGTCATGGTGGCCGGCTCATTCACGTACACTTCATCTTTATCAAGCCACACCTTCACGAAAATATCCTGATTGGAAACATTTCCGCTCGGCAGAGCGCGTGTCGGCGGAGACGAGACCGGCCCCGACGTCACGGAACTCCCGCCTCCGCCCGACAACGGCGTCGTCGCAGGCAGAACGTCGATATCGATGGCCGGTGCTTTAAATATTTTTCCTCCGATGGGGATTTCAAACGGGCCAATGGCTTTTCTTCCGGCAGAATTCGGGATCAGCACGTAGGTAAAGACGCTTCGGGAAGTGCTCCGACCATTGATGATGGAAATTTCCTGTGCGTGGCCCTGTGAATACGCCGTAAAACCGTCCAATGGCGGGAACACCGGCTTCTGAATAGCGCCGTTTGCGTTTGAAATAACAATATCGAGCGTTAATTCCTCACCCACTTGTACATGGGCATTGGAAACGGATGTTTCAATGGAAACATCGGCGAATGCCGCGGGTGTGATAAATAACAGGATGAAAAACGGAAAAAAATAAATAATTTTTTTGTTCACAACATTACCAGTCCTTGTCCACATAACGTTTGCTCTGGGCGGCTTTGGCCTGACGCGTTCCCTGCTCCCGCATCACCTGCTTCTCCTGCCCTTCCAATGCGTTTAAAAGTTGCTCGGCGCGCGCTTGTTCGGGAGTTTTTTCCGGCTCTTCTTTTTTGTCCTTTTCTTGCTCGCCTTCACCTTGCCCCTGTCCCTGGTCCTTTTGCTCTTCTTTGCCTTCACCCTGACTTTCGTCCTGACCCTGGTCCTGGCCTTTGTCCTTCTGCTCTTCCTGGCCCTCACCCTTGCTTTCGCCCTGGCCCTTGTCCTTCTGTTCTTCCTGACCCTTATCTTTTTGCTGACCGTCTTTTTGCCCATCGTCTTTGGAAGCGCTCCCGCCTTGCTGACCGTCTGAGCCTTGTCCGCCTTTTTTGTCCTGGTTCTTGTCCTTGTCTTTATTTTTCTCTTTGTCTTTTTTGTCCTGCTGCTGTTTTTTTAAGACTAGTTCTAAATTATATTTCGCATCCTCGTCGTGTGAGTTGAGTCTTAGCGCTTCTTTATAATATTGGGCTGCCTTATTCAGATCGTTTTCTTTATAATAACCGTTCCCCAGATTGTAGAACGCCTGCGGCTGAAGCACTCGATCTCTCTCGGCTTGGGCAGCCCGAGCGTAATCTCTAACAGCCTCTTTGAAAGAACCTTCCTTATAATAAGCATTCCCTAAATTAAAAGCAATGACGGGCGAAGAAGGCTCACCGCGAAGAGCCGATTGATAGGCCGATTTTGCCTTGCCAAGCTGTCCTTTTTTATAATAACGGTTGCCTTCCTCATTTTTTACCTGAGAAATAAAATTAAATCCCACAAGAAACGGCACAAAAAACAAAAGCCAGATACCTGCCGATCGCTTGGTGAACCACGCAAAACGGTTTTTTCTCTCCGACAGTGCCCATTCCAAAAGCAGAAGGATAAGCGCCGGCAAAAGCAGCATCTGATAATTTTCATCATATTGGATAATCTTGTCTTTCCGGAAACCTTTTTGACCCATACTACGGATGGCCATCGAAATACTTTCAATTTCAAGCTCTCCCCGCGACGCACGGTAATAACGGCCATCCGTCATAGCGGCCAGCTCTTTTAGAAGCTTCTCATCCAATTTTGACAAGACCACCCGTCCCTGCCGGTCGCGCTTGGCTCCTTCTTGAGACGAGTTGCCGGGTAACGTGCTGCCGTCCGGCGTGCCGATTCCAATAGTAAAAATATGAGCATTCACCTCTTTGGCCAGTTTCGCGGCGCGTTTCGGATCGGACTCATGATCTTCCCCGTCCGTCAGAAGAATGATCACTTTATCGTCTTTGTCCTTTTCGGTGAATGCCGCCAGCGACACGCGGAGGGCGGCACCCAGAGCCGTCCCCGGCGTCGGAATAAGGTTGGGGTTGAGTGTCGAGAGAAATAATTTTACAGCGTTCTTATCGAGTGTGAGCGGGCACTGAATGTAGGCCTCACCCGCGAATGCCACGATACCGATGCGGTCTTGTTTTAATTTTTCGATAAGTGTGCTCAACTCAAGTTTTGCTTTATCAAGACGCGTCGGAGCGATATCTTTAGCGAGCATGCTATGCGATGCGTCAACCGCGATCATGACATCGACACCTTTGCGTTCAACAGTGATCTCTTTTGTGCGGAAGTGCGGTTGGCAAAGTGCCAGGACAATAAAAAGAAGCGAAAACAGCATCAGCGCTCTTTTTAGGACGTGTTTGCGAACATCAAAACTCAAGATTAGTTTTTCCACGAGCGCCGGATCTCCGAAGCGCGCCATTGCTCTTTTTTTTCTCCACGAGGAAAGCGCAAAGACGACCAGTGCCGCCGGCGCAGTCCAGAACCAAATAAAATTAAGCGGAACACCCCATTCCATCATGGCCATTTCACCGATATCAAATTATTCCAGATGATTTCAAATAAAAAAATGAAAAATGCCGGCCACAAAAACCAAAAATACTGTTCTTCATAATGGGTGAATTGCTCGACCGTGATCTGAGTGCGCTCAAGCTGGTCGATGCGGTTGAATATCTCGCGCAGGCCGCGCTGATCCTGCGCACGGAAATAAAGCCCGCCGGTCTGACGCGCGATTTCTTTGAGCGTCTTCTCATCGATCTGCGTCTCAACACGGAGCAGTCTTGTCCCAAACTGCGGATCCTGCACCGGCAAGAGCGAAGTTCCCTCCCGACCGACGCCTATGGTGTAAACACGGACCTTCAATTGTTTCGCAAGTCCCGCGGCCGTTAAAGGATCGATTTCGCCGGCATTGTTAATACCGTCTGTCAGAAGAATAACAACCTTACTTTTGGCTTCGCTGTCCTTCAGGCGATTCACCCCGTTGGCGAGGCCAAGACCGATGGCGGTGCCGTCATCCACCACGCCCATCTGAACCTTGTCTATCAAAGTGAGCACCGCTTTCCTATCGACAGTCAGCGGACATTGCGTAAAGCTCTGCCCGGCGAAAACCACAAGCCCGATGCGGTCGTCATTGCGTCCCTCGACAAATTTTTTCGCTTCCTGCTTCGCCACAGCCAGGCGATTGTCCGGATGGAAATCCAGCGTCGCCATACTGCCTGAAATATCGAGTACAAGCATGATATCGATGACATTTTTTGTAGTTTTTTCTTCCCCAGTTCCGGTCTGGGGACGCGCAAGCGCTAGGATAATAAAAATAACGACCACCAGACGAATGAAACCCCGCAGAAGGCGTCCGAAAACCACTCGTTTGGCGCGCGCTTTTTTCACGATCTCAACCGATGAAAATTTAAGAGACGGATCTTTGCCCAGCCAGCCCAAAAGATAAAGAAAAAAGATCAGGCACGCCGGAATAAGCCATAAAAAATAAGAGGGGTTGGCGAATCTCATTCCGGCTCCGGCTTCGTTTTTTCGGCTATCTCGAGTATCTCCCGGGCCAAGCTATCTGCCAACGAGCGGTCCGGGATCTGCTTCGCGAACTTGACGAGATCCGAATTTTCAAGCACATGCCTTATCTTCTGCACGACTTCCGATGACAGCTCCAATTGTTTGGCCAGTATCAGGACTTCCTGCGTCGTGAGCTCAAACGTCTGGGCATCAAAACGCCGGTCCAAGTATCTTTTTAAGATAAGCGAAAGCTCCGTGTAGAATTCCTTCACCTTTCCTTCCCCGAGCAGCGGCTTGGCTTGCAGGCGCCCCCATTCAAGCGCCGCCCTCTCATGTGCGGGTTTCAAAGATTCCGGATCGATCCAATGCTTTCTTTTTCTCAAAATAACCTTTACGGCCAGCCCCAACAGCAATAAAAATACGACGAGGGCGACGGCGGCGGTCCACACAAAAAGCATTCCGTACGAAACGGGCGGCTTGATGGCACGGACGTCGTCTTTATCTTGCGGACGTTTTTTAACCCCCACAACTTTAATGGGAACGGGGTCCGTATAGCGCTGATAGACGCGCCCGGCCGTGTCACGAAACTCGACCATCACCGCAGGGACCAAAAGATCACCCATTTCAAATACGGTGAGCGTTAAAACGGATCTCTCGACGGTGTTTTCATTCCGGGTTCGGGTGCTACGCTCAATATTTTTAATTTCAAACGGGGCTATCGGAATATCTCGGGAGATGGGAGTTGCTGAAAATCCTTCCGGACACTCGGCTTCAATGGCCAGCTTGAATTCCGCGCCCAGGGTGATCTGCGTCGGCGCGGCTGAGGCTTTTACTTTGGGCAAAGCCGCTGCAAAACACGTGGCAGCAACCCAGCACAATCCCAATAAAAACACAACCGTCCGTTTAGCGGAAGCGGTGTTCTCTACTCTTAAAAAATCGGATAAGCTCATCGATGTAAGGTTTTCCCGTCTCAATATCAATGTGGTCAAGCCCTATGGAAGAAAATGTCTCGGAGCGCGTTTGGCGGCGCTTTTCCCATTCTTCCGCAAAATGTTTTTTGAAACCGCGTGTCGGTCTTAGGATAAAATGCTCGCCGGTTTCCGCATCCTCGAGCTCGACCGGCCCGGGAATATTGGGAAAACGCTTTTCACTGGAATCTTCCACGACCACGGCGACGAGATCGTGTTTTTTGTGAGAAACTTTGAGGAGGCGTTCGTAATTACTGGTCAAAAAATCGGAAAATAAGAACACCGTTGAACGTTTCGTCACGGTGTCATTCAGCGCCTTCAGCGCGACATTCATATCCGTACCC
The DNA here is from genome assembly GCA_023248025.1 of Candidatus Omnitrophota bacterium. GTDB lineage: Bacteria > Omnitrophota > Gorgyraeia > 2-02-FULL-51-18 > 2-02-FULL-51-18 > JAHFFI01. The sequence goes on from JAHFFI010000023.1 coordinate 13,468, forward strand.
GGGTGCTTCGGCTCGAATGAAAGAATCTCGCGTATGACACGCAAAACGTGCAATCTTCCTTTTTTTGGAGGGATTATTTTTTCCACATGATCGCTGAAAATAAGAAGCCCGATACGGTCGTGGTTTTTTACAGCCGAAAAAGCTAAAAGCGCGCAAATTTCGGCGATCTGTTCGGATTTTGTTTTTCCGCGCGTGCCATACTGACCGGAAGAGCTCGCGTCCACCAGAAACATCACCGTGAGCTCGCGTTCTTCGACGAATTTTTTGGTGTACGGGTGACCCATTCGGGCCGTTACATTCCAGTCGATGTCGCGAATATCATCCTGAGGATCGTATTCGCGCACTTCGTCGAATTCCATCCCGCGGCCTTTAAAAACACTGTGATATTCGCCGGCAAACACAGTATTCACGAGCCGAAGCGTCGTGATCTCTATAAAACGAATTTTTTTAAGCAGTTCCTTGGGAATCATGGGATCATGGGATCATGACAACGTTACAAAATGGAACTTATGAGAAACGCGTTACTAAATCACCTTTCTCGATGGGTTTTTTAACCCACTCAGGCAGCAGAATCGCTGCGGAAGAATCTTCGCGGACCTGCTGAATGACAGCCTTGGCGATGAGCACATCATCCCGGACAATATTCACAATGTCGCCTTTTTTCATGCCATTCTTAAGCCCCACATTTAGAACCACAAAATTATAAGCCGTATTCACCTGCTCGACCTGAGCCCTGAGCCCCAAATCCGTACGCACAATGATCTGCCCCAGATCCACCGAGTTAAGAGTAGCCGCACCGCCGGGTAGTTGAGCGTCGCCGGTTGTGCTGCTCGACCCTCGGACCTGGTTCTCCAATTCCTTTTTTTGCTCCTCCAACTGATGAATCGTCTGCATGAATTCTTCCTTGCCGCTTTCTAGCATCAGGATTTTACGCGTCAATTGCGACGTTTGGCTATTTTTACCTAAAAGCTCACTTTGAAGGGATTCTTTTGCTTGATTCAGTCGTTCGACTTGCTCCGACAACGATTTTATATTTTCTTCATGCTGGGTGATTGAGGACTCAAGTGATGTGATCTTATCCATCAACTCTGATTTTTCCTGCGTTAGAATCGTGATTTGAGAACGAGACTGGGAGAGTTCGGAGACTTTTGCGGCCAATTCTCCTTCTTTGCGGAGGGTGGATTGGCGCTCTTTTTGCACCATTTCGTAGGAAAAAAAGACAATAACACCCAGAAGAATGACAAAAAAAAGTACAACAACTTGGATTGGTCTATTATTCAATGGGCCCGATTTTTTTTTGATGTAACTCTAAACCACCAGAGAGATTATATCGAATTCGGCTGCCACTTGCAATTTATACTTTCCGTTTATTGACCTGGCGTATTGGGATGAAAATTGGTTAAAATCTTTTTTTCCTGCAATACATACTGGCTGATCAAATCACCGCGTTTAATAACTGTCTCTTTCCATTCGGGAAGCAGCATCGCTCCGGAGGTTTGGAGCTGAACCTGACGTACAATAGCTTTTGCAACAAGCTGCCTGCCGCGAATAATATTTACGAGTGTGCCCACTTTTATGTCATCATCTGAGCCGGCATTGAAAACTATAAATCCAAACATTGGGTCAGTGTGCTGGACACGGCTCGGCACGCCCCGTGATTTTTTCTCAACGAGAACGCCCAGGTCTAAAGAAGCGAAATCTTCGGGTATTTCAGTCTCAACATTCGGGACTTCGATAGGCTCATCCGCTGCCTCGGCATATTGATGCTGTGTTTGGAGACTCGATACCTTGGCCAAAAGATCTTTTTTCTCATTTCGCGCGTCTTCAAGACTTCGCATAAGCGAAGAAATCTTTCTTGGTTTATCTTCGGCATCTTTTTTTAGGATTTCATTATCATGAGAAAGTGTGGAAACGTTCTGAGTGAGAGACTGAACCTGCAGCTGGCTGTCGGAAGCACTTTTTTCCAATGAAGAAATTTTAGTTGAAAGCTCATTTTTCAAATCTTCTTTTTGTTTGGCCAGATCATTGATGGAAGCTTCCTTTTGGGCAAGATCCGCCGTCATATTGGACACTTCCATTTCCTTTTGAAGCCGAGCGCGCTTCTCGCCCTGATTGGAGTTGTAAAGATATACGGAGGCCAGGAGAAGCACACCGCACAAACCCATAGAAAAAATACCAAGCGTCCTATTGTCGGCCATAAGCAAATAATCTCCTATTGTTAACAATCGCCTTCAAAAACTCTCCACCGCATCCACCATCCGTTTGGCGCCTGGAATCGGGTACTCATCCAAGTAACCGGCAGGGCCTGTCGAAGGGAAAGGCCTATTTGTCCTCGCCGTCTATTAGCGGCTCCGGGCAAATAGACCTTCCCCTTCGCCACCCGCCGGGTAATGCTTGTTTAATCAAGCGCTCATTCAAGACTTTA
>JAHFFI010000024.1:0-10695 GCA_023248025.1 Candidatus Omnitrophota bacterium
CTCCCGTGCCCATCGGAACAGTTCCTATTTATCAGGCGCTTGAAAAAGTGAATGGCAGGGCTGAGGATCTTACTTGGGAAATTTATCGCGATACGTTGATCGAACAGGCCGAGCAGGGCGTCAGCTACTTTACGATACACGCGGGTGTGCTCTTGCGTTACGTGCCGCTCACGGCCAAACGCACTACGGGCATCGTCTCCCGCGGCGGCTCCATCCACGCTAAATGGTGTCTGGCTCATCATAAAGAAAATTTCACCTACACTCATTTTGAAGAGATTTGCGAGATCATGAAAAAATACGATGTGTCTTTCTCTTTGGGTGACGGACTGCGGCCGGGTTCCATCGCGGATGCCAATGACGCGGCTCAGTTCGGAGAGCTTGAGACTTTGGGAGAGCTTACAAAGAAGGCGTGGAAACATGATGTTCAGGTCATGATCGAGGGTCCGGGGCATGTACCGATGCAGCTCATTGAGATCAACATGCAGAAACAATTAAAAGAATGTCACGAAGCGCCTTTTTACACACTGGGACCGCTCACGACGGACATTGCGCCGGGATACGACCACATCACGTCCGCCATCGGTGCCGCAATGATTGGCTGGTACGGTTGCGCGATGCTTTGTTATGTCACTCCCAAAGAACATTTGGGTTTGCCCAATAAAAAAGACGTTAAAGACGGTGTTATCGCCTATAAGATAGCCGCCCATGCCGCGGACCTTGCAAAAGGCCACCCGGGCGCTCAAGGAAGAGACAACGCACTCTCCAAGGCGCGTTTTGATTTCAGATGGCAGGATCAGTTCAATCTGTCGCTAGACCCCGTTACCGCACGGGCGTTCCATGACGAAACCCTTCCGCAGGATTCGGCTAAAGTGGCTCATTTCTGTTCCATGTGCGGACCTCAATTCTGCTCAATGAAAATCACGCAGGACGTGAGGGATTACGCCGCCAAACTCGCGGTGGATGAAAACACGGCCTTGGAAAAAGGCCTCGAAGAAAAGTCCGAAGAATTCAAAAACTCCGGCTACGAAATCTACCAAAAAATATAAGCCTCTCCGCCAGGTCCCGGACCCCGGAAGTGGTCCTTTAGGTCGACGCTCGGATTTCCCCTCCGAGGAAATCTCTCGCTCGGTTGAGATTGGCTCGTGTGTAAAAGTAGGTTTCCATGGCTCGCCAATCTCAAACGCGCCCCAAAGGACCACTTCCGGGGTCCTGAACCATTAGCTAATGTGTGCTCTATCTAAGACCAAGGCAACCCGACGGGTGGCAAAGGGCGAGGTCTATTTGCCCGGAGCCGCTAATAGACGGCGAGGACAAATAGACCTTGTCCTTTGACAGGACCCGGCGGTTACCTGGATTAGAGGTTATATTGGTCAGCGATAGTGGAAACCGAATTGAATTTCGAGTTGGTCTTTGCCTATGAGGTCCAGGATCTCAGGCGGGACGGTACCAAAACCGGGGGCGGCGCGCTGGACCGCCTCCAGACAAAAAGCGGAAAACATCGGACTGCCGCTCAATTCTTCGACGCGTATCATTTTAAGCTCACCTTTTGCATTTAAAACAAAACTCACGATCACATCCGCTCCTTTAAAATCCTGCGGATATTTGAAAGCCAGATACGGATACCAGGCGAGCCAAATCTTTTCTTTCAAGTTCTTCATGTAAACACCCATACCTGAACCTGTGGCTTCGAAGGATGTGGCTCCGAAAAGCTGCGCACTCACTGATTTACTCCGAGACATTTCCTGGGTTGTAATCTTATCGCCGCCGGAACTGACTTGAGTCGCTGTTTGAGACTGGGATGCGGTTTGCGGTTTTTGAGAAGGCTGGGGCTGGGCCGCAACTGTCTCTTCAGACTTTATGACATCCGTTTCGTCCTGTTTGAGCGCTTTGGGAGGCTCTATCTTTTGGAGTGGCGGCTTGTATTCCTGCTGCGGCTGAGGCATTGCAGCAGGACTTCCTTTTTTTTGCTCAAGCTGGTCCGACGGTCCTTGAGTTTTTACTGCCGGAGCCGCAACAGTGTTCGTTTTGTCCGTCCTCAAGTCCTGATTCAGCGCATCACGGTTTGAAACTTTGCGGGTTTTCTGAAGAGGTGCCGGCGCATTTTGCCGCGGGGCTTCGACAAATTCAAAATCAAGCGGCGCTTTTTTAGAGGCTTCTTTTTTAGCGGTCTGCTCGGCCTGCATTTTTTTTAATTCCGAAGGAATAAAAGCCCTCTCCGTAAAATAAAAAAACGCCGCGTGAGCGGCAAGTGATGCGGCGATAACTGAAGAAGTGACGCCGAGCCTCATTCGTCGGGAAGCGGCGGTATTTTACTGTCACGCGGCTTGCGGTCGCGCGAGGGGATATCCACTTCCACTTCTCCTTTCAGTATCAAAGACTGGCAGCCCAGACGATGCGGCGTTTTAAGGTCAAAGGAATCCAATAGCTCCGCTTCGTCCACTTCCACGGGTGACAGGTTTTCAGCGCCGCGGAGCACCAAAATACGGCACGTGCTACAGGAACAGTTCCCGCCGCAGGTGTGGTAAAGCGGCACACGGTGTTCGAGGGCAGCCTCGAGAATGGAGGTGCCTTTGGTAACCTCTACGGTAAGATTTGAATTTCGAAATGTTATTTTAGGCATTTATTCTTTTAAGTAAGCCAATACTTCCTCAGCATGACCTTCCGGCTTTACCTTTTCATAGATCTTTTCTAGCTTTCCGTCTCTTCCTACTATAAATGTGCTGCGCGCGACGCCCATGTATTCGCGGCCATACATGGATTTTTTTACCCATACCCCATAAGCCTTGCAGATCTCTTTTTCCGGGTCGCTCAAAAGGGTGAACGGCAGTTTAAATTTATCTATAAATTTATTGTGGCTCTTAAGGTCATCGGGACTTACACCCAGTACCATGGCATCCTCATGCTCATATTTTTTAATGGTATCGCGGAAAGCGCAGGCTTCGACCGTACATCCCGGTGTATCATCTTTTGGATAAAAATAAAGAATAACCCGCTTCCCTTTGAGATCTTTAAGGGAAATTTCCTTCCCATTGCTCGCCTGGGCTTTAAAATCAGGCGCTTTCGATCCTTCTTTTAGCACCGGCATTTTTCCATCTCCTATTTTTTATTTTCTGTCTTCTGTCGTCTGTTATCTGTCCTCCTCAGGCCACGATGTAATCTCAAGTTTATTGCCGTCCGGGTCAAGAAAATAAACCGACCAGGAGCGTTCCCGTTTTTTTTGAAAAGTGATAGTGACTCCCAGTTTTTTAAGTTCCCGAACCGCCGCGTCGAACTCTCCCGTCGGCACGCGGAAAGATACGTGGTTACCGCCAAAGCCGCCGTTTTGCAGATAGTGTTCTCCCTCCTCTTTCCTGCCCTGAATAAGACCGATGAGCGACGTCCCGCAATCGAGAAAATATTCGATGCCGGGCTTGTTGTGTTCACGTTCGGTAATCTTAAGGCCCAAGACCTCCGTATAAAATTTAAGCGACGTCTCGAGGTCCTTCACGCTAATTGCGGCATGATCAATACCTTGGACTTTGATCATAACGGGAGCGCCTTTTCTATTTTTCGTTTGGAGAACGTCACGTATTCCTTGTAGCCAGCTTCTTTGGCGAGACTGGCCGCCTTGTCGTAGTCGCGTCCTACGTCAGCGGGATCGTGCGAATCTGAAGAGAAGGTAATTGGCACACCCGCATTTTGGTAAATTTTAAGAAGATCCAGAGACGGATATATCTCTTTTACGGGTTTTCTTAAGCCTGATGTATTCACTTCCACAACAACGCCTGCGTTTTTAAAAACACGCGCGGTTTCTCTGACTTCACCGCTTAAGTCCTGCGTCGCTCGATGGCCGAATTTTTTGACCAAGTCCACATGCCCCATGACATCAAAAAGACGAGACCCCGCTGACTGCCTTAAAAGCTTGTAATAATCCTTATAAACCGTATCGATGTCCTTGTCTTTCCATCGGATCTTCTGATCGGGATCGTCAAACGCCCAGTCATTGATGAAATGGATGGATCCTATTACAAAATCATAGGGATAGCCTTCCGTAATCTTTCGGGTCTGGGCTTCCCTTCCCGGGATGTAGTCTGCTTCGAGGCCGATCCTGATACGGATGTTTGAGTGTTTTTTTTGTACGGCTTCGATCATCCGGTGATAAAGCGGCAATTGATCATAACTCATCGTATAGCGCGGATCTTCGTATGCCACGAGCGGTGCGTGGTCAGAAAAACCTATCTCATCCAGGCCCACACGCCGGGCCTGGGCCACATATTCGTCGGGCTCTCCGATAGCGTGGCCGCAAAGCGGCGTGTGCATATGATAATCTACTTTGGGAATCATTTATTTTTCCTCGAAAATCTCGCCGGCGACAATGCTCTTGCAAGCACTTTATCTGTGCTTTGTCCTGACACAAGATCACCCGTCAGCCTTCCGACTGAAAAACAGGTCGTCACACCGTGTCCTCCCAGCCCCGCACACCAGAAAAAGCCTCTTAACTTTGGGTCCTCGCCAACGATAAAACGACCGTCAGGAGCCATGGTACGAAGCCCGGACTGCGCCCCGCTAACCTCTAGTTTACTAAAATAAGGCGAAAAATGCCGCGCTTTTTGGATCAGTATCTTTTGCATCCGGGGGTCTATTTTTTCTTCTCGTGAAAGCGCCTCATTCGCGGGCGTCACCCGCTCCCGGGTATGGTCACAAGGGCTTAAAAGCAATTTTCCGCTCATGGGACGAAAATAAAAGCCGAGTCCCAGGTCCCATACGAACGGCCAAAGCTCCGTGTTGTCAGACACGTACTGTTTTGTAAAAAAAAGATGCCTTCGATAGGCTTTAAGCGGCACTTTTGAAGCTCCCGCAATCTGGCCGACCAGGCCAGCCCATGCGCCGGCCGCATTGACAATTTTCTTAGTCAAGATAGTTTTGTTCGAAGTCTCGATTTTGAAACTCCCCTCTATTTTTCGGATACTCTTTAGCGAAACTCCAAATTGCATAGGCACTTCCGCCGCTTTAAGCGCTTTCAAAAATCCTCCCAACAGTAGCCCGATATCCACCAGGGCGTCGTTCGGGCAATAAAGCGCTTTTTTAAATGAGCAGGCTTTCAAAACGGGGTGGATGGCTGAAACCTCGGACGGTCGAATGAAACGGGTCTGGATCCCGGCACGATCGGAGACTTTTTTTAGCTTGTCGATCTCGCTTGGTGAGTTACCAGCGCTTAAAAATAGTGAGCCGTTTGACCGGAAACGAATGTCCCAGCCCAAGCGCTCAGCGCGCTCAAGCGAATCGCGTCCTTGGCGCGCAAGAATGGCCAGTACCGGGTCCTCCACAGGCTGACGAATCATGCCGGCGTTTCTGCCTGATGCGTGGCCGCCTATTTTTTTTTCCTGTTCAAGAACAACCATGCGGCGAATACCGCTTTCCGCCAGATGATAAGCCGTCGAAAGACCGGCCAGTCCTGCGCCGATCACAACCACGTCGGTGATCATAACGAGCCGGTGAGCTCGGCTAAAGCATTTAGAAATTTGGTTTTGTCTTTTTCTGTGGCGGGGATGCTACAACCGGCTGAATTGTGATGACCGCCCCCTCCGAAACGTTTGGCGATAAGACCAACATTGATGCCGTCGCCTGAGCGGATGCTTACGCGAAAACTTTTTCTTTCGGTCTCCCGGAACACCACGGCAATCTTAACACCCTCTATCGAGCGAAGGTCGTCGGCCACGGTATCTGCGTCAGACAGATGTGCTTTGAAGCGTTTAAAATCTTTTTGCTGGGCAATACTCCAGCAGATCTTACCATCCCGTGAAAACTGTGCCTTCGATGCGCAATAGCCGGATAGTTTGGCGGATGAACGGCTCTTCTGCCAATAAGATTCCTCTATGAGGTGCCGGAGGTCCACTCCTGTCTTTATAAGTTTACTGCAGACATCAAATGTCTTTGGGCGAATGTTCGTGAAACGAAAGGACCCTGTGTCGACAATAATAGAGGTCAAAAGACAGGTGGCTATCGCCGGTGTAATTTCGGTTTTGAGCGCATGAATGAGGTCATAAACAATCTCTCCCACCGCTGCGGCCTCTTCTTCCAAAAGCTGAATCTTTCCAAAAGGCTGGCCGAAATCATGATGATCAATCTGCACCGTCATTTTTGCCTTGAAGAAAATACCGTGGGCACGGCCTAGCTGACGTTCGCTGCCGCAGTCGACCGCGATGGCAAGATCCACAGACTCGTCCGATTCGGAAACGATGAGCTCACTACCCGGCAGGAACTGAAAACGCGACGGTACACCGTCCTGACTGATCAATGTGACTTTTTTTTCCATTTGAAGTAAGGACAGGCCTAGTGCTAATTGGCATCCGATAGTATCGCCGTCAGGGTTCACATGGCAAGCTACGAGAATACGTTTTGCGCGCCGGATCGCGCGCACGGTTTCCTGCATTACACCTTTTGAATGTACCCGAAGCTTCGCCATTTCTCTTCCTTAAATTCGATGACTCTATTTCCGGTCGCCCGGCACCAAGCCACGAGATCCGGCTTTGCGCCAAGATCCGTAAAAAGCACTTCCAACACTTCGCCCTTCTTCATTGCGGCCAGACGCTCTTCGGTCATGAGAATAGGTGCGGGGCAAAGAAGCCCCGCACAATCTATCTTTGCATGAACTTCAGGCACTAAACTTCTCGCACATCCTGTAGAAATTACAGGAATCGCAATATTTGGGATTGTCAGTAAACGGAAAAAATTCACGTACCTTAGGCACGTTCTTAGGAACATCGGAAAGAAGCGCCTGCATTTCGCCAATGCTCTTTCGCATAAAGATTTTTGTCTCTTCGATCAACTTGTCAGTGAGCTTTTCTTCCTCTGCCACAGGCCCGGCTTTCGTGAGATTGAAAACAAAACCCCGGATGCGGCCCAAGGGTTTCGACCATTTCTGCATGGCGTAGATCGCATACGCTCCCATCTGTATGGTTGTGTCTCCGTTGGTCTTTCCGGTCTTCCAATCATAGATTTCCACGAAACCATCTTTTTCACGTGAGAAATCTAGTTTCACAAAAATTTTAGAGCCCTCAAAATCAAAATCTTCGAGATCTTCAATCACGAGCCAGCGCAAGGGGTCGTCCTTGAGGAGTTCTGCATAAAGCGAAGAACCGTAAAAATTCTTAAGCGCCTCAACTGACGTGTCGTGTATTTTTTTCCAGGTAGCATCGTCCACAGGGACCGAGTATTCGTGCTCAAAAAGTCCCGTTGTTTTCTTGGGTTCTTCGCGGTATTGACCCGCCTTGGAATTTTTCCAATCGCGTCGCATGGTTTGAGTCAACTGTTCGGCGGCCACTTCGAACGGGACCGGCTGGCCGCGCCTTAAAGACTTAAGCACCTCTTCGATGGTATGGTGTACTGTCTCACCTTTCCAGGCCCAGCGGTTCTTAAGGTTCTTCAGAACATATGCCAATCGTGCTTCTTGGGGAGCTCTTTTGTCCCAGCCTCCCCAGGAAGCATATTTGTCATAATAGTATTTACGGCGACATTCGTGGAATTGTTCATTCCGCGATTTGGACCATGAAAAAATGTTCTCGAGTTGGCCCAATGATTATTTATCTACCTTGCAGGAATTCGGCTTTTCAAGCGGCATCACGCCGGAGACGGCATTGCCAAGCATAGCACCCGTGCCTGCGAAACCGGAGCGCTCCGCTTCCTTTTGCCAGAAACCCTTTTCTTTTGTGGCCGGATTAGCGGCGGCCTGCGCTTTTTTCTCGCGCTGGACCTTTTTCAATTCTTTAAGTCTGTTATATTCAGGCGTCCCTTGAGTAGCGGCAAAAACCGGTGCTGAAGTTCCAATCAAAATAAACGCGGCAAACACAATCACCCCTATTTTCTTCATACTTCCTCCTATTGTTAATAATCGATTTCAAAATCACACTCAGCGAACACCGATCCGTTTGGCGCCTGGAATCGGGTATTCTTTTCGGCTCCGCCATATCTTGACTACGGCAACTCAGCCAGAGGATGTGGGCGTTCGCCTCAAAGAGCACCCGATTCCCTCGCACCGCTTCCTCGACAGTTGGTTACTTCAATGGCTGTACTCATGCAACTATATAGTCTAACACTTCCGACAGAGCCTGACTCGGATCCATCCTTGCTGGGTCCCGGACCCCGGAAGTAGTCCTTTGGGTCGACGCTCGGATTTCCCCTCCGAGGAAATCTTTCGCTCGATTGAGATTGGCTCGTGTGTAAGAGTAGGTTTCCATGGCTCGCCAATCTCAAACGCGCCCCCAAGGACCACTTCCGGGGTCCTAGACCATTCGCTAATGAGTGCTCTATCTAAGACCAAGGCAACCCGACGGGTGGCGAGGGCACGGTCCCTATTTGCCCGGAGCCCGTAAGGGCGAGGACAAATAGGGCGCGCCCGAGCCAGGCCCTGTCGGTTACTGCAATGGCTGTGCTCATGCAACTATATAGCCTAACACTTCCGACGGGTGGCGAAGGGAATGCTCTATTTGCCCGGAGCCGCTAATAGACGGCGAGGACAAATAGACCTCGTCCTTTGACAGGACCCGTCGGTGGCCAAGTGACCATTGAAATAAAATGCTCCTTTATTTAACTAACAACTGGCTGGAAAGCTTTGCAGCCTTCTCAGGCCCCACCAACCGACTCACCAGTTCCAATGCAAATTCTATCGCGGTGCCAGGTCCTCGGCTGGTCACCACAAACCCATCCGTCACAACACGGTCCATCGTAAAATGCACCTTAGAACTGAGTTGGCCCTCATATCCGGGATAACACGTCGCGCGTTTGCCGTCGAGCACTCCCATAGGAGACAATACAACTGCCGGAGCGGCACAAATGGCGCCGATCCACTTCCCGTCATCTTTTGCTTTCTCAAGTATCTTTGCCAACACCTCGGACCCGCGCAGATTCTCGGCGCCGGGCATGCCGCCCGGGAGCACCAACGCGTCCGGGTCACCGCGATACGCTTCTATCAAAATATCGGCCTTGACGCTTATGCCATGCGCGCCGGTCACTTCTTTTTTTCCAACGCCGGCCGCCACAACCTCGAGATCCGCGCGCCTGAGCACATCGATCACCGTCACCGCCTCGATCTCCTCAAAACCCTCAGCTAATACAATTAAGACAGTTTTACTCATACAAACTGACTACTTTATAATTCCTTCTTCTAGCCATTTGTATTTCCCCTCAAGCATATTGCGCCCCACACGATAGATCATTTTATCATCATTCTCGCGCTGGCAGCGGAATTCAGAACGGATACGGAGTCTCGTCTCGCGGCAAAACAAGTCTGCCAATTCTTCGGGGCTTTTTTCCGAAGGATTTTTTTCGAGAAGATAGGCCGCATGCGAACAAGCGGCCGACATCGCGAAAAGATCCGTGCCGATGTTCACAAAACGCGCCAGCACCTGCTGACGTTTTTCCAAACCCTGCTGGTACTTAGCCATTGCCAGAAAAAGTTCACGGGCAAGTTTGTGGCTGGCCGTTTCGATAAAATGAAGGTGCTTCTTAAGCACGGAAGAAACTTTTGAGGATTTATTTCCGCTGAAGTACAGCCATTGTCCGGGAAACCAGAAAACGTAGAATCCGAACGCCTGGGCCACCATTTTTAATTTTTGTCCCAGAGGGGTTTTAGGGTCCATGATTGGGAAAATACGCCTTAAGTGCGGATCCATCGCCTCGCGCGCAATGAAAAGACGCATGATTTCACTGGTCCCTTCGATAATAAGATTAATACGGCAGTCCCTTAAGAAGCGTTCGGCCGGGATGGGTTCTTCTCCGCGGGCTTTTAAAGAATCGGCTGTCTCATAACCGCGTCCGCCTCTTATCTGAACAGTGTCGTCCGCGATGCGCCACGCCGCTTCAGTGCAAAAAAGTTTCGCCATCGCGGCTTCCAGTCTCACATCCGCGCCTCCGCGATCCACTAACCCTGAAGACAACCACGTAACGCTATCCATCGCAAAAGTCATGGCAGACATCATGGCGATTTTGGTGCCTATGGCCTCATGTTTGCCGATCGGTGCGCCCCATTGGACTCGCTTATTGCACCAGTCTCTGGCGATAATCAGCGATTTTTTTGCCATCGCTGTGCACGCGGCAGGAACTGTCAAACGGCCCGTATTCAAGGTGATGAGTGCCAGCTTGAGCCCCTGCCCGAGACCCCAGATAATATTTTCCTTGGGGACTTTCACATTTTCAAAACTCAAAAGACCGTTCTGAATGCCTTTAAGACCCATGAAGGAGCACCGGTGAACGATCTTAAAACCCGGCATGTTCTTTTCCACGATAAAAGCCGTGATCTGCGTTTTTTCCTTGCCGTTCACGATCTTGGGCGGCGTTTTGGCCATGACAACGAGAATATCGGCTATCGTGCCGTTGGTGCACCAGAGCTTCTGGCCGTTGATAAGATAATAGTCGCCGTTCTCTACAGGTGTGGCGGTGGTGCCCATCTTGGCGGGATCAGACCCCACTTCAGGCTCTGTGAGCGCGAACGCTGAGACCGCACCTTTTGAAAAAAGTGGTAGATATTTTTTCTTCTGCTCCGGAGTTCCGAATAATTTTAAAGGCTGCGGAACGCCGATGGACTGATGCGCCGACAGTAAAACCGCGGTCGAGCCGCAATGGCTCGCAACAAGCGCTATGGCACGATTGTAATTGATCTGAGAAAACCCCAAGCCGCCGTATTCTTTCGGTATCTTCATTCCGAAACAGCCTAGTTCC
>JAHFFI010000024.1:10705-15837 GCA_023248025.1 Candidatus Omnitrophota bacterium
ATCACCTCATCCGGAATGAGAGCATTTCTATCGATGGCGTCCGCGTCCACCTTCGTTTTCAGAAATGCATTGAGTTTTTCTAGGAATAGATCACCTATCTTCTTGTCTTCCCCACTTTGACCGGGAAATGGAAAAATAAGCTCCCAGCGGACCTTTCCGGTGAAAAGGTTACCCACAAAACTGGGATTTTTCCACGAAGCCTCGCGCGCCTCCTCAGCAACCGCCAGTGATTTAGCTTTTTCCACGTCTTTAACGAGTTCCATTTTACATTTTCTCCATTGCTTCCTGGATCAGCGGCAAAACACCATCCAGTTCTTCTTTCAGCATGCGTCCTAGTTTCGCAAATCGTGGATTGCCGTCCGCATCCTCGCTTTCCCTCGAGATCTGGAGCTTTTTTGGGCCATTATTATAGGAATACACACTCACCACTATCCTCTGGCCATCCTTCTCATAGGATTTGGTAAAAAGCTGGCTATCTAACGACGCATCATACGGCATACACCCTCCTTTTAATTCGATACATCATTTCATTTCTGCGGAATTTTAACATATCTTTCATGACAGGTATCTCATAACGGTCTACCGGCGCGAAATCATCCCTCAGCACCGGCCTATCTTCCGGTATGTCTTCAATCCAAATCTGCTGAAGGTAATTGTTCAGCTCAACATCACCTATGCTTAGTTTTGGGCGCTTTTTAAATGCCATGACCATGAGATTTTGCGGAAAGTCAGCGCGCTTATCATTATGCACTTTTAAAACGTACAGGTAGGGAAAATAGAGTTTGATCGTTTTAAGATAGGCTCTCAGGATCTGTCCTTTTTCGCCCGAGATTGAGGAAATGATATTCGTCATGACCATCCCATCCTCATTTAAAACCGCATGCATCCGCCCGACGCATTCCCGGGTCGTCAGCTGGAACGGGGGCGAGAAAGAACGAAAAGTATCCACGAAAATAACGTCGTATTTCTCATCCGTGCGATTCAAATACGTCCGTGCGTCCTCGTGAAATATGCGCAGTCTTGGGTCATCTTTAAGACGAAAATATTTTTTGGCCAATTCCTTGAGTTTGGGATCAATTTCGACGACGTCCATTCGGGCTTCGGGGTTCTTTCGGATGAAATCCATTGGAAACGTATACGCACCGCCGCCGATCATGAGCGCTTTTTTAAGACTGGGTTTCAAGCCGGCAGCAAGCCGATAGAAGCGACAATACGGCGCCGCGAGTTCGTCTCTAAAAAGGTATTGGGCTGAACTCGTCTCGTCATTGATCTGCATCATGCGTATTGAATTCCTGGGATTTACGTTAGGGATATCATAGATCCATACGCGGCTATAGGGAGTATTCACATCCACAAAATCACTGCCAAGAAAAGATTGCGCAAAACCCTGAGATTGGCCGGCCATCAAGATAAGTACAGCCACCAGCAGTGCTTTTTTACCCGCGCCGCTCTCGACAAAAACCAGCGCTGACGCGACTATCAGCAAACAAGCAATGATGATGAAAATAGTGACGTTTGAAAAATAAGAAACAAGGTAAAATCCCGCCAAAAAAGTTCCAAAAATGCTCCCTGTCGTAGAGATCGCGTAAAGCATACCGACCGTAGCACCCGTATGCTGCACTTGCGTGTTGCGTATCCTTGCGGCAAAAGGCGAAACCATGCCCAATAAAACACTGGGAAATCCGAAAATCAAAATAGTTGAAATAACAGCCGTTATCCTAAGATCGGGCGCTATCTGGCTGACAAACATCACAACGAGATCGGTTAAAGCCGAACTCAAAGCCACCCATATCGCTACGAACAAAATGAGTTTCGAAAGCAGCGCGCGTTCGGGCCTTTTATCCGCAATCTTTCCACCCCAAGCATAGCCCAGACTGAGAAAACCTAAAATAACACCGATAAGCGACGTCCAGACCATGATCGATGTGCCGATATGCGGCGCCAGAACGCGAGAGCCCGTAAGCTCGATCATCATCGTCGCCGAACCACAAAGAAAAACCGCGCTTTCAAGAAAATATTTTTTCATTTTCGTTTCAGGCCAGATCAAACAGGACGAGTTCACTTTTTTCATTTGCTTCCACTCTCACCGCAGTTTCACCCTCGATGAAGGCACCGTCGCCCTGACTCAACGCATGTTTATCCAACCTTGCCGAACCCCTGGCCACCTGAAGCCAGGCACCGCGTGATGCGCTCAGCGCATGATCTATCTTATTCCCACTTTCCAGAGAAGATATCCATATCTTTGCGTCTTGATGGATTGAAACAGATCCCTCTTCGCCCGTTTGAGAGGCAACCAAACACCATACGTTCTTCATTTGTACATCGGAATAACGCTTCTGTTCGTAGCTAGGCGGCAGTCCTTTTTTTGAAGGTATGATCCAGATTTGCAAAAGATGCGTTGTTTTGTCTTTTAGTGCATTGTATTCACTGTGAGTAACGCCGCTGCCAGCCGTCATGCGCTGTACTTCTCCGGGCTGAATGAGCGATGCATTGCCCATACTATCCTTATGCTGCAGCGCACCTTCGAGAATATAAGTGACGATTTCCATGTCACGATGGGAGTGGGTGGGGAAACCTTCACCGGGCGCTACGTGGTCCTCGTTAATCACACGGAGCGAGCGAAATCCGGTAAAGCGCGAGTCAAAATAATCTCCGAATGAAAACGTGTGCTTCGTCTTCAACCATCCAAAATCAAAAGAACCGCGTTCATCCGATTTACGTATTTGGATCATATCCTCTTACCATCGCATATTCTCATAAAAACTGCAACTTCCACGTGCTTTGTGCGTGGAAACATATCATAGTGTTGTACCTTTTCTATCGTATAACGTCCCCCGGAAAGAATAATCTTGAGATCACGCACCAGCGTAGCAAGATCACAGGAAAGGTACCCAATGCGATTGATGCCTTCCTGGCGGGACAGAAACTCACACACCCGCTTCTCTATCCCCTGCCTCGGTGGGTCCATCCAGACCGTGACATTCTTCCCCTTGCCGTGGGCAGAAAAATACTCGGGGAAAGTCCGCTCGACCCGGCCTTTGATTATCTCAATACGAGCTGCTTCTCTTTCCTCGCGATTCATGGCTAGCGCGGCAAGCGCATGCGGGTTTTCTTCGAAACAAATGACCTTGGGTGCATTTATTGCAGCCAAAAGACCGAAAGTACCGATACCCGCATACAGGTCAAAAAAAGTATCCGGAAGACTTTCCTCTACCCAGGACTTGAGGTGTGTGACTATTTTTTCGGTGATAGACAAATTATTTTGTATAAAACCTTTGGAGCTGGCCACCAGACTCTCTTCGCCTAAACGTATGCGAAAAAACCGTTCTTCCTGATCGGATATGCATTCACCGGTATCAGAAAGCTTGTACGAAATACGGTCTTCGCCGCCGCGCAAGCGGAGCTTTGCCCCAAAAAGCGGACGCATCTTTTCGTCAGCCAAAAGACAATCCGTAACCGGGATAATCGACTTATTATCTTTTCCTATGAAACCGGCTCCTCCTTTTTTAGAAGACGGAATATGCAGTGTCAAACTTGAGCGATATCGGATCTGATTATCGGACGGAACGATAGAGCCTATGGACCCGTCAGAGAGTTCCAGCTCCTTTATGAGCGCTTCGCGGACCTGGTTTTCTTTGATACGAAGTTCTTCTTTGTAGGACACATGCTGGTACTGACAACCGCCGCAATGCGCGGTATAAAAACAGGCAGGTTTAACACGGTGGGGGGAAGGCTCTAGAATGCGGACCAGGCGCGCCCTTAAGAAATTCTTTTTATCCTGCCCAACCTCAACTTCGACTTTCTCTCCCGGCAGCACATCCGGCACAAAACAAGCCTTGCCGGCTATAAAGCCCAGCCCCTCTCCTCCAAATACGACCTTCTCAATGATTAAGCTATGAATCAAGATATTTCCCTATTATCCAGGTAACCGCCGGGGCCTGTCAAAGGGCGAGGTCTATTTGTCCTCGCCGTCTATTAGCGGCTCCGGGCAAATAGACCTCGCCCTTTGCCACCCGTCGGGTAATATTAGCGAATGGTCTAGGACCCCGGAAGTGGTCCTTGGGGGCGCGTTTGAGATTGGCGAGCCATGGAAACCTACTCTTACACACGAGCCAATCTCAACCGAGCGAAAGATTTCCTCGGAGGGGAAATCCGAGCGTCGACCCAAAGGACTACTTCCGGGGTCCGGGACCGGGCATAGAGTGCGCCCGAGCCAGGACCCGTCGGTTGCATTACTGAGTCGATTGCTTGAAACTTGGGCGCTCCTGAATGCGTTTAAACCATGCAGTGAGATTTTTAAATTCACCGGGAACGCCGCTGCCTAAAATGGGAAGCGCCGCGATGTGTGGCGTGACGGACACATCCGCAAGCGAATAGTCGCCGAACAGGAAGGGCTTCCCCTCCAGCATCCGGTCCAATTCTTTCATGCCTTCCGTAATTTCGGCGCGGAGTTTTGCTTTTGTTTCTTCATTTTGCTGATCTTTGGGCTTAAGAAGCGTCTCTATGACAAGAAGTCCAATTTTTAGAACGAATTTTTTATCATGAGCCGCTACCCAATCACGGATCGTTTTACACGCGGTCTCATCCTTTGGCATGAGAGGATTTTTGGTATATTTTTTATCAAGGTATTCATTGATCTCATAGGCCTCGGACATATAGACCTCACCGTCGACAATGGCCGGTACTTTGGCCTTTGGGCTGGCCTTCTTAAATTCCGGGTCTTCCCGGTCAAATCCCGGAGCTTTTATATCCACCGCCTGAAAAGAAAGGTTCTTTTCGGCGAGAACTATCTTCACTTCTCTTGAATTGCCTGATCTGGGAAAACAATAAAGTTTCAACATACCGCTATTTCCTCCGCCGCGAGCTCCGCTTCATGGATGCAGTCCGGAATACCCACCCCTTTGAAGCCGGAGCCTATTAAATGAAGTCCCGATATTTTTTTTCTTTCTTCTTCGATCCTGTCCAACCTGTCGAGATGACCAACGGTGTATTGTACCATGGCCTTAGGATACCGTTTTAACGTCCAGAATTCAGGCCGCCCTTCGATTCCCAATACAATAGAAAGCGCCCGCAGCGTCCTTTCGGTGAGCTCGCTATCCGTCATTTCAAGGTATTGACGGCCGAACGCGCCA
>JAHFFI010000111.1 GCA_023248025.1 Candidatus Omnitrophota bacterium
GGGAGCAGCTGAATAATACCTACGACCCCGCCATTTACGACCAGTATCTACTGAACGTCGATTTTGCACCCGCAGACAAATTTAATTTTTATACTCAGATCGTGGCCGACCCCTGGTCCTGGGTGGGAACAACGGGCGAACAGATCCAGCAAAGCGACATCGGCGGCGAATTCATCCGATACAATCTCAAGTACTTCGGCGCATTTAATTCAGCCATCAATGAAAACTACCGCACAAATACCGGCGATTCTGTCGGGTTGCCGATCATAAAAGTCCACGACGGCCACACCACACAGCAGGTGGTGCATGGTTTCTTCGATTTCAACCAGCCGACAAATGGCATTCCTTTCACCATCCCCGAACTTGATGTGGACTACGAGTTTCGTCCGATACGCAAATTTTGGATGGATTACAATGAGGACCAGTGGCATGCCCGTGTGTTTGCGCTGGCCGACCAGACGCAGGCGCTGACGACGGATGATCCGCTTGAACTCTCCAATCATCGCGACTACTGGCAGCAAAGTCCCTGGCTTTACCAGTACGTCCCTGTCCAATATTTCACGGACGGCTCTATCAAGCGCGGGTATTATTCTGACTCCTTGTCATTTTTGGCGCGCGACAGCGAAGGGAACCGACTCGTGCTCTTACGCGGTGCTTCGGTGGAAGCGGATCTGGGGTCTACCTACCTCGCGGCGACATTCGCGTCGCCCTATACTCCCTGGGATGAAAAATATTTCGCCGGCGATAATGTGCCGGGTGCTGTTCGATTAAAACACCAGGCGACGAACAGACTCATGGTCGGCGGGGTCTATACATTCCGTTCGGGTCTTATCGACAACGGCATGGCCGATGTCGGTCAGGTGCTCGGTGTCGACGCGAAATACCAGATCAACGAATTCACAGACATGAAAGCGGAGATGGCGACGTCTCGTCGCGAAAAGGAGATCAAGACCAACGACTTCATAATTACCGATACGGAGGGTTACGCTTACCGCGCGATCGTAGATTCCAAATTCGATCACAAAGGGGACGGCGAGACCAAGCTGCATCTAAGCTTTACACAGATGGACCAGCACTTTGAGCCGCTATTGTCCCGGTACACCAATACCCGCGACGATCATTTCTGGGGAAAGAATCTGACCTTCATGGAATACTCTCCGGAGCTCGAATATTTTCGCATAGGCGACGGCATCGATGCCAATCGAATGACGGTGCGCTTCAACTGGAAAGAAAAGATTTTCCGAGACAGCTTCTTCAATCTTTTCGATGTGCGTAATGTCCACAAGGCCAGCAATTATGCTTATAAGGAAACGGTCATCCGTGACGAGGCCACTTACAAAATCTCCAAGAAATGGACCGCCAAAGGCATGTTTCGCTGGCACGGCATGCCCAAAACGACGCGAAATGTCGAGCCCTTTATCGCCAATTTTTACGTAGCCGACGTCGTCGACCCCGAGTTTCAAAATCTGGAAATCCGGGAAGATCTCAATGCCGACCGCTTCACCTACGCGGGTGGTCTGCAGTATCAAATCAATAAACAGTGGACCGCCGAAGGCATTATCCAACTCACGAATGACATTCCGGATTTTCCGCGCGGTCTTTTGAACAGCACCTTCCGCAACGCCAACGACCGCGTGGATAGCCTGTTGATTGACCATATTACTAATTTTCTTTACGGTCAGGGGCATCTGGGGGCGGTCCCGCCTTATGAATATTTCACCGTTACGCGCGAGCGCCTGATCTATAAGCCGGAAGATAGATTGACGGTCACGATCCATGCCGCACAGAACGGGTATAAATATGCGGGAGGGATCGACGACAATATCAACCATCAGGGCCTGAGCATCGCTTATGAGTACAATGAAAAATTGAGTCTTTTTGTGGACGGCAGTCACCTCAATGTCATCGACCTGCCAAAGCTTATTGCTACAAACTACACGGAACATGATTTTAGGGACCATTATAATTTTTACGCCAGCGCGGATTATCGTCTAAATTCGCATCAGCTCTTCCGTGCAGAATATGGCGTTTTGGGGCTTGGGGCCGATACCCCGCAGGTGTCTGTCTATAGCACAACCGGAATTTCGTTCCCGACGATTGACACTGAGCATTTACTTCGTGTATCCTTAACCGGAGAGTTCTAGAGAGGTCCTATGAAGAATCGATTCTTGCTGTCGATGGCAGTCTTCTTTTTTGCGTCCCTATTTTCAATGGTGCACGAGGCCGAGGCCACCTTTACGCTTGAGGTCAGCCCGCGCCGCGGCACGCGCGATATCCGTTTTGAGGCTTCCGCACCCGGAAAATTTTTAAGGAACGAAGAGGTGACGTTTACCGTCACGTCTAACCAGAATCGTCAGTATCAGATCATTCAGCAGGTGTTCCAACCTCTAACGAATGAGTTTGGCAACACCATCCCGCAGAATGCGCTGCTTGAATTTTCCCCGTCCGACACTCTGGGAAGGCTAAGGACGCAATTAGAGACACCCGTTACCATGGGTCAACAGCAGGTCTATACTTCGAATGGTTCAGGAACCTCCGATGAATTTGTTCTGGTATTCAACGTAGCTGTTCCGGAGAATCAGCCTGGCGGTACCTACCGAGCACAGATGAGCTTTATTCTTGAAGCGGTGGACGGTGGACTTCGCAGTGTCCAAAACCTCGATGTCATAGTAGATATCCGGCCGAGCCTGCGCGTCGATGTTCAGAATGCTCAAACCGGCGGACGTTCATTGGAGTTTAAGATCAGTAAAGAAAAGCTTCACGCGGAAGCGATGCTCAACCTGCATATTCAGAATAATCTGGGACAGCTTAAAGTGACTCAGCAGATGGATGCATTCGTTTCGAAGGATGGTGAGGCGCTGGATGAAGAAGTTTTGAAGTTTTTCGTGGTGGCGCAGGGCGCACAGGCGTCTATTTCCACACCGGAAGCTGTTTCGCTGTCGCCCAAAGTGATCTATGTCAGCGAATTATCCCATAACGAAACCGTCGTGCAATTGCAGTATATGTTTTCATCGGAAGTGCTTCTACGGGCGGGGATTTACAATGGAAATATACTGCTCAAGGTTGACCCGCCTGCCGGCTCGCCGGGACAGCCTAAGAGTTTTGTGATACCCGTTAAAATAGACATCGAGCCGTTATTCTACCTGGACGTGAAAACCCAAGACGGGCTGGGAGCCTTCAATTTTGGTATACTTCGACCCGGTTTTGAACAGCGTCGCCAAAAAGTAACGCTTCAGATTTTCTCAAATTTGGGACAGCCCTATCAAGTCTCGCAGATCCTTCCCAGGGGGCTGGCCAGTGAGCAGGGTGCCGTGCTGCCTGCTGAAAGTTTGATGTATGCCACCGAACCAGCCACGACTGGGCTCGTTTCAAGCCTCGCACCCATGACGGTTCGTGAGGGAGAATCTCAGATTTTTACATCCGACCAGAAAGGAACGCCTGAAACACTGAATTTAGAATATTCCTTGCAGGCGCCCAAGGGAGCCAGGGCCGGTAGCTATAATTCGGGTATAAAGTATTCAATTACGACTTTATAAAACACTTATAAAAAATATTATATTTAAGTATATAAGTCTGTAAGTTATTTATTTTGAGTTAGTTAAGATATAAAATATATATATTTAGGGTCTTGACTTTAGTGTATCCGTGGATTATACTTGCTCCTACAGTCACTCTAAAATAGCGATTGTTCTTTATGTTCTTTTTAGAGAGCGAATTTGAAAGTGAAAAAGGCAAACTATCTGCAAGGATAGGACGCAAAACCACGGATCCCATAAAAATTTAGGATGGCCGGGTTGCCCAGAAGAAGATTAATTCTTCGGTAACCCGGCCGCTTTTTTTATGGCCTTGTTACTGAGCAACTCAACACTAACAAGGAGAAAACAATGAAGAAACTTACGACAATACTCGGCTTATCTGTCGTTATTCTTGCGTCGAGCTTTTCGCTTGCTTTTGCATCAGCGGATTCTGTCGGCCCGATCACGATTAACGCTGAAATCCCGGGCGTATTCGATCTTAAAGTAGCCATGCATAAGAATACGTCTACCGGTGGGACAGTGACAGTGATGAACTTCGGTACGCTTGTACAGGATCCTACGTTTTTTGACTATCGTTCTTCTACGTCGGGCAGCACGGGCACAGGTTCGGTTGTGGCGTTGACAAGCTGTCAATCCACGGTTGGAAAATACCAGATCACACAGACCGGTACGACACTAACCAAAGGCTCGGACACAATGCCTGCCGGTGCTCAGGTAGTGGTTCCCGTGTATTCTCCCGCTGATAATGGCGGTGCTGCATTTGTGGGTACGATGGGTACTAAAGGTTCTTGGGTTGGAACAAGAACGCTTTACACCAGTGATGCGATAGGTTCTGAAAGAGTCTGTCAGAACATTTATTCCATTACGAGTGACCCAGCAGCGGGCGCGACTGCAGCCGTGCCGTCGAGCCAACCCGCTGGCGTCTATGCTGCCACGGTTACGCTGAACGCAGTTACTATATAAGCAGTTATGATCCCAGTGAGGGGGAAACCCCTCCTGGGATTTTTTTTAAACCCGGCGAGACAAAAATGAGACTCACGCGATTATTGATTTTAGCAGTGGCAGTGGTTTTTTATGCGAATACTGCCTTTGCGGATACCTCAGCCTCAGGACCCTTGGA
>JAHFFI010000112.1 GCA_023248025.1 Candidatus Omnitrophota bacterium
CCACTACTTCGTCAATACCCACTTGATCGGCAATGGCGCGGGCGGTAGTTCTGTTATCCCCGGTGAGCATGACTACGCTGATGCCAAGCCGGTGCAGCTCGGCCACAGCTTCTTTAGCTTCCGGCTTTATCGCGTCCGCGACAAACACCAGGCCCAGTATTTTTTCTTTCGTGGCCAAAATAACTGGAGTTGCACCGGCCTGAGCTTCTTCGGCAATCACCTCAGGCGCTACTGACAGACCCAAGTCTTGAATCAAGGCGGTATTACCAGCGTAATATTCGACATCATTAATAATTCCGGTAAGCCCTTTGCCTTTGATCGCCTCGAATTTTTCGACGGATACGAATGACAATTTTTTTTCGGACGCATAGGTCACGATGGCGTGAGCTATGGGGTGCTCGGATTTTTTCTCGAGCGAAGCCAGTATCGTCATGAGTTCGTCGTCTTTTTTATCGGAAAGATTTTTTATACCGATCAGTTCTGGCTTGCCTCTCGTGATGGTGCCGGTTTTATCCATTACGACGACAGTGGCTTTATGCAGTTTTTCAAGTGTTGCCGCATCTTTAATAAGAATTCCTTCTTTGGCACCTTTGCCCACGCCGACGATTATGGCGGTGGGTGTGGCGAGGCCGAGCGCACAGGGACAAGCGATAACGAGAATTCCCACAAAGGAAACCAAGCCGTATGATAGTGCTTGCGAAAATCCTAAGTAGCCCGTACCGATACTTAGCCAGGCAGCTAAAGCAACAACTGCTAGGATAAGTACTATCGGCACAAAGACGGCAGAAATTTTATCGGCGAGGGCTTGGATGGGGGCTTTACTTCCTTGTGCTTCTTGCACCATGGTAATAATTTGGGCAAGCATCGTTTCTGACCCGATTTTCGTAGCCCTGAATGTAAATGATCCGCTGGTATTGATGGTTCCGGCGACAACTGTATCGTCGGTATTCTTTTGTACCGGCATGGGTTCGCCGCTCACCATTGATTCATCGACATAGGACGACCCTTCGGTAACAATTCCGTCCACGGGAATTTTTCCAGCCGGTTTAACAATTATTAGATCATCGTGTAACACTTGAGTAACTGGGATTTCAATTTCCTGGCCACCCCGAATAACTAAGGCAGTCTTAGCTTGCAGGTTGAGGAGTTTTTCAATCGCGTCACCGGTTTTTAATTTTGACCGGGCTTCTAAATATTTGCCCAGAGTGATAAAAGTCACCACCACAATCGTCACATCATAATAGGTATGTTCGACATTAATAAACGGGCGCAGTGTTTCTTCAAACGCCGTAATAACGAAGCTGTAGATAAAAGCGGCCAGCGTGCCGATTCCGATCAGCGTATCCATATTGGCCTTGCCATAGCGGATAAACCGATAGACGCCGACGAGATATGGTTGGCCGACGACAAAGAGGGTGTAGGTCGCAAAAATGGGGAGGAGGTGATGGAAAAATTCTTTCCAAATGTAGGGAGTCGCTGGGACTAGGTTAAATTGCGCCAAAATATCTGAGGTCATGACAAAAATACTGAAAATAGTCAACGGGATGACGGACAGCACTTTGCGTCTGAAAGCAGCGAGTTCGGCTAATTTTTCTTCTTTGGATTGCTGCAATCCCAGATGGGTCGCGTGTTCATCTGGGGACATGCCCATTTCTTTCGTTGCGGGGATAGCTAAAGAATAGCCAAACGGTTCGATCTTTTTGGAAAGCTCATGCGGATTAGTTTTAGTCTCATCCCAATTCACCTTGGCGGTTTCCGTGCCATAGTTCACTTCGGCCGAAGCAACACCCGGCACTTTTTTAAAGGTTTTTTCAATCGTACCGGCGCACGAGGCGCAATGCATGCCTTTGATTCTGAAAATTTGATGAGCGTTCATACTTAATTGGAGAGATTATAAATTTTGAGCAGTTCGTCAATCGCTTTCTTTTTATTATCGATGAGCTGGTGAGCTACGCAGGTGTCGAGATGCCCAGCCAGGAGCTCGCGTTTGGCGGTTTTAAGGAGGCCAATCACGCTATCCACCTGTTGGATGATTTCGGGGCAGTAACGATCCGCTTCGACCATCTCCACGACTTTGCCAAGCGTGCCCCGCGCCTGTTTGGCGCATTTGAGGGATTTTTGTTTATTAGATTTTAATAGTTTTACCATAGAATTATAGGATTAAGTAACCTATAACCTATAGTATAGGTTATTTCAATTTTTGATGCAAATTCTGTAATGAGCCAGAAAAAGATTTTGGAAGAAGAAGTTATCCGTTCTGAACAAAAGCAGTATGATCGGCTCGAACCTTGTTCTCGAAACGAAAAAAGCCCACGGGTTAGCCACGGGTGCATGGTCGTTGTTGGTAGCCCCAACGGGAATCGAACCCGTGTTACCACATTGAAAGCGTGGTGTCCTAGCCACTAGACGATGGGGCCATTATTTGGTACTAAGCGTTCAATCGCCGCCCTACTTTTTCATTTTTTAGTTGTTGTAAATCATCAGTGCTGCCGACGTAATTCGATCAAAACCGAAATCGGTATGGGGCCGCTTAAATTGAACGGTGCTATAGTATATTTTTTTGCAAAAGAAGTCAATAGTTTGTTTAAAATAAAAAAAGACCTTTGTAAGTCTGTGTTACGTGAGGAAAGGGGGGTGGCGGAGCCGCGCGCCACGGGGTGAGGGGGGCTGCCTGCGGTGGCAGCTTAGTATAGATCGGGGTCGGTCGAGCTCCCGCCCCCAATTGGGCGGAAATTTTCCCTCAGGATCTTGATTAGCATGGCAATTTTGAACCCTTCAAAATGCACAAACTTCTCCGCCCGGAGCGGAGCGAGGAAGTGGACCGGAGTTTGATACCCCGGTCCGCGCGCCTCGAGGAAAGCTGCGCGATCCTCGGCGTTGAGCACCACCGGGATCTGCCCGGCGGTTAAACGGACCGTGATCGCGGCTGGTGTGTCCGCGCTCGGGGGCAGCGAGATCAGGTGCTGCGCTGGGGCGGTCCTGGCGGTCGGCACGGCCGGCGGTGCAACCCCTTTGCGAGCATGTGGTCGACGCGACATGGCGCCCTCCTTTTCAACTCTGTGATGTTGAGCGTGATGTCTGAAAAATAGCGTTATTTTCCAAACATCACACCCAACAATCGTTAAAGAACGACACTGAAGGCTAGCACATTTTCGGGGTTTTGTCAAGATACCCCGGTGCTCGCCAAAAATATATAATGGTCTTACTGTAGCACATTTTTGCTTGGTCAACAACGCTTTGGCTTGCTCAAAAATTGAGCTTGTTTAGATAACAAAAAGCCTGAATCGGTAATATTCAGGCTTGTTGGTTGTGTGTATGTGGGTAGGGCGATTAGACTTCGATTACCACCGGCAGGATCATGGGGCGTTTTTCGGTTTTGGTGAACAGGAACTGGCCCACGTAATCGCGGATTTTATTGCGGATGTTGTTCGTATCTGTCCACGACAGGGGGTCGGATTCCACCACCATCTTTTTCACCCGGTGCCGGAGGTCTTCGATGAGTTCTTTATGATCTTTTAGAAAGACAAAGCCGCGGGAAATAATATCTGGATTCTGGACGAGTTTGCCGCTCTTGCTGTCAACAGTGGCGATAATAACGACCATGCCGTCTTCGGCGAGTACTTGCCGGTCGCGCAGCACGACATGCTGCGAGTCCGAAATGCCAAGGCCATCCACGAACACATATTCGCTGGGGGCTTTTTTGTTGGTCATTTTCAGGCTACCTTGGGAGAGTTCGATGATTGATCCGTTATCTGGCACCAGGATTTTTTCGAGCGGGAAGCCGTTTTTGACAGCCAAGTTGCGCGCTTCTTTGAGGAAGAAGTGGTTGGCATACACCGGGATGTAATAATCCGGTTTAACTTGGCTGAGCATGTCCACGATATCGCGCCGGGTACCGTGGCCCGACACATGCACGTCCATGAGGTCGCCGTGAATAACATAATCGACCTGGCGGTAAATATTGTCTTTGAGGCGCTGCACGCTGCGTTCGTTGCCGGGGATAACCGAAGAGGAGAAAATAACCGTGTCATTTTTACGGAAGCGCAGATACTTATGTTCGCGCCGCACAATGCGATTAAGCGCCGCGTTTTCTTCGCCTTGCGCCCCGGTACAAACGACTACTATTTTATTCTCGGGGTATTTATCGGCTTCGCGTACGTCAATTTGCACGCCTTTGCCGACTTTTATATAACCAAGTTCACGGGCGATTTCGATATTCATCTTCATGCTGTAGCCTTCAAGCACTACAAATTTACCAAGTTTTTGCGCCGCTTCAAGCACCCACTTCACCCGTTCCACCATAGAAGAGAAGGTGGCCAAAATCACGCGCCCCGGAGCATTTTGTAGAATTTCTGTCAGGTTTTTATAGAGTTCTTCGTGCGTGGCATGGCGGCCTTCGCGAATGGCCCCCAGGCTTTCGAGCATGAGAACGCTCGGACGCTTCACTTTTTGGAGTTGATCGTAGTAAATATGGGTTGAACCATCGTCTTCGCGTTCCATAGTCCAATCGCCGGCATGTATGATGCTGCCCGCTGGGGTTTCGAGGATCGTTCCCATGGAATCCATGATGGAGTGTTCCACTTGGAAAAAT
>JAHFFI010000113.1 GCA_023248025.1 Candidatus Omnitrophota bacterium
ATCGTCGGTTGGAGCCTCTACCAGGGCTTCGTACTGGGAAGCGTCATCGCTTTGTCTTCAACAGCCGTCGTGTTCCGAACACTCCTGGATCGCGCGGAACTCGACACCCAGCACGGCCGCATTTCGGTTGCCATCCTTGTATTCCAGGACCTGGCCGTGGGGCCTCTCCTTATCTTCATTAAATCGTTCGGGGCTGCCACGGACTCCGTCGCAATGGCCGTCGCCCTATCTTTGGCGAAAGCGGCCCTTCTTCTTTTGGCACTTTTGGCCGCCTCGAAGTACATACTGCCCAACTTGATGCGATGGATAGCCTTGTCACGGACCCGGGAAATATTCCTACTCTCGTCCGTTCTTCTCTGTTTTGGAATTTCTTGGATCAGTTCCCAGCTGGGCTTGTCCGCCGCCTTAGGCGCTTTCTTTGCAGGCATCATGCTGGCCAATACCGACTACCATTATCAAGTAGCGGGTGAGATCACGCCGTTCCGGCACATTTTCGTCAGTATTTTCTTTATTTCCATCGGACTTTTGTTTGATGCGCGGTTCGTTTTGGCGAATGCCTCGACCGTCCTTCCCATGGTCGGCCTCGTGCTCTTTACGAACTGCATCGTCACAGCGGTCATTGTTTTGGCCTTCGGATATCCTCCGCGCGTGGCCGTGGTGACCGGAATCATTCTGTCGCAAATCGGGGAGTTTTCATTCCTTCTGCTTGAGACAGCAAAAAACGGTTCCTTGATCGACGACGGATTTTATCAGACCATTCTCTCGGCGGCGGTCCTCACGATCTTCCTCACGCCTTTTTTGTTCAGCCTTGTCCCCGCTCTGATGCGTCTTTCGGGAAAACTTCCCGCATTCGGCCTGGCGCCCGACAAGCCCAACCGCGAAACGCGCGAAAATACCCGCCGGTTAAAAGGTCATATCGTCATCTGCGGTTATGGCACCTCCGGGCAGGACCTTGCAGCGGCGCTCACACTCGAGTCAGTCCCTTTCGTCATCATTGAAATGAACCCGCAGAACATCAGCCGTGCGCGAGCGCATAACATGCCCGTCATCTACGGCGATGCATTGAATGAGAATGTACTCCACGAAGTCTCCGTCGATAAGGCGAAGGCTGTGGTCATCAGTTTTGGGGAATCTTCGAGTCTCGCGCAAATGGTGCAAAGCGTGCGGCGCATGGCCCCCGAAACCATGCTCGTTTTAAGGGCCCGTTATGAGCGCGACGTTGCCTGGCTGTATGAACTGGGGGCCGATGTGGTCATCATGGAAGAATTGGAAGTCAGCTCGGAACTACTCAGGGTCATTCTCGCCCATCTAAATCTCAACACGGAACTCGTTAAAACCCATCTTGCCCGTATCCGGGCCCGCAAAGAATTCCTGGTCGAGCAAAGCATCCTTAAAAAATTAAAGTAACGGCCGCAGCGCCTCGACGATGCTGTCGGTGGGATGGAATTTATTCAGCGTATAAAAATGGATCCCTGGGGCGCCTCCCTTTAAAAGTTCCCGGCACTGTTTCACGGCAAAATCAATGCCCGCCTCGACCGTTTTTTGAGAATCCCCGTCCAAAGGACCGAAGATCGAATGGACTTCGGGTGTCACGTTCGCTCCGCACCGTTCACAGAAGCGCTTCAAAGCCTGGTAATCCGTGACAGGAAGGATGCCCGGAAGAATGCGGTTCGTGACCCCGAGTTTACGAAGCCGCTCCACGTATTCAAAATATTTTCCATTGTCGAAAAAAAGCTGGGTGATGACGAAATCCGCGCCCGCGAGGACCTTTTCCTTTAAATATCCCGCATCTGCCTCAAAGCTCGCCGCCAAAAGGTGTTTCTCAGGGAAACCGGCAACACCGATAGAGACCTTGCCGCCCATTTTTGAACGGATAAAAGCGACCAATTCAGAGCTATAACGAAACTCCCCCGCCTTCGGGGCCGGCTCGCCCGGCTTCGTTTTGGGAGGGTCTCCGCGCAAGGCGAGCACATTCTCTATTCCCCGGCTCCCAAACTCTTTCAAAATGGCCTCGATCTCCACCCGGCTGTGAGAAACACAGGTCAGATGGGCCATCGCGGGAATGCTGTAGGTTTTTTGAATATGCTCGACCACGCCAAAAGTCTTATCGCGGTTGCCGCCCCCGGCGCCGTAGGTGCAGGAGATGAAATCGGGCTTTAAGGCGCTTAGCTCTTTTAAAGCCGTCATGAGCCGGGCTTCTGCCTCCGGCGTAAGCGCTGGAAACACTTCAAAAGAGAGGGATTTCTTTTTTTGATGGATAGAATCTTTGAGACTCATCCTGTGTGAGGCTCCCTGTTTTTAGAGACCAAAACAATCGCGGACAACGCGGCGCAAAAAATCGAAAAAAGCTGCGCATGCGTCAACCCCCAGGCGACAATCGGATTCGTACGAAGGAATTCGATTAAAAAACGGTAAACGGAGTACAGCCCGACACCCACCCAAAATGTTTCGCCTTCTTTTTGGCTCTTTTTGTGGAAAGAAAAAAGATACAGAGCAAGCAAGGCTTCCAAAATGATCATATAGATCTGTGTCGGATGTCGCGCGATCTCGGGATGCGACGGAAAACGGATGGCCCACGGCAGATCGCAGGGTTTGCCGTAGCAACAACCCCAGAACAAGCAACCCGCGCGGCCGATGGAACTGGCCAGGAGCGTCCCGATGGCAAAGATGTCCAACACCTTCCGTGTCGGCCATCGCCACATCTTGCAAACAATAAGCGTGTAAATGAGTAAGGATAGAACCACGCTGTGAAAGTAGCGCCCCGGCGGTTTATTCCAGATATCGATCCAGGGCGCTTTGTGCAAATAGAACCATCGATAGGCGAAGGGGAGGATCGCTCCTCCCAGGTACGAAACAAAAGCCCGCAAAAAAAGATAGGTCCATACCTGGCTTTTTTTTATCGGGATGGCTTTGAGGGCAAAATAATAATAGACCGAAGCCGCGGCGAAAGCCAAGAACGTAAAGAGTGCGTACGATTCAATGGGGTGGCCCGCAATAAGGAAGATTTGATGCATGGAATTACTCTAAGGAAAGATCAGGCGGATTGCAAGCAGCTTACCTTGAATAGATTTTTGCTTCGTGCGCCATCGACTCAAGGGTAGGGAATGACCATGCGCTCGGCGCCCGAGGTGACCGGTTTGGACCGATGTTTTTCGATGGTGTCGTCCCATCGCTGAAGATCGTTTTTGAGCGAGTCGACAACGTCCGGATGCTTGGCCGCAACGTTGCGCTTTTCGTACGGGTCGGCTTTCAGATCGTAAAGCTCGATCTCTTCCCGGATTATTTGCTTATTGCTTATAAATCCCCACCAAGACACCTCTTCCTGTAGCGCTTTATTTTTTCTAAGGATCAACTTCCAAGAGGGAGTCCTCAGACCGATGTCATAAGGAGATTCAGATGTGTCCGGATAAACACCAAAACGACGGTTCAATAATGCACCATATTTTTTGGATTTTTCTTTAGGCGTGAACATGTCAGCGTTTCTATCTTCGCTGAAAATTTCAAGAAGCCATCGTCCTAGCATGAACTCCCATAAGGGCGTTCTCGTAATGTAAGTGACTTGCTCTGATTCTTTTAAAGAGAGATTCTCAGTCAGAAGGGGCATTAGGTTTCGGCCCTGGAAATTATGATGGCGCGGTATCCCTAGATATTCCAGCAGGGTTGGAACAACATCGATCCCCTGAACCTGATCCGACACTCGACGCCCATTAAAGCGATTTTCTGGAAATTTGATGATAAGCGCATTTTTGACTTCGGTATCATAGAGATCGTAGTGCTGATAATAGCCGTGTTCACCAAGGTCTTCGCCATGGATCGAATGCAAAATAATGATTGTGTTGTCTATGAGGCGATTTTTTTCCAGCGTATCCATCAGACGGCCGATGAATTCATCTGTATAGTAGATTCCGGCATCATATCGGGCGATGATAAATTCATTGTCCTTTTTCGTCAGATGATGCACCGGTTTGAAATCAAGATAATAATCACCGCGGAAAATCCGGGCAAG
The DNA here is from genome assembly GCA_023248025.1 of Candidatus Omnitrophota bacterium. Lineage (GTDB taxonomy): Bacteria > Omnitrophota > Gorgyraeia > 2-02-FULL-51-18 > 2-02-FULL-51-18 > JAHFFI01. The sequence goes on from JAHFFI010000113.1 coordinate 4,007, forward strand.
CGCTGAATGCGAAAGTGTGCCCTTTTCGCTTTCGGGGATACCTCCATAGTCCATAAAAAAAGAAGCGTAGTTTTTGGGATCGAAGCGGCTACGCATATCTTCCGGAACATTAGCCGCATACGGCCAATGCACGGTGCCGATCGGGATCCAAAGAAAAAATCTCTTATCCGTATTTTTTGTGATCCAGTCAATTGCGTTTTGTGGGAGATCTCTTCTTTTTGTTTCATTGTTTTTGTAGACATCGAAGTGTTGCGAAAAAAAATTGCCCGTCATAAGAGGAGTACCTGTTTTTTTTAGGATAACATTCGAGTTGAATTCAGGCGCGCTCGAAAAGGCGGCGTTGAAATAACCGTAGATCTTCAATATTTCAGGAAGTGTCGTTGATGTAACCTCTTCTTTATCAAGGACAAAATCAACCATCCCGTTCGTGCGAGGATACTGAGAAGTAAATAGACTCATCTGACTGATCGGGGTCAGGTTGGCCTG
>JAHFFI010000025.1:0-4638 GCA_023248025.1 Candidatus Omnitrophota bacterium
ATGATCTTTATATTCGGTTTTTTTACCTGGTTTTCGATGAGAAAAGCGGTGGAGAACGACCGCCGAATCCAGAAGGGCGAGCCCACACTGGAACAAGCCGAAACCAATGACAAGGTGATGGTGTTTCCATACCTTATTTTTATAGAATTCGTCGTGGCATTGGCTTACGGAGCCATGCTGGTTATCTGGTCAATTTTTCTTAAAGCGCCGTTGGAAGAGCCGGCCAATCCGACTGTTTCTCCCAATCCCAGCAAAGCGCCCTGGTACTTTTTAGGTCTTCAGGAGATGCTCGTCTATTTTGACCCATGGATCGCCGGTGTTCTCCTACCGACTTTCATTATTCTGGGACTCTGCGCGATTCCCTATATTGACCGCGACACAGCGACTTCGGGTTTTTATTCCTATAAAAAAAGGCGCTGGGCCATTATTCCATACTTATTCGGTTTCTGGATACTGTGGATACTTCTGATCATAACCGGCACTTTCCTGCGGGGCCCCAATTGGAACTTCTTCGGACCTTTCGAGATCTGGGATGTGCACAAAGTGGTGCCGCTCGTGAATGTGAATCTGTCCGAGATTATTTTCATTAAATGGCTGGGGATGGGCCTGCCCAAGCAATGGTTTATCCGCGAAGCGCCGGGCATTCTTTTGGTGTTTGCATTTCTTATGATTCCACCGGCCATTCTTTCGCGCACCCTTTTGAAAGGGACCTACAAGAAAATGGGGGCGGTGCGTTATAGTATTTTTATTATGTTGGCGCTTATGATGATAGCGCTGCCACTTAAAATGTATCTACGGTGGGTATTCAATTTGAAATATCTCGTTGCCATCCCTGAATTTTTCTTCAATATCTGACCATGCCTAAAGAAAACCCGTCCCTTTACAGCGTTTCCAAGACCTTCGTGTGGTTCGCGATCGTCAGCGTCATCCTTTTGGGAAGTTTGGTCGCGATAGTGGTCCTGGACCATAAAAGGGAATGGAAGGACTGGCAGAAAAAATTTATAGAGCTTAAACGCCAAAAAGCGCAAAGTGATCTGAAAGAGCTGACTAGCGGCATAGATCATAAAAAAGCCGAAGAACTGGGCCAACAGCTCAAAGCCGCTGACGCTGAATTGTCCTCCCATCGGGTGGACTTGAAAGAGGTTCAGGGATCATTGGACGGGATCGCCACTGAGCTTACCAAGCAAAAAACCCGCGCTCAGGATCTCAAACAATTCCAGGATTCATACCGTTATTATTTTGAAGAATATACGCTTCATAAAGACCCGCGCGCCGCCGAGTACGATAAAAAATTAAAAGAGATCTCGCCGAAAGTCATCGAAGCAAAATTCAAGCAGGAAGAAATCGAGAAGCGCCAACAGGAGCTTATCAACAAAATAACCGGCATCACGTCGAAAGAAAGCACCCTCAAGAAAAATCTTGATAAGCTATTCGAAGAAAAATCGAGAGCTGAGAAGCGCTTGAAAAAACTGGAGCCGTCGTTGGCCACCGAAGTTCTCAACGCGCCGATGCTTGATTTTATTGCCCCGACCTATGAGATACAGCAGGTGGTGCTGGAGGATCTGTACGACGATTATCATTTTGCTAAAGTGCAGAAAGTAGACCGCTGCGTAACCTGCCATCTCGGCATCGACCAAAAAGGATTTGAAAACGCGCCGCAACCCTTCCGCACACACCCTAAACTCGACACCTTCCTTTCCGCCGCATCGCCGCACCCGGTAGAAAAATTTGGTTGTACGGTGTGCCATAGCGGAAACGGTCATTCCGTGAGTTTCGTGGATTCCGCCCATACGCCAAAAGATGAAAAACAAAAGGCGGAATGGAAAAAGAAATACCGTTGGCATGAACTCGAGAAATGGGATAAAAAAATGCTGCCCCTACAGCACACCGAAGCCGCCTGCGCAAAATGCCACACCAGCGTATGGGAAGTGCCCAAAGCCGACAAATTGAATGAGGGCCGCAGATTGGCAGAGACTTACGGTTGTGTTAATTGCCATAAAATTAAAAACTTCGAGAGTCCCTGGAAGGTCGGGCCGGATCTTCAGAATATCAAATCCAAGCTAAGCGAGGACTGGGTCATCCGCTGGCTAGACAACCCCATGGATTTCAGAGCTTCTACCAAAATGCCCCGCATTTTCCATTTATCCAATACTTCTGGTCCTGAAGACAAGGCTAAAAGTAACGCCGCAATTTACGGCATTACGCATTATTTGTTAAAGCATTCAGGCGAGGTATCCCTGGAAAAACCGCCGGTTGCAGGTAACGCCGTGAACGGGGAAAAACTCGTGAAAGATCTGGGCTGCTTAGGCTGTCACACTGCCGCAGGGGTGAGCGCTAATAATTATGGGCCGGAATTGACGGGGCTTGGAAGTAAAGTTACTCCGGAATGGCTGTATAGCTGGGTGAAAAACCCCAAACACTACTCCCAAGAAACACGTATGCCCAATCTGCGCTTGTCTGATCAGGAAGCCTCCGATATCACCGCGTATCTTCTCACTCTAAGGAATCCCGAATTTGAGAATAAAAAAGTGTCGCGACCCAATCCACAGGTTGCCAATGACCTCGCGCTCACGTTTCTCCGCGGCAGCATGCGCGATTCCGAGGCGAGGGAGGCGCTTGGTAAAATGTCTGAAGACGACAAATGGGATTTTATCGGTAAGAAATCCATCGCTCACCAAGGATGTTTTTCATGCCACAGCATCGCTGGTTTTGGGGAATTTAAACCGATCGGCGCGGAGCTCTCGAACGAAGGCCGAAAAGATTTGCATCAGTTTGATTTTGGTTTTGTAGACATTGAACAGTCCCGTCAGGACTGGTTCATGCAGAAGTTAAAAGACCCTAGAAGCTTTGATCAGGGGAAGGTGAAAGATTACCACGACAAGCTTCGCATGCCTCAGTTTAACTTAAGCGAAGAAGAACGCGGGGCCATAACAACCTTTGTGTTGAGTTTGACAGAGGAGCGGATGCCGCTTGAAATGCAAAGACGTCTCACCACTAACGATGAAAAGGTTGAAAAAGGCCGGCTGCTGATTAAAAAAATGAATTGCGCCGGTTGCCACACACTGGACGGGCACGAAGGGGGTATTCGCAAAGCCATGGAAGACAATATCGGAGCGGCGCCGCCCGTTCTTGAAGGCGAAGGCTCAAAGGTGAAGGAAGCATGGCTGCATGCTTTTCTGCAGCACCCGACACCCATTCGCCCGTGGCTTAGTTATCGAATGCCTAGTTTTGACTTTAGTGACGAAGAGCTTAAGGCCTTGGTCGAATATTTTGCATTCAGGGCTCATCAGGAGGTATCTTACAAGGGCTATGAGGTTCCGCCAACGAACCCCGAGAAAATACAGAGCGGCCAGCTGCTTTTCGAGAAGTTCCAGTGCGTGAAATGCCACCAAGTCAATGCCTCCAGTGCTGCGATGGGGACGTCGTTTCTGGCGCCGGACCTGGCACTAACGAAGAATAGACTCAAACCGGATTGGGTCAAAGACTGGATCAAAAATCCCGAAGCTATTCAAGAGGGGACCATGATGCCTGGCTTTTTCCCAGACGGGCAATCACCGGTGGAAGATATACTGGGTGGAGACGCCGAAAAACAGATTGAAGCCATACGAGACTACCTTTATCAATACGAACCCGCGTCCGTACCGGAAGATAATTCGAAGAAGGGCAAGTAACGGATAGGGCTTGTCATTGGGCTCGCCGAGTATTAAAATGAGAACAAATAAGGGAGGCCAGACCATGTTTTGTCGTAACTTTATAACAGCTTTCGCTATCATCATGAATATTATCTTTTTTTCTATAAGCGCACAGGCGGCCACTGTCAGCGGTAAAATTGCCTTTGAGGGGGCGGCGCCTGCCAGAGAGCCCATTAAAATGGATGCCGATACCAGCTGCAAATTGGCGCATCCCAACGGTGTTCAAACCGACGATGTTATTGTGAATTCAAACGGCACTTTAAAAGACGTGTTTATTTATGTAAAAGAGGGCGTTAGCGGAAAATTCGAAGCCCCTAAAACGCCGGTGGTATTCGACCAGCACGGCTGCCAATATTCCCCCAAGGTTCTCGGTATTCAAGTCGGCCAGCCCCTTGAAATCAGGAATAGCGACTCAACGCTTCACAACGTGCACTCACTTTCCACAAAATCACCGCAATTCAACCTGGGTATGCCCATTCAGAATATGAAGCTTAAAAAAACCTTCACTTCTCCCGAAGTGATGGTGAAAGTAAAATGCGAAGTCCATCCGTGGATGAGCGCTTATGTGGGCGTGCTTGACCATCCATTTTTTGCCGTATCGAGTGAGGAAGGAACTTATGAAATTAAAAATCTTCCTCCCGGCCAATACGTCATCGAGGCGTGGCATCAAAAATATCCGGCCCAGACCCAGAGCGTGACGGTGGCAGCGGATTCCGATGCAAAAACTCTCGATTTTTCATTTAAAGCGGCATAAGCCAACGTTCTGTATTCGCGCAACCTAAACCGCTATACTTTATTTCTTCTAGCCTGCGCATTTCTTCTGATCATTGCGGGCGGTCTTGTCACGAGCACTGACTCAGGACTATCCGTGCCGGACTGGCCCTTGTCTTACGGAGGACTTTTCCCTCCAATGATCGGTGGCATCCGCTTTGAACACACACACCGG
>JAHFFI010000025.1:4648-14788 GCA_023248025.1 Candidatus Omnitrophota bacterium
GCAGTCGGCATTCTAACCTTTATTCTGGCGGCTCTCATCCTGAAGATAGAAAAAAGAGGGTGGGTAAAAAAGCTGGGGCTTCTGGCTAGCGGCATGGTCTTTCTGCAGGCGGTGCTCGGTGGCCTTACGGTCATCTACCTGCTGCCCAAACCTGTTTCTGTGGCGCATGCGTGTCTCGGCCAAACATTTTTTTCGCTTATTGCCGTCCTTTCGCTTGTCACCTCTAAAGCCTGGTTTAGCGGTCAAAAAAACAACTCGCCCTTGACCGGCCAATGCCAGAGGCTGGCCCTTATAACCAGCGTTTTTGTCTACACCCAGCTTATCTTGGGGGCTGTGGTACGCCACACCGGGGCTGTCCTTCCGTGGCATATCGGCGTCGCATTTTTAGTCTTGCTGCACGCACTCTTAACTACATTAAAGATAAGTGCGCTCGAAAATGATTCCAACCGACTCACGCGCCATGCGCTTGTGATGGGGGCATTTGTGTTTTGTCAGATTTTTTTGGGCGTAGGCGCTTATTATTTTACGCGGCTGCTCGAAAAATCCTCAGTGCCCCGTACAGCGGAGGTTCTATTCACAACCGCTCATCAGTCTCTAGGCGCGCTTATATTGGCACTTTCTATGACATTGACACTCAGAACTTTTCGTTTTCTCAGCCGATGAAATTAACCGCGTACTGGGAATTAACAAAGCCGCGACTGACGTTTATGGCACTGGTTACGGCTATGACCGCTTTTTACTTGGCTTGGCCAAAAGCAGCCATCGACTGGATTTTGTTGATGCGAACCATGATGGGCACGGCCCTTGTGGGCGGGGGAGCCAACGCTTTCAATCAATACCTGGAGAGAACCGAGGACAGCAAAATGGCCCGCACTCAGCACAGACCGTTGGTATCAGGTGCGCTTAATCCTTTACATGCGCTGGCCTTCAGCGGCTCCTTGAGTGTCGCGGGCGTACTATACCTCTTTTTAAAGGTGGGTGGGCTGGCCGCGATCATGGGTTTTTTAGTTCTCGTCTCTTATCTTTTAATCTATACGCCGCTCAAGAAAAAAACGACGTTGAATACATACGCGGGGGCTGTTTCCGGCGCGCTGCCCGTATTTTTAGGCTGGTCCGCCGCATTGAATAGCCTTAATTGGAGCGCTGTTTCATTTTTTGCGATACTTTTCATGTGGCAATTACCGCATTTTTTTGCGATTTCGTGGGTTTACCGTGAAGACTACAGACGCGGTGGCTTTTGTATGCTGGCTGCCGTGGATCCTAGCGGCAAAAAAGTTTGCGCGCATTTATGTATGACAGCTGTTTTATTGTTTTTGACGTCGTTCACACCAACCCTAACGGGTTTAGCGGGCTCGCTTTATTTTTCAGCAGCGGTGATATCGGGGCTTTTCTTTTTGGCTTTCGCGCTTTATACTGGCACTCACAAGATGCAGTATGCAAAAGAGCTTGGTGCGGCATCCATTATTTATCTCTGCACCTTGAATATTTTTCTCATATTTGACAAGATCTAAGAAAGGTTTTTAACCGTGGTAAAAAAAGAAAATACCATACTTTGGTGGGTGGGCTGGATCGCTCTGACTATCGTATCTTTTTTTGTGTCTTGTTATTTTTGGACCGGTTTTATCGCAAAAAAAATCGGCCCCATGAGCCAATCCGGTGTTCCCATTCTTTGGATTGCGGCGGTCTTCGGAACCTGGATGATACTGCTTATTCCGCTCATTATCGTGATGTACAGCAAGGTCGATAAGGCCTATGAGGATACGCGCCTTGCCAGAGAGGCGAGGGAGCTTGAGCTTGCAAAAAATGAATTCAAAACACGCTCGGTCCTGGTCGATGTATCCGAGCGCAGCCTGCCTAAAATACTTACAGAAAAGATAAAAAAAATGCCCGAAGCGTTGCGGCGCGGGCATCTTGTCACCGTCGTTTTAAAAGACAAGCGTCGTGTTGAAAATGTATTTATACTTAATAAAAATGAAATACTGGGAATTTACGATCAGACAAAGATGCCTTTTATGCTCAGTGACATCGCAGATATTGAGCCAGCGGATCTCGACGCCTTACCCGCATTTGAGGCTCGGCGCTGGCTTCGACTGGACGGCGCCGGGATCCTGCCGTGAAAAAATGGGTCTGGCGGGCGGGTCGTGCGCTTCAGATAATCGCGCTCATCTCTCTGCCGGCCGCGATTTGGGCGGGAGAGTTGGCGCATGATGAGCAGGCGGCTATCTCCATTTTAGTGGTCTCGATTTTTTTATTTATGCTAGGATATTTATTGACTCGATGAATTCTGAATCCGAACGCTTAAACAAACCATCCCGTAAAAAAACACCGCCTAAACTGGCCGTTATCGTCCAGAGTGGTTGCACCGGCTGCGAGTGCTGTATCGTATTTTGCCCGGTGGACTGCATCGAGATCGTGCCGGGTGTGCAAAGTGCCCAGATGCAGCAGGTGGTTGAAGTCGATTTGGCCAGATGCATCGGCTGTTCTTTATGCGCGAAGTATTGTCCCTGGGATACGATCAGCATGTTGCCGTATGATCAGGCGTTGCAGGAGGCGCCCGCAGCCACGATCGCCAGTGTCTGTGGCCAGAAAACGATTGCCCCTATCGGCTCGTCCCAGCCTCAATAAAGTCAGCCACTTCTTTTTCGAGCTTTTTTCCGTCAAAACCATTGATCTCAGGGATACCTGCGGGGCTTGTGACGTTTATTTCCGTGAGGAAACGTCCTATCATGTCGATGCCCACAAAATAAAGCCCGCGTTCCCGTAGAACCGGCGCCATCACTTCAACCAGCGCTTCTTCATGCCGAGTTATTTGGGAGCGATGCATCGTTCCGCCAACACTTAAATTCGCGCGAAAATCTTTTTTTGAGGGTCTTCTCGTAAACGCACCCAGCGCGTGTCCATTCAGAATCAATATTCTTTTATCTTCGTAGGGCGTAGCTTGCACGTATCGTTGAACCATTACTTTTTGTTTGCCCCCATGCGTCGCCATCTCAAAAAGAGAGGGCAGATCCCCATCTTTCGCGTTGGCCATAAAAATACCGACGCCGCCTTTTTGGTGCAAAGGCTTGATCACCGCTTTTGAATGGAGGCCCTCCATAAATTTTCTCGCGACGTTGAAATTTTCAGTCACCACAGAATCAGGCGCCCAATCAGGGAAATCCAACACGAATGATTTTTCGTTCGACAGGGCAATGCCCGCCGGATCGTTCAGTATAAAAACGTGTTTTTTTATACGGTTGAGAGCTTGAAGCGCATAAAGGTATTGAGCCTCAAAAGGGGGTTCTTTACGGATAAAGATGCAGTCAAGGTCCATGAGCGGCGTCGCAGCACTTCCGGACGGGGCCGGCAGGTACCCCTTCTTAAGATCCGTTTTGGCGGGTGACAAAAATGCCGATGGTCCGCGGTTGCCGTCCAGTAAATGACGGCTTTCAAACGTAAAAACCTTATGACCCCTTCTCAGAAGTTCATGAATAATCCAAAATGAGGAGTCTTCGTTATTTTTTACTTGGGCCGTTGGATAAAGTAAGAACGCTATTTTCATGTAATTCTTTGTGATTTATTATAACATAGTCCGAAGGACTTTCTTATGAGGCAGGCTCTAGACACACTCCCAATTAATCTCAAAGGTTTAAGCGATTACTTCCGCGCGGGCATAAAGCAGCCGTCTCATCTCATGGTGGGTGTCGAGTGGGAAAAGATCGGCGTTTATAAGGACACCGGCCGGGCCATTTCCTACAGCGGGCCTCATGGTGTTGAGACTATCCTAAAAGCGCTCATCTCGCAATACCAATGGACTGCCGTCGAATCAGAGAATCACATTATCGCGCTCAAGAAAAATGGCACTTCCGTCACACTGGAGCCGGGGGGCCAAATAGAGCTGAGCGGGCAAAAAGCCGCAACCCTCCGTGAAAATGAAAAGGAACTCCAGACGCACCTGGCCGAAATAAAAAAAGTGTCCGAGCCTTTGGGCATTGTTTGGCTGGGAACCGGCGTACAACCTATCAGCCGTCTGGATGAGATTGAATGGACACCAAAAAAACGTTACGACATCATGCGCGAATACCTAAAAATTCGGGGGCCGATGACGTATGACATGATGAAAAAAACGGCCTCCGTGCAGGTGAGCATAGATTACACGAGCGAGGCCGATGCTATAGAAAAACTGCGCCTGGCAACGGGCCTAGCGCCAATATTCAGTGCAATTTTTGCTAATTCGGCTATCGCAAACGGCCAACCGAGCGGATTTTATTCCATGCGCAGCCAGATATGGCGGCAAACCGATCCCGATAGGACCGGTCTCATAGAACCCCTCTTCCAACCCGGGTTTAATTTTGACGCTTACCGTGATTACGCGATGGACGTTCCTATGATCTTCATTATACGGGATCAAAACTGGGTACCCATGAATGGAATAACATTCCGATCATTTTTTGAAAAAGGCCATAAAGGAATGGTCGCTACGGCGGGGGATTGGGAAATGCACCTGACGACTATTTTTACGGAAGTGCGCCTTAAAACCTATATAGAGATCAGGAGCATCGACTGCCAAAAAACGTCTCTGGGACTTTCAGCCGCAGCTCTTATTAAAGGCCTCTTTTACCATACGAACGCGCGGAGAGATGCCGAAAAGCTGATCGAGAACACCAGCCCGAAAGACAGATCCAGGCTCATGCGGGAAGTGCCCGAGAGGGGGCTTTATACGGCCTTCAAAGGTAAAAACCTATGGGGTCTGGCAGAAAAACTGATTCTTCTCGCGGAGGGTGGACTAAACACTGACGATAGGCCGTATCTTGAGCCGCTTAAAAAACTCATTCTGAATGACCACAAGATGCCGGCCGAAATGCTGCTGGAGTGTTTTGACGAAGACGGCACAGAAAAAGAGAAAGTTTCCGCGCTCATTCGCTGCGCAGCACTTTAATTGCGTAGTTTATAGCCCATTCTAAATAGTCTCTCCACAATAAAGAATAAACTCACGGCCATTACCGCAACCAAGATCATTGAGCCGGGCACCGAAGTATCGGATACCCCGATCATTCCGTAGCGAAGACCATTGACCATATAGAATATCGGGTTTAACCGGGTGAGCACCCGCAAGGCTTCGGGCACCATAGAAATGGAGTGAAAGATTCCGCCAAAATAAATGAGGGGAGTCAAAACGAAAGAGCTCCAGAATGATAGTTTTTCAAAACCATCCGCCCACAAACCGACAATGAGGCCCAAACAGGAAAAGATGATTGTGACCATGATGAAAAAGTAGACGACGATAAGCACGTTATGGAATACAAAATGCGTGAATAAAAGCGAAATACCGTAAACTCCAGCGCCCACCAGTATTCCGCGCGCAACGCCGCCGATCAGAAGACCGAGCACCATTTCAAAGTAAGAAAGCGGGGAGAGCAAAATCTCCTGAATATGGTTGTGCCAACGCGAAATAAAAAGGGAGGAGGAGCTATTGGAATAAGAGCCTTCGATGAGATTCATCATGACGAGCCCCGGAACCATAAAGCGGATATAAGTCACGCCCTCGACCAGCATGTTGAGATTTCGTCCGATGGAAAAACCAAATACAAAGATAAAAAGCGCTGAGGAGATGAGCGGCGGCACGAGCGTCTGAGTAAAAACGACGCAGAACCGGAATATTTCGCGCTTCACCAGTGTTAGAAAGCCGGTGCGGTTACTCACGGGGGGGCGCCCTCCCGCGTCAGCTCTAGATATTTAGACTCCAGCGTTTTGTTCTGAACGAGCGATTCTTTGTCACTATGGTGCAGGATTTTTCCTTTGTGAATAATGATGATGGTTTTAGACAGCCGCTCAGCCTCTTCCATATTATGCGTGGTTAGAAAAATGGTCTTTCCCTGAGTATTGAGCTCGGTGAGATATTTCCAGATGTCGTATTTTAATTCGATGTCCGCACCCGCGGTGGGTTCATCGAGAATTAGGATCTGCGGGTCATGGATGAGGGCTCGGCACAGCAAAAGACGACGTTTCATTCCGCCGGATAATTTTCGAAAATCCTGTTTTCTTTTTTCAAAAAGCCCAAAACGCTGGAGCAGTGCGCGGGTACGATCGGCGGCTATTTTTTTGACAACTCCGAAGTAGCCCGCCTGGTAAATCAAAAGCCCTTCAATGGACAAAAAGGGATCAAAATTAAATTCCTGCGGGCAGAGACCGATGAGCGGACGCGTTTGCCGGTAGTCCTTCACGACATCCATGCCAAATATCTTGGCGGACCCGGATTGAAAATTATTAAGCCCTGTTATGGCATTGATGGTAGTGGTCTTGCCTGCGCCATTGGGCCCTAGAAAGCCCACAAAGTCACCGGCAGAAACATCAAAGCTGATGTCATCAACAGCCTTAAAACCGTTGTAACTTTTCACAAGGTGTTGAATTGAAATCGCGGCTTGCATCGTGCTATGTTATAATATCGCTCCATGGAAAAGCAACCCCCGCGAATCGGTTCGACAAATATAAAAGCAATTTTGTTTGACTTAGGTAAAGTTATTCTGGATTTCGACTTTTCCCCGGCGTTTAAAACTCTCTCAAAAGCAAGCGGGAGACCGCCTAAAGAGGTCCGCGCCTTTTTTATGGAATCAGGTCTCGAAGTGCTCTATGACGGGGGAAAGATAACGTCCAAAAGTTTTTGCGATGAGGTTAAAAAATCGCTGGGGCACAGTCTCTCCGAAATCCAATTTCGCCGCTGCTGGAACGAGATATTCACGCCAAACCAGAAAACCATCCGTCTTATCAAAAAATTGGCCAAAAAATACCGGTTGGTCCTTATTTCCAACACAAACGAAATGCATTATGAGTACATCCGTCGTAAATATACGGTCTTGAGTTATTTTGACGCGGTGGTGCTTTCATTCAAAGAAAAACGCCGTAAACCCGATGCCGCTATTTATCGCAAAGCCATACGCGAATGCGCCGCAAAACCTCATGAGATTTTTTACATCGACGACAGGAGCGATCTCGCCGCCGCCGCCGCCGAGCTTGGCATGCACTCGTTCACTTTTAAGAACAACCACGATGAGCTGCGCCGCCGCATGACGGCACTGCGTATTTTATAATGCCTGCCAAAACGAAAAGCAAGTTAGAGGTTGCGATCCAAGCGGCACTGGCTGCCGGCAAAATCCAGATGGCATCCTACGGTCAATTAAAAACATCCGAGATCCATTTCAAATCACGCAATGATTTTGTAACGAAGGTCGACAAGACCTGCGAGACGCGCATTATTGATATTATTGGGAAAAATTTTCCCGGGCACGGGTATCTTGCCGAAGAAAGCGGGAAAACGAGTGGCAGCGGCACTTATTGGATAATCGATCCCTTGGACGGCACGTCTAATTATGTGCATCAATTCCCGATGTTCTCCGTTTCCATCGGGGTTTACAGTCAAGGGCTTCTTCAAGCTGGTGTTGTGTACGACCCGCTACATCATGAGATGTTTACCGCCGAAAAGGGCAAGGGCGCCTATTTGAACAATAAAAGAATCAGGGTCTCAAAAACGCCTGTCCTGGCGGACGCGCTCATGGCTACCGGTATTCCATTTAGGGCTAGGAACCGTTGGAATCAGTACATGCGCTCATTTAATGATATTTCTTTGGGGAGCGCAGGCCTTAGGCGGGGAGGGTCCGCCGCATTGGACCTGGCTTACGTGGCCTGCGGCCGTTTTGATGGTTTCTGGGAGATAGACCTTTCCCCCTGGGATATAGCGGCGGGCGCCCTTCTGATACAGGAAGCGGGGGGGAGGATAACCGACATGTGGGGGAGCTCAAAATACCTTCAAAACGGGGACATTCTCGCCTCAAATGCGGTTACCCATAACGAGCTTCAAAAACTGACCTCAGAAGCCTTTAAACCGCTTAAAATCGATAAAATGAGGGGCTTATGAGCCGCTTAGATCTTCAGGATGACCAAATGTGCTATGCCTGCGGCTCCAAGAACACCGCCGGCCTAAGACTTCATTTTAGGCACCCACAAAAATATCTCTTAACCAGCAACGTGGTTTTTAAAAAGCGCCATCAGGGTTATAAAGACATAGTTCACGGAGGACTCGTGGCTACCGTTTTGGATGAGATGATGGTCAATCTTTGTTGGAAAGAAAAGATGCCGGCGGTGACCGCTGAACTCACCGTACGTTTAAAAAAACCCGCCAAAGTCGGCCAAAAAATTTTCTTGGAGGGCAGGATCAGCAAAGAAAAAGGACGCGCGATCTACGCATCCGCGAATGCCCGGACAGAAACGGGTGAGCTCTTGGCAGAAGCCAATGCGGTTTGCATCCGAATTCCAGCAGTGGTAAACTAAACCCATGCCTTATGTGAATATCCGCGTCGCCGGAAAGCTTACCCGTGACCAGAAAAAGAACATCGCAAAAGAAGTCTCTGATACCTTGCACCGCATCGCCGCAAAGCCCAAAGAATCCACGTACATCGTCTTTGACGAGGTGGAAAGAGAGAACTGGGCTAAGGGCGAGGAACTCTTAGGTTAAGTATGCCCATCGGAAAACAGCTTTCTGTGTTTATGGAGAATAAACCCGGCCGGCTTTCCCAGATCTGCAGCATGCTGGCCGAAACCGGCGTCAATATCTACGCGATGACCGTGCACGACACCGTCGATCACGCCATCGTCCGTTTTGTTGTCGACAACCCAACCAAAGCGCTTATTATTCTTGAAGAAGAGGGTGTCTACATTGTTTCGCAGGACGTGGTAATCCTTGAAATAGAAAATAGTCCCGGCATCATAGCGCAAATCGCAAAAAAACTTTATCGGGCCGATATTAATATCGAATACGCCTACTGCACCGCCACAAAAAATCAGGATATCGGATGCCTTATTTTAAAAACCAAAGATGCCGAGCAAACACTTGAGATCCTCGAAGAAATATAATCTTTTCGCCGTATTCTTTTTCCTCCTAGCCGCACATGAAGCCAGCGCTCTTGACCGACAGACAGTCGAAGTTCGGGAAGCGCTCACAGGTGATACGGTTGAACTTAAATCCGGCACAAAACTCAAATTCATCGGTGTAGAGTCGCCGCCTCTGCAAAACATCACGCCCTTAGTGCGTCAATACGGTGCCGAAGCGAGAGCCTATACCCATGATCTACTCGCCGGAAAAACGGTGCAGGTGGAATGGGACTCGAGAATACGCGATGACCAGCAAAGATACATAGCCTATATTTTTTTGTCGGACGGTCTATTTGCCAATAAAGAGGTTTTGTCTCACGGCCACGGAAAATTCGTCATGCCGCCGCCCAACAACAAATACGCTTCTGATCTAAGAAACGCGGAGCTGGGCGCCAGGAGGGACCGTCTCGGTCTGTGGAGGGAGGAGCCTAAAAACCCCTTTCTGAAAAGCGAATACATCGGTGAAATGAACAGCAAAGTGTATTATTTTCCGACGTCACCCGAGCTTGATCGCATCCCCGCAGCACAACTTGTGAATTTCAAGTCCCGAATCGACGCCAAAGCGGCCGGCTACCGGCCATGCGGCAACTGCTACGAAGACAATAAACCAGGGCCCTATTAAATAAGGAGAAGGCAACATGGCAAAAGGCATCGTGAAGTGGTTCTCGAATCAAAAAGGGTATGGTTTTGTTACTCCGGAGGGCGGTGGAAAAGACGTGTTTGTCCACCACAGCGCTATTTTAGGCGATGGCTACAAGACGCTTGATGAGGGTCAAAACGTCGAATTCGACATAACCCAGGGACCCAAGGGCGAGCAGGCCGCAAACGTTCGCAAACTTTAGCTAAATATTTATTTTTTATCCCGGGCGTCCTTGAAAACAGGCCTATTCGGTGCTATACTGCATAGGTGAATTTGAAGATTTATCAATAGGAGGATTTCCCTTTGCCTGAGATAACAAAATCGACCATAGAGCGGCGTGAGTTTTTCCGTATTAACTTCGAGAGACCGCTTGAATTTAAATCCTACGCTTCCGATAGGATTGCGAAAGCGCCCGATTCGCGGATAGGCGGAGTTGCCGGACAATCCCAGAATATCAGCTCATCAGGCATCCTTTTTAACACGGAAAAGAACCCACCGCAGCTATCAAGCATTCTTTGGATGAATCTGGACATCCGGACCCTGAAAATTTGCAAGGAGATCGAAGAGCGCGCCTTGGTTCTGAACAATGGCTTACT
>JAHFFI010000114.1 GCA_023248025.1 Candidatus Omnitrophota bacterium
GCTTCAAATAAAAAAGCTTATCAAAACTATAATCTCCTCGATAAGTGGGAATGCGGCATCGCTTTGACCGGCGGAGAAGTTAAATCAATCAGGGCCGGAGAGGTCAATTTCAAAGATGCCTACGCGTGGGTTAAGGAAGAGGAAATGTTTCTTTCAAATCTTCACATCAGCCCGTACGCGCAATCGGGTTATATGCAGCCGGAACCGGACCGTGTGCGCAAACTTCTGATGCATAAAAAAGAGATTAAAAGAATTTTCGGACTGATGACTGCCAGGGGCAAGACGTTGGTTCCAACGCGGATTTATTTGACCGAGCGCGGGCTTATCAAAGTGGAAGTCGCAATCGCCCAGGGCAAAAAACTCTACGACAAACGTGAAGACATAAAAGGCCGCGAGATCAAACGCGAGATCTCCCGCGCCGTGCGGCAGCGGAGAGCTTAAAATTCATAATTTGATTGAGCACATGGGCCAGTGTATACTTAGTTCAAATTAAAAGGCACTTGAAATGATTTTTTACGAAGACATCTTTAAGGCATTCCAGCACGATAAAGTAAAATATATTTTGGTTGGCGGTCTTGCGTTCAATCTTTTAGGGGGTTTTCGCGCGACCGAAGATTTGGATATTTTGGTCGATATGACCGACGAAAATTTATTCAAAGTCGTAAAAATTCTCAAACAGAAGAAATATTACGTCAAACAACCGGTTGACCCTTTGCGAATCGCTGATGAAGAGACCAGAAAAGACTGGATCAAAAACAAGAACATGTTGGCCTTTTGTTTTTATAAAGAAACGGGAGAGCAAGTCGATATCATTATTGAATCGCCGGTCCGGTATGCGGATGCGATAAAGAAAGTTCAATGGGTTCGAGTGGAAAAGATGTCTTTGCCGGTTATTTCGATTGATGATCTGATCAAAATGAAATCGAAAACCGGACGGGATAAAGATAAATTTGATGTGAATGAGTTAAAGAAGATGAAGAAAGTGCGAAACGAAAAATGAATTTTGGCTGGGAAAGCGAAGAGGACAAAATGCGTCGGTATATGGCGATGCCTGCCAAGAAGAAGCTGGAGCTTCTTTATGAGCTGCAGCGTTTTACCAGAAAGTATATGACCAAGAGCGGCCGCAAATATCAGGCGCTCCTTAAAAAATCAGCAAAGTAGTAGATGTTTTGTTCTTTCTTATCACTAGGACGTACCACGTTACACATAACACAATTTATACCGGGGGTGAATGGCCTCGACTTGTGTTGTCAGTGGATAGGTGGCATGCCGCGGACGCTTGGTTGGCCGCGTTAACAATCCGAGCACAAATTAAACGCTAACGATGAAACGTTAACGTTCGATGGTGTTATGGCACAATTCGCTAAGGCAGCTCCGGCTGTTGGTGCGATGCCTGTCATGGCTCCGTCGATCGCGTTGGTTCCTTAGAACCAATCCCTCTTTCCTGACACGCCCACCGTTGGGGTAAAGAGGTCATTAGTGGGCTGGTTCTTATGAGTGCCTTCATCATGGGAATAAGATCAAGATAGGCTAGTTCCAAAATGATCCTGTCGGACGGAGCATGAGGGATGAATTTATAGAGAAGACCGACTAAGCATGTAGAGGCTTATCTTATTGCACTCAAGGACGCGGGTTCGATTCCCGCCACCTCCACCATTTTCTTTCCTATCAAAAAGGACTTCTTACCCGTACGGGAGGAAGTCCTTTTTGGTTTCTCTGAGAGAAAGAAAATGGTGCCCTGGCCACACTCCGTTGTGGCCAGGGCACACATCTGCTCCTCGGCATTTGCTGGAAAATAAATTTTCCGACAAATGCCTCGTCGCATCTGTGTGTAGTCGGCGGCGGGGTTGCTTCGCAATCCCGCCACTTTCTGGAATGATTTCAATCGAGAAACCTCACTAACCGAAAGGCGTGAGGTTTTTGCTTTATTAGAGAAAAAATTGGTGCACTTGTTCTGCTCCTGCAGAACAAGTGGTGCGTCCGCTCCTCAAAATCCCGTCAGAAAGTAAACTTTCTTCCGGTATTTTTCGTCGCGTCCGCGTCGGTGACGGGGCCGCTTCGCGGTCCCGCCGCATACTCCCGCATGACAAGGACATGTCTTTTCCTCGCTTCGCAGTTTAAAGTAAACTTTAACTACGTGGCTCGTCAAATCTATATTGAATATTTCGGGAAAGCCTTTTCTCGGACTAATTTATCAAAATATTCTCTGGCTAACCGTAAGCGTTAGGTTATGCTTTAAGTAGGGCTTGAGCGTTTAATAGCCCTAAGAAACGGCAGTGATATGAGAATACGGAACAATACACAAAGCTTTACATTAGTTGAACTTTTGGTGGTTACAGGGATTTTATCGATTGTCATTTTAGGCCTCATCGAAACCCTCATCCTCGGATCTGTTTTAGCCGACCTTTCCAATCGTAAAACCATTGCCATGGGCGAAGCCCAAGATAAATTAGAAGAGATCCTCAATCATACCTATGCGCAGATCACGGCCGATTACGGTGCAGGCGGCACGCCGGGAAATACTTTTAGTTTATCCCAGATCACCGGCAAGGGCCGTATTACCATTGATTCTTCCACTACGAATTTGCTCAAGATCGGTGTGGTTGTGAGCTTTCAGTACCGAAACGGCCGCATCATGGGAGAAGATCTGAATTTAAATGGATCCTTGGATACCGGGGAGGATGCCAATGGCAATGGCGTTCTAGATTCCCCGATTAAATTATCGACGTATATTCGAAATTCATAGGTGTTTTTATGAGATGCGATGGAACAATGAATAGGAAAAAATTATCTGACCGATCGACGGGGCGCCAGGGCTTTACGTTTGCAGAAGTGCTGGTGGTGGTCTTGATCTCTTCATTTTTGATCGGCGGCATTTATACGATCCTTATTGCGGGTAAAAATTCTTGGGAATTGAATCGCGACCGTTTGGAGTTGCAGCAGCAATTAAGGACCGGGCTGGATTGGATGCGTAAGGATCTTCGACAGGCGGGAGTCTCAACGGTGTCTGGCGTTGCCACCGACAGCGCTTGGCATACGTCTGCTACATTCCAAACTCCGTCGGGCGTAAGCTCCGGGTCGGTCACGTGGGGGGGGGCGGCTATCCAATATCATTTGGGGGGTACGGGCAATACACAGCTCCTTCGTTCCGTCGGAGCGCAGGACCGTGTGATTGCGCAAAACATCAATCTGCTGCAATTTAGGCGTACTGCGAGCGATCCGAGCTTGATCCAGATCTCGGCTCAAGCTCAAAAAAATACGCCGCAGCACGGTTTGATCACGATCGCCGTGACGACCCAAGAAAGAATGAGAAACTGATATGGCTAAATATAAGGGGCATCAAAGATTTTTAAACAATTTCTCATGCAATGAAAGGGGAACCCTTTTTATTTTGGCCTATCTTGTTATAGTTATTCTTCTCTTTGCCGGGGCGGCGCTGGTGGTGGTGGGTTTTAACGACAATTTTGTTGCCGAGCGGCAGAAGCGGGCATCGCAGGCATTTTTTATCGCCCAGGCAGGCATGAACCGCGCGCTTAATGATCTTTATAATGATTATGTGAGCAGCACCAGCTGGACGGATGGAACGATCGGCGGCCTTAGCGTTGGGCCTAATACAGCCAGTTTCTATTCCTATCCATGCGCTTCAACAACGGTGGATAACGGATCCTATGTCATTACGTTAAAGAATGTGACGGGAGCCAGTGACCAGACCTGGGTCAGATCAGTTGGTACCGTCGGGGACGTGTCACAAACGATCCAGGTTTATGCCAAGATCACAAGTGTATCGCCTTGGAATAACGCGATCTTTGCCGGGGCTGGCGCATCCGGTCAAGCCATCAATGGAAACGTGGATGTACATGGATCTGTTCATATCCTTGGTAACGGGCTTCAATCGACCGACGTAGCCATGGCGATGAGCGGAAGCGCTAAGATCTCAAATAATTATTCCGGACTTTCCGCCACCCTAAGCGCCAAGGTTCCGGCCATAGCAACAACAACATTCGGCGGTGAAACAGTGTCCAGCCTGAACGCTGTGGTACGTATTAAAAAAGGTTTGGCATCTTTAGGCGGCTCAGCGACGATGGGCCAGGCCAACGTGACAGGTAACGCTCTCAAAGAAACGATTGATGCGGTGTATTCGACCAATGGTTTTAGCAGCGGGACTTCGAGCATAAACTCAGATAATGGATATTCCAATACTTACGATATGGGCAATTCGGTCACCTTCCCGAGCCTGAGCTCTCCCTATAACGGTTATGCGTCCTATTCGGCCTACTTGAAAGCTAACGCGCTGGTCATCAGCGACGCGGCAACTTTGACCAAACTCGCCAGCATTACTCCAAATTCTAGTGTA
>JAHFFI010000115.1 GCA_023248025.1 Candidatus Omnitrophota bacterium
GGGCAGGTCGGTGCGCTCTATCCGTTAAGCTGGCTTCTTTATCTCGCTCTTCCTTTTGAATGGGCCTACAACCTGACATTTCCGGTGCTTTTTATTTTATCGGCCTTCTTTTTTATCTTTTATTGCCGCAAGAACGATATCGGTCTTATGCCCGCGTCGCTCGGAGCGGTGAGCTTTCTTTTCGGAAGCGCCTACGCAGGAATGTTTTTTGGACTTGCGGCTTTGAGGACGGCCGTGTTTTTTGCACCTATGTTGTACTTCACGTCAAGACTCTCAGAAACGGCGTCTTGGAAAGAGGGGGCGCTTCTGGCCGGCGCGGTTGGACTTGCGTTTTTAGGTGGTTACCCGCAGTTGGCGCTTTACATGGTCTTGGCATGCACGGTCTACGCCTTTTTTGCTGTCCGCATAAAGTGTTTCGGCATGTACAGTGCAGCTCTTTTTTTTGGAATAACGCTTGCCGCGTGCCAAATTATTCCGACTTTAGAGCTAGTAAGACAATCGAGCCGTATTATCTCCAGCCTTCATTTTGCACTTCAACGCTCGGTTAATCCCGCGGCCTTTTTTGGTCTTTTTTGGCCGGGTTTTGGAGTTTTTACAGGGACTGACTTTTATATCGGTTTTCTGCCATTGTCATTGGCATTTTTTGCAATGGTTTATGGACGCAAAGAAAAGTACGTTGTTTTTTTCACGTGGTTTTTTATTATATTTTTGTTTATTTCCTTTGGAAGTTTTAACCCTCTTTACGTGGCTTTTTTAAAGTTGACACGCCTTTATTGTTTTAGAACGCCATCCAAGTTCCTGTTCTTCAGTATATTCGCTTTGTCATGGTTATCGGCCTTTGGCCTCATGACGGCGCTCAAGAGCGGCGAGGACTGGAGACGTTACACTAGAACAGCGTTCTTTCTTTTTATATTTTCAGGCGCCTCTTTTGCGGCCGCACATTTCGCGGTAAGGCTCGGCGGGCAGACTATTTTGGAATGGGCCGAGAATTTCGTGCGGCAAGAGGTATACGGCAGAGCCGGTCATCCTTATTCTTTGCAGGCATATCTATCGCGGCTACCGCAGTCTCTAGAATATCTGACCCAAAGGACGAGTTTTCATGACAAGCTCTTTCTGGGCGGCGTCATTCTGCAGGCAACGTCGCTGACCGCGGTTTTTATCGGCGGACTGTTTTATGCGAAAAAAAGGAAACTTTTGGCTGGCCTTGTTATCCTTTTGACGGTCTTCGACCTTTATCTTTATTCATCCATTGGTTCGGGGTTCATCGGAAACTGTGTTCGGTCCGATGCGGTTAAAGCGGACAGCGCCGTGGAATTCCTCTCAGAAAGAAAAGGGGATGGCCGAGTGTATGAAATGTCGACCGAGCCTTCAAGAACGCCCCGCTGGCTGCCCAACTCAAACATGCTTTTTGGATATTCAAGCATTGGAGTCTATTCGCCGTTAGCCGTCGACAGTTACCGTGAATATTTGAAAAATCTGGGTGATGTGGACAACGCGTCAGGCGCTTATTTTCCGGTTGTGGACACGGTTTTAAAGAATAAAGCAGTTTTAAGGATGCTCAACGTGCGGTACATTCTCACAAAAGACGATCTCAATGATGCGGACTTCACGAAGATCGATACGCCCGGATCGGAAGATAAGGTGTACGCACTTTCAGGAACCAGACCCAGGGCCTTTTTACTAGAAGGCGGAGAGGTTGTTGTTTCAAAACTGGCGGATGGTTGCGCAATATTTAAAACGAACGTAATCCAACCCACACATCTTTTCTGGAGTGAGCTTTATTACCCCGGATGGGAAGCAAGGATAGATGGGCAAAAGATCGTTATTTCGGCGGAGGATGTTTTTCAGAAAGTGGCCGTTCCGGCGGGGGCGCATGAGGTCCGCTTTGATTATAGGCCTATGTCCTTCCGCCTCGGCTGCGTTATTAGCATGCTTGCGCTGTTGGGCCTGGCCTTCATGTGGAGGCGGTCATGAAAAAGCTGTTTATTCTTTTGTGGACTCTAGTCGCCCTGTCAGCGTATCTCTGGCTATTTATAGGGCCTAAGCTTTGGGCGATAGTGAAGCCATGATGAGTCTCATGTATTGGATTTTGTGTCTTTTTGCGGGTGTCAGCGCAGGTGTCTGGATGATAGACCGTTTAAAGATAGAAATTAATTCTGGCGCTGAAAAAATAGTTCTGGCGATGGCGTTGGGCCATGGACTCTTGGCGTATTCCATATTTATCTTCGGCTCTTTAGGTCTTCTCAAAAGACCTATCATGGTTACATTTATTGTAGTTGTCAGTTTAATATTCAACCGCTCGCTCATTTTATTTTTTAGAAATTGGATGGGTGATGCTATCAAGGACGTGAGCGCTCTGGGATTATTTCAAAAAATTTTAATATCTATCGCCGTGATCGTCGCGTTGTTTTCATTGGCGGGCGCGCTGGCTCCGGCGGTGGGGCAGGACGAACTTTGTTATCATTTGATGCAACCCAAGAATTATGTGCGGGCAGGTGCTATTTATGAAGTGCCGTTCTCACTTAATTCGCTCTGGCCGTATCTTATGGAAATGCTTTTTACGCTGGGCGTTCTTTTGCGCGGAGCGGAGCTGGCAAAATTATTCCATTTTTCCATAACGCTTACGGCGGTCTTGGCGGTGTATTCGTTTACGAAGCGTTTTTTTGACATAAAGAAGGCTGTCTATGCAGCTCTCATTTTTTGGTTGACTCCAGCCGTTTATATTCAGGCAAGCTTTGCTTATATCGACAATGCTCTCGCCGCGTTTATATTTTTAGCTATTTATGCTTGGCTTGTTTACCGGGAGAATAAGCAGTTTGGCTGGGCAGTTCTGGCGGGAACGTTTGCGGGGTTGGCCATTTCAACCAAACTCACAGGACTTATCATTCTCCCGGTGCTTTTGGTGATCGCATTTTGGGATACGGCCAAAAGTCAGGCAAAAATTGTCCTTATTAAAGGAATGGTCGTTGCTGCATTAGCGACCTTCGTAGCCGGGAGTATTTGGTATTTTCGAGCCTGGTATTTGCGAGGAAACCCGGTGTTTCCCTTCTTTCCGCAATTTTTTGCCGGCCACGGGTGGCAGGACTCGACTTATGTGAATGCACATGGACGCAGTGCGGATCTCGGAGGATTTTTATTATTTCCATGGGACCTGGCCATGCATCCTGAGTGGTTTGGAGGAGAGCATATTGGTGTTATCTATTTGATGCTTGTGCCGCTTCTGCTAATGGTAAAACTCAAGCGTCCCGTTTCAACACTCTTGTTTTACGTTCTAGCCTATTCAGTGCTTTGGTATAGATTAGACCCCAATGTGCGTTTCTTTTTCCCTGGATTACTGCTTTTATGCCCTGTATTAGCGCATGCTTTGGTAGAAACCCAGATATTTTTGACTGGAAGTGCGCGGCTGGTCTACGGGGGGTTAATTGCCGCTGCGTTTTTGATCCAGGCTGTGTTTGCTCCGTATCATTTTTGGGAGGAGGGCAAACTGCTTTTTCACCGTAATCCAGCGCAATACCTTAAGGCCCATGAGAGAAGTTATTTTGCCGCGACCTCGATTAATAAAATACTTTCCAAAAATGATAAAATCCTTTCCGCAAATGAGCTCAGAGGATATTATTTTGATAGTCCGTTCGTTCTCGATGGGGATTTTACACGTTTTACGCATTATGATGAGAAATTTTCGGACGCGGGCGAGGTGAGGGACTATCTCAAATCGCTGGGATTCACGCATATTTTGACGACGGATCTTACCGAAGGAAAAGGAGAGCCCTTATCGCCGCTTCGTATTTTGTCATTGACTGAAAACAAAGCTTCTGTCGCGGGAAAAGAATTCTTCAAGGAACAGCTGATTCTAAGGTCCGGAAAAACACGCTACGCGCTTTACAGGATACTCTGATGAACCCGATGAACCAAACCGATATCCAGACAAAAAAAGCCTGGGAAAAAAACTGGAACGAGATCAGTATCCCCCAGATCCTTGAAATTTTCCGTTATGCACGTGTCCAAAAACAGATGGCTATTTTTACGCGGGTGCTGCCGAAGGGCGAAAGAATACTCGAGGGCGGTTGCGGCCTGGGGCCTTATCTTATTCGCTTGCGCCAGCTGGGCTATGACGTGGAAGGCATTGATTACAATGAAGGTCCCATTAAAAAAATATACGAATACGATCCTGCTTTGCCGGTTAAAGTCGGAGATGTTACCGCCATCCCGTATCCAGAAGGCCATTTTTCAGGGTATCTCTCGCTGGGTGTCATCGAACATTTTTCGGAAGGTCCCCAAAAAGCGATAAGAGAGGCCCATCGCGTGTTGAAACCGGGG
>JAHFFI010000026.1 GCA_023248025.1 Candidatus Omnitrophota bacterium
AGTATGCCGAAGTGCATCCGGATAAAATAAATCAGTGGCGCGCTGCCGCAGCGAAAAAAGCGTTTTTGCCGACGCTTTCCGCTCACACAGCGGCAACGACCGATCAAAATGTGGACATAGATCGCGGGGGAACGGCCGACCCCGATAAATTCATCATGGGCCCCAAAGAAAAGAGCCTCGACTGGAATGTGACGGCGAGCTGGGACCTCGGCAACCTTATTTGGAACGATGATCAGACATCCATCGATACGCGCTCACGTCTCATGGTGGAGCTTCGTGACGATATCTTAAGTGAAGTGACGCATTTTTATTATGAGAGGCGGCGTTTGCAGGTCGAGATGGCGCTTTCTCCGGCGCACGATCTGCCACTGCAGATTGAGAAAGAAATACGTTTGTCTGAACTGACCGCCAATATTGACGGTTTGACAGGAGGCTACTTTTCTAAAAGACTCGCGGCATCCGGTAATTGACATCGGCTGCTGCCGGCCGTAAACTCAGCAAGTGAAAAAACTGCCCTTCCTTTTATTATTATTTCTCTTACTCTCATTCCCCGCGTTTTCTTTAGAGCGCGAAACGCATATCGTGAAGCGTATAACGGACGGGGACACGCTGGTGCTGGATGACGACCGCAAAGTCCGGCTTATCGGTGTCGACACTCCGGAAATGCACGACAAAGAGAGAAATGCTTTCGATGCCAAGCGCACCGGCCGCGATGTAAATATCGTGAATCAGTATGCCCGAAAAGCCAAAAATTTCGTAACCGATGCCGTCGAAGGCGAAAAAGTCAGTCTTGAATTTGACGAAGCCAATGCCTATCTCGCGCACAAAGACAAATATGGCCGGCTTTTGGCTTATGTTTACAGGGAAAAGGACGGTCTCTTTATAAATCAAGAAATTATCAAAGAGGGTTATGGTTTTTCTTACGGCCGTTTTCCGTACAAGCATTTAAAAGCATTTCGCGAACTGGAAAAAGAAGCCAAGGGGAAGAAGAAAGGGATGTGGAGTTGACTTTGCGCGCCAACTCATGGATAATGCTGTACTTATAAAATAATAAAGGCATTATCCCATGCAAAAGTATTACGGTTGGGGTCTCCCGATCGACGTTTCTATAGATGGCTGGCAAATAGACCGCCTCATTTATATTGTTCACGGCTTCATGGCCGTCCTTTTCGTGGGTTGGTTCGTGTTTTTTGTTTATCTCCTTCTGCGTTTTCGTCAACAGCCGGGCCATAAAGCCGAGAACACCCACCACCATTTTAAACTGCCGACTTATCTTGAGATCGGCGTCGCCATTTTTGAAGTTATTCTTTTAGCCGCATTCTCCATCCCGCTTTTCTATCACACGCGGAAAGTTTTTCCGGATCCCGCCAAATCTCTGAACGTTCACATTGTGGCCGAACAGTTTGCATGGAACATCCATTATCCCGGCAAAGACGGCGTTTTTGGCAAGGTTGACCCGAAACTCATGGATCCCAGCAATCCTTTGGGGCTTGACCCCAATGACCCGGCCGGGAAGGATGACATAACAACGATCAATCAACTTCATATCCCTGTGCACACGCCTGTCATCGTGACCCTTAGTTCTAAGGATGTCATCCATTCATTTTCATTGGTTGTCATGCGTGTAAAACAGGATGCCATTCCGGGACATTCCGTGACGCAAAGTTTTGAAGCAAAAACGCCCGGAAATTTTGAGATCGCCTGCGCGCAATTGTGCGGCTTGGGGCATTACCGCATGAGAGGCTATTTCATCGTGGATGAAAAAGAGGCTTTCAATACCTGGTATGATACAGAGACAGCCAATAAATTGGGGACCCCTGCGGCATGAGTAGCCACGCGAACGTTGTGCATCACGACCTGCCTTTCTGGCGGAAATATATTTTTTCAGTTGACCATAAAGTTATCGGCATCCAGTACGCGGTGACCGGACTTTTATTTCTTTTCTTCGGATTTTGTCTCATGATGATCCTGCGTTGGCAGTTGGCGTTTCCTGGGCAGCCTTTACCGGTTATAGGAGGACTCTTTCCCGAAACAGCGATGATCAGCGGTATCATGCTGCCGGAGTTTTACAATCAGCTGGGTGCTATGCACGGAACCATCATGGTGTTTATGGGTGTCGTGCCGCTGGCTGTCGGCGGATTTGGAAATTTCGTATTACCGCTTCAGATCGGCGCTCCCGACATGGCTTTTCCCAAGCTCAATATGGTGAGCTACTGGCTTTATTTCATCGGTGGCGTCATTATGTTCGCGAGTTTCTTTGTCCCGGGGGGTTCCGCTCAATCGGGCTGGACGTCTTACCCGCCGCTTTCAGTCATCGCGTCTTCGGGTCAAACATGGTGGCTTGTGGGCATGGCCTTCCTTATTAATTCGTCACTTTTAGGTTCGATCAATTTCATCGTCACGACCATTCAGTTGCGTACGGAGGGGCTCTCTTTTTTCCGACTGCCTTTCTTCGTTTGGTCGCAGTTTGTTACCTCGTTTCTTTTACTTTTGGCATTCCCGCCACTCATGGCTGCTGCGGTGTTGCAGCTGATGGATCGTTTGGCGCATACCAGTTTCTTTATGCCCTCCGGCCTTGTCGTGAATGGCCAGACGCTGCCGGTGGCAGGGGGTGGTAATCCCATACTTTGGCAGCATCTATTTTGGTTTCTGGCGCATCCGGAAGTGTACGTTTTGATTCTGCCGGCCATGGGCATTGTTGCTGAGATCATCGCCTGCAATACGCGTAAGGCGCTGTACGGGTATAAGATGCTCGTATATTCAGTGTGTTCGCTTGGGTTTCTTTCATTTATCGTTTGGGCGCACCACATGTATCTGACCGACATGGGCACCAGCATGAACTCATTCTTCCAGGTCACAACCATGATCATTTCTATTCCGTCAGTTATTATCCTTACAGCATTGATTTTAAGCCTGTGGGGAGGAGCGATACGATTCAATACGCCCATGCTTTTTGCCTTGGCATTTTTACCGATGTTTGGCATCGGAGGTTTGACGGGTCTGCCTCTGGGCTTAAGCGCTGCCGATATTCATCTTCATGATACGTATTACGTCATTGGGCATTTTCACTATGTGGTGGCACCCGGCACAATATTTGCTTTGTTCGCGGGAATTTACTTCTGGTTCCCTAAAGCAACCGGTCGTCAGATGAATGAATTCCTGGGCAAATTACATTTTTGGCCGTCACTCATTTTTATAAATGGCGTGTTTATGCCTATGTTTTTCATGGGGCTTGCGGGTGTGTCACGCCGTTTGTTCGACCCGACGCAATACGCCCACGCTCAGCCTACCCAGATATGGAATGTGGTCGCTTCTTATAGCGCGTGGCTCCTGGGCTTGGCGCAGATCCCATTTATCATCAATTTTTTCGGCAGTATTTTCTTCGGCAAGAAAGTGGACAAGAATCCATGGAAGTCCACGACGCTCGAGTGGACCGCACCTTCCCCTCCGGGTCACGGGAATTTTCCTGTGCCGCCGGTTGTTTACAGGAGTGCTTATGAATACGGCACTCCCGGCCACAAAGAAGATTTTTGGCCTCAAAGCATGAAGGAGAAGAATTGATGTCAGAGGGCCTTATTCGGCACATTACAAAACCACACCCGGTTACCGGTGTGACAAATTCCAAACTGGGTGTCTGGTGTTTTCTTGCCTCTGAAGTGATGCTTTTTGGCGGTCTCTTTTCCGCTTATATGGTGCTGCGTACCGGTGTGTCGGATTGGCCGCGCGGCTCATCGATACTCAATGTGCCTTTGGCCACTCTCAATACCATGATACTCATCACATCGAGCGTCACGATGGTGATGAGCTGGGCGTCACTGGCCATGAAAGACATCAAGAAATACCGAATATTCCTGGCGCTCACTGTGCTTTTAGGCATCGCGTTCCTCGTTGTAAAAAGTTTTGAATACGGACATAAATTTGAGCACCATCATTTTCCTTCAACGAATAATTTTTATGCCATTTATTTTACGCTCACGGGACTTCATGGTATTCACGTATTGGGCGGGATACTGATCAATCTTTATTTTTTATTTCCGGGTTCGAAGCTGTGGGAAACGAGCCCGGAGCAATTGACCGGACGCATCGAAGCGGCGGGGCTGTACTGGCATTTTGTGGATCTGGTCTGGATCTTTCTTTTCCCGGTGTTGTACCTTTTATAGGAGCTGACGTGGGAGATCATTCGGCGGAAGCCGTTAAAAAACACGTAAAAGTTTACATCGCGGTCTTTATAGGGCTGGCGTTCCTGACCGTCGTCACCGTGGGCGTATCTTATCTGCATCTGCCACTTTTTCAGGCTGTCGCGGTAGCGCTCCTGATCGCTTCGGTCAAAGGCTTTCTTGTGGCCGCTTTTTTCATGCATCTTTCCGCGGAAAAGAAAATCATCTATTCCGTGCTTCTTCTGGCCGCGTTCTTCTTCCTTTTTTTGCTTATCGTGCCGGCACTCAGCCGTATATAATAGACAAGATCGTTAATATTTAACAAGGCGGGCCTTATGTCCCTTAGAGTGATTCATATTTTTCTCATGATTTGCGCCATAACGCTGGCCTTGTTCTGCGCGTTAGCCATAAAGCTTTATGCGTGGTTCACCGTACTTTCATTTGTGTTGGCAGCCGTTTTGATGTTGTATCTCGTGTGGTTCATCCGGAAAACAGGGAAGCAGCACGTATGAACGGGTCTTATCTCGTCATGGCGTGCTCTGTTTGCTTCGGCAACCCTAATTCGTCGCTTACAAAAGGAGCGCTGGCCGGTGTCCTTTTTCTCTTGGCTGTCATCGTAAGCGTCCTGGGCGGTATCCTGGTCACCGGTATCGTGTGGTCGAGACGTGCCCGGAAAATATCTTCTCCGTAAATGAAAGTAGCGGTGCTCGGCGCTTCGCAGAATACAGAAAAATATTCCCACTTGGCCGTTATGCTCTTAAAATCCAAAGGTCATGAAGTGTACCCCATAAATCCCAGCCTGGAGGACATCGAAGGTATTCGGTGTTATCCTTCCTTGCAGGCCATACCGGAGAAGATGCACACGGTTTCGGTCTATCTTTCCAAGGAAGTTTCTTCTAAAATAGGAGCCGACCTTTTGAAGGCTGCACCCAGCCGTATTATTTTTAATCCGGGCGCCGAAAATGAAGCGCTCGAGGAAAAAGCGCGGGCACAAGGGATACAGGTGCTCGAAGCCTGCACGCTCGTGATGTTAAAGACAGGACAATTTTAGTGAGCCTCTTAAAAGATAAGCTGGAAACCGTCCAGGCGGCCGTTGCTAAAGCTGCGGAAAAGTCCGGCAGGACCGCCAAAGATATAACGCTCGTCGCTGTGACAAAGGGAGTCGAAGTTGCCCGTATACTTGAGGCCAAAGTGCTGGGTTTAGCAAAATTTGGCGAAAACCGCGTTCAAGAAGCGCAGGAAAAGATTCCGCAAATACCCGACGTTGAGTGGCACATGATCGGGCATCTCCAGACGAATAAGATCAAAGAGGCGCTTTCGCTGTTCTCCGTTATTCAGTCCGTCGATTCGCTGCGTCTTGCGCGCGAGATAGACCGCGAGGCACAGGTGCAAGGCAAAACGATCTCAATGCTTCTTGAAGTGAATATTTCGGGGGAAAAGCAGAAATTTGGTTTCGGAACGGAAGATATTTACACCTCGATCGACGAGATCGCAAAATTACCGTCAGTTAAAGTACTGGGCCTCATGGGCATGGCGCCCCATTCACCGGACACGCAGATCCGACGCATCGCGTTCAAAAAGTTGAAAGGGATTTTCAGCGTCTGCAAGTCTCTCAAACATTCGAACGTTCAGATGCAGGTTCTTTCCATGGGAATGAGTGGCGATTTTGAAACGGCGATAGAAGAGGGGGCGAACATGGTGCGTATCGGGAGGGCACTATTCGGATGAGCGCAAAACAAGTTCTTTCAGGTCTGAGGATCGGTGTTATCGGTGTGGGCAATATGGGGCAAGCGCTTGTGCACGGACTTGTAGAAAAGTCGGTATATCCCCAGAACATTTCTGTTTTTGACTTGGACAAGAAAAAAATTACAGAGATTAAAAAAGAAGGGCGTATTAAAGGCGCAGCCTCGACTCGCCAATGCGCGTCGCTTTCGGATGTTGTGATCCTTGCTGTGAAGCCTCAGGGGCTGCAGCCGGTGATAGAAGAGATCGCATCGAGCATCGAACCGGGGACGCTCGTGATTTCAATCGCGGCGGGGGTCACACTAAAGAAGATAGAAACTTATTTCAAAAAACAAGTGTCTTTGGTGCGCGTCATGCCCAACATGCCGGCACTCGTCGGTTCCGGGATGTCAGCCTATAGTCCCGGGCGGCATGTCAGCGAAAAGCATAAAAAAATAGCAGAGGCTATTCTGTCATCCTTCGGCGAGGTGGTGTTGGTGCCGGAAAAATTATTGGATCTTGTGACTGCTGTGAGTGGCTCGGGGCCCGCGTACTATTTTCTTTTGACGGAAAAGCTCATTGAGGCAGCCTATGAAATGGGCATGAAAGTAGACGTTGCCAAACGCCTCGCCTATCAGACGGCGTTCGGCAGCGGAAAAGTCCTGGCCGGCACGAGCGAGGACCCTGAAGACCTCATCGCGAAAGTAGCTTCAAAGGGAGGGACGACCGAGGCCGCGCTTAAAGTTTTTCAAAAACAGGGTCTCGGTAAAATCGTGCACGACGCGGTTAAGGCCGCGTACAAAAGGTCCAAAGAGCTTAGTCGGTAGACATAGCAGCAGTCAAGGAGGTCCGGAACGTGTTTGTGTTATCCAATTTTCTTCATGCGGTTGCCATGGTGATAAACATGGTCTTAGAGGCCCTAAAATGGCTTGTCATTATCCGTGCGCTTTTAAGCTGGGTGAATCCCGATCCGTATAATCCCATTGTTCAATTCATTGAGCGTGCGACGGAGCCGGTGCTCGCACCTTTTCGCCGCATTGTGCCGTCGCACTCACTCGGGATAGACCTCGCTCCGTTTTTTGCCGTTCTGTTCATATATTTTTTGCAGCTTTTTCTCATTCCGACGTTATTAGGATTTGCCGCGAGACTGGGCTAAATGGACTATAAACCGACTCTCAATTTACCCGTAACCAATTTTCCCATGAAGGCGGACCTGCCTAACCGCGAAGGGCTTTTTTTAAAAAAATGGGAAGAGGGGGCTCTTTATGGAAAAATACGCGAGGCGATGAAAGGCAAAAAGAAATTTATCCTGCACGACGGACCGCCTTATGCCAATGGTGACATCCATATTGGCCACGCGCTGAATAAAATCCTGAAAGACATCATCGTAAAATACAAAACCATGCGTGGATTTGATTCGCCGTATGTGCCGGGCTGGGACTGTCATGGCCTGCCCGTCGAGCACCAGCTTTTTAAAGAGTTAAAGATCACAAGGCATGAGATCGACCCCGTGACGTTTAGAAAAAAAGCGGCTGATTACGCCAACGGTTTTGTCGAAAAACAAAAAACACAGTTCAAAAGACTTGGCATCTTCGGTGACTGGGACCGGCCGTATCTTACATTGGCGCCCGGTTTTGAAGCTTGCGTCATCCAAGCCTTCGGCCGGCTTGTAGAAAAAGGATTCGTCTATCAGAGTCTTAAGCCCGTGCATTGGTGTGTTTCCTGCGAGACGGCGCTTGCCGAAGCGGAATTAGAGTACGATGAACACCATGTTTCGCCCTCCATTTATGTTCTTTTCCCCGTTTCGGCCGAGGAATTGGCTAAAAAAAATATTAAAATCGACTCAACGCCAGGCGAAAAAGTTTCGTTTGCCGTATGGACGACGACACCCTGGACGCTTTTGTCGAACGTTGCAGTGGCGCTCAATCCCGATTTTAATTATTCCTTTGTTCGAACGCCAAAACACGGCGTGGTCATCATGCTCGAGGGCCTACTCGAGGCTATGCTGAAAGCGGCGGGTGAGGAAGGGCGCGCGACCCAGACACTTTTAACCAAAAAAGGCAGGGAATTGGAGGGCCTTTCGGCTCGCCACCCCTTTGTGGACCGCGTTTCTATGGTTGTGCTCGCGGATTATGTATTGGGAACGGACGGTACGGGCTGTGTGCACACGGCACCCGGTCACGGAATGGACGATTACAAAACGGGCATTAAATATAAACTGCCGATGATTATGCCGGTGGATGAAAAAGGAAAATTCAAAGAAGAGGCGGGTGAATTCAAAGGCCAGTTCATCCTCAAAGCCAACGACAAAATCATCGAGGCGATGGCGTTGCGAAGCAATCTTATTCACGCGGGGAAGGTCACGCACTCTTATCCCAATTGCTGGCGCTGCAAAAATGCTGTCATCTCCCGCGCGACGCGCCAGTGGTTCATGAGTATGGATAAAAATGATATCCGCCAGAAAGCGATCGCCGAGATCCGCAAAGTAAAGTGGGTCCCGGAAGTAGGCCAAAACCGTATCCTAGGCATGATGGAATCCCGCCCGGACTGGTGTTTGTCGCGTCAGCGTTATTGGGGTATCCCGGTACCCGTACTTTATTGCACAAGCTGCGATGAGGCCATTCTCGATGCGGCGCTTATCCATCAGATAGCCGCGCGTTTCCGTAAAGAAGGATCAGACGCCTGGTTCACGCGTTCTGCGCTGGAACTGGCGGATGGAAAATTCACCTGCTCTAAATGCGGACGAAAAGATTTGAAAAAAGGGGAAGATATTCTCGATGTTTGGTTTGAGTCGGGCTCGAGCCACCTGTCTGTTCTTCTTGAAAATGAGGCGCTGGCATTTCCGGCCGATCTTTATCTTGAGGGCAGTGACCAGCACCGTGGATGGTTCCAAAGTTCACTTTTAGTTTCTATGGGTGTTTCCGGCAAGGCGCCGTACAAAGAAGTCCTGACGCACGGGTTCATCGTAGACGGCGAGGGCCGTAAGATGTCCAAGTCGACGGGCAACGTGATCTCGCCCTTTGATGTCATGAAGCAATACGGCGCGGATATCCTGAGGTTGTGGGTGGTGTCGAGTGATACGTCCGACGATATCCGCATTTCACAGGACAATTTGCAAAGACTTTCGGACGGCTACCGAAAGATACGAAATACTTTCAAATTTCTGCTTGGCAATCTTAATGGTTTTGATGCAAAAAAAGAAGCGCTTTCTTACGATGAACTTTTGGAAGTGGACCAATGGGCGCTGTCGAAGCTGGAAGGTTTAAAAGAAGAGGCGATGGCCGGTTTTGAGAGTTATGAACTGCACCGTGTCTATCATGCCGTGTATAATTTTTGCGTACGAGAGCTGTCATCTTTTTATCTGGATGTGTTGAAAGACAGGCTTTATACCGACCCGCGCGCTTCGACGTCGGGCCGTTCCTGCCGCACGGCGCTGCATGAGATTTTGTCGACACTGGTCCGTGTTTTGGCGCCTGTGCTCTGTTTCACCTGCGAAGAAATCTGGGCAGAAATGGGCGGAAAAGAAAGTATTCATCTCGAGAGTTGGCCCGCCCGTTCCTCGAAATGGCGGCAGCCGGAACTGGATAGCCGCTTCGAGCGTTTTTCAGCGATTCGCGACTCAGTTTTGAAGGCCTTGGAGGAAAAACGCGAGAAAAAAGAAATTGGTAATTCGCTGGAAGCTGATGTAGAATTAGCTGTTCCTGAAAAGGAAGAATACGATTTTTTGAAAAGTTTCGGTGAGGTTTTGCCTGCACTGCTTTTAGTTTCGAACGTATACCTCAAAAATGTTGCTGGAGAGGCTGGACGTATACAGGTGAAACAGGCGTCAGGACAAAAATGCGATCGTTGCTGGAATTGGCGCGATACGGTCGGCAAAAGCAAGGAACATCCGGCGCTTTGCCACCGTTGCGTAGACGCAGTCAAGGGAGTTTAGAAGCTATGCCTAAGAAAGAAGGAATGAATAAAAAAGAACTACAGGTATTCAAAACCCTGTTATTAAAGAGAAAAGCGGAGCTGGCAAAAGGCATTGAGCATATCGCCAAGGATAATCTAAAGACCTCACAGCGCGATGCTGCCGGAGATCTCTCCGGTTATAGCCTGCACATGGCTGACGTGGCGTCTGACAACTATGATCGCGAGTTTTCGCTGGGTCTTGCGGATAACGAACAAAAAATCGTGCATCGCATTGATGATGCGATGGAAAAGATCGAAGAAGGCACATTCGGTCTTTGTGAGCTTTGTGGAAAAAAGATCAATAAAATGCGCCTAAAAGTCGTTCCTTACGCGGAACTCTGTGTTCCTTGCCAGGAAAAGCAAGAAAAGCAGGATAAGAAAAAATAATCTCCCGGCGTTTTCCCACTTTATTCGCAGCCATCGTCGCAGTTGTTTTTGTTTTTGACAGGCTGTCTAAATGGGTGATCCTCATACGATTCGGCGAAGGTGAAAGCGTTTCGGTTTGGCCAGGCATCTTTCACCTGACACGCGTCGCGAATACCGGCGCGGCCTTTGGTCTCATGAAAAATTACTCCCGCTTCCTGACATTTCTGACTGCCGCTGCCATTCTTTTAATACTTTTTTTTATCCGCAGATCTTTAACGTCATCGGACCGGAATCTTTCGGGACTTACAATGGTTGGCTGGGCGTTGGTGCTGGGGGGTGCCGCCGGCAATCTTTGTGATAGACTTTATTTTGGGCACGTAGTTGATTTTCTTGATTTTCGTGTCTGGCCGGTATTTAATATCGCGGACTCCGCTATCTGCTTTGGCGTTTTTCTTATTATTCTGAATATTTTCAAGACTGCGGGAGCAAAAGGCTGATGCACCCCACCCTGATTGAGTTTGGTTTTTTTAGGGTTTACACTTATGGTTTTTTTGTTGCTGTTGCGATGACAGTTACTTTTTGTATGATAGCATTTTTGGCGCCGCGTTTTGGTTTTTCCAAGATGGCTCTATACGATCTGGTGCTGGTTATCTTCGTGACCGGAGTTATCGGGGCGCGTGTGGCGTACGTAATACAAAATGCTGACCTTTACCGGCAGAATCCCACCCAAGCGTTTTGGCTGGGGGAAGGGGGGCTTGTTTGGTATGGAGGAGCTATCCTTGCCGCATTTTCTGCGCTCCTGTACGGGAGGGCAAAAAAAATGCCTTTGCTACGCACGGCTGATTTTTTCGCACCGCTTATAGCGCTGGGGCATTCCATTGGTCGTATCGGCTGTTTTTTCAACGGCTGCTGTTACGGCTTGGAAACCAAGTCTTCGCTGGGAGTTCATTTTAATGGCAATACCGTCAATCGATTACCCACTCAGCTATTCGAAAGTTTATATTTATTTATTCTTTTCTGGGTGCTTCTCTATATCCTTTTTAAAAAATACCGAGAGGGCACGGTGTTTTTAAGCTATCTTTTTTTGTACGGTGTGTGGCGCTTTATTATTGAGTTCGTGCGTGATAATCAGGCTAAATTCGGTATTCTCACCATCGCTCAGTGGGTGAGCGTGGTATGGGTCCTGGGCTCCTTGATCTTATTATTTCTTTTGCCGGCCCGCCATGCAAAACGTTGAATTCCGCGTCCCTTCGCTTTACCAAGCCAAACGCATCGATGCGTATCTCACGGAACGGTTAGAGGGGCAGTTTTCAAGAAGTCAGCTGAAAGCCTCTTTTGATAAAAAGGAGGTCTTGCTGAATGGAGTGCCGGCTCGTCCGCGCGATCTCGTGAAAGAGGGGGACGTCGTAAGCGGAAGCCTGTCGGTTGAGAATGATTCCGGGAAGCTTTTAGCGCAGGACATTCCGGTGTCTGTTCTCTTTGAGGATTCGAAGATTCTTATTATTGATAAACCGGTAGGAATGGTGGTCCATCCAGGCGCCGGAAATAAAAAGGGTACCCTTGTAAATGCTCTGCTTGGTCGCGGCACGAAACTCGCGGAAGCCGCAGGATTGACCCGGCCCGGCATCGTTCACCGCCTCGACAAAGAAACATCGGGCGTGCTCATCGTCGCTAAAGACAATCGCACGCACAAAATGCTGCAGGAACAATTCGCCAAGCGTGAAGTTTCCAAACATTACACGGCGCTCGTGCGCGGCCACATCGAATTTCAGGAAGGGCGGATATGCGAGCCCATCGGACGACATTCCAAGGTCCGGCATAAAATGGCCGTTTCTCGTCGGGAGACATCCAAAGAAGCCGAAAGTCGTTACCGTGTAATTAAATTCTATCACCGCGCGACGCTGGTGGACGTGGAGATCCTGACAGGCCGCACGCATCAGATCCGCGTTCATATGGCCCATTTGGGCCATACTGTCGTGGGCGACACGGTTTACGGTACAATGGAGCCGGAGGGCCGTCTTATGCTCCACGCTTCTAGGATTGAATTTACGCACCCGGGAACCGGCAAGACAGTGAAATTTGAAAGCCCGCTGCCGGAAGATTTTAAGCGCGTAGTTGAAAAATATAAAAAAGAAACATGACCCAGGTCAGGCTTAAAAAACATTCCGCACCCCTATCGGGAACACTTTCCTTTCCCGGCGATAAATCGCTGTCTCATCGCGCGATCATATTCGGGTCTTTGTCCGAAGGCATCTCTTCCTTTAAGAATGTTCTGTCAGGCGAAGACTGTGTTTGTACGCGTGAAGCGTTCGAAGCGATGGGTGTGGATATCAAATCTTCCTCAGACGGAACGGAAGTGGTCATTATCGGAAAAGGCCTGCATGGCCTGAAAGAACCTAAAAAAGAGCTGTATTTGGGTAATTCCGGAACATCCATGAGAATTCTTTCGGGGGTTCTTGCGGGCCAGCCATTTAAAACCACACTTACAGGCGATCCGTCGCTTTCATCGAGGCCAATGAAACGCGTCACTTCCTATCTTCGCCAGATGGGCGCGGTGATAGAGGGGAGAGACGATGGCAATTTCGCTCCGCTCACGATAAAGGGAGGAAAGCTTAAGCCTATTGATGTTTCTTTGGCAGTTTCCAGCGCCCAAGTTAAATCAGCGATATTATTGGCCGGATTATATGCAAACGGAACCACCTCCGTAACAGAGCCGGTCTTATCGCGCGATCACACCGAACTTTTTTTGCGTTATTTCGGAGCGAATATCAAGCAAGAGGGTTTAAAGGTATCCATTGCCGGCGGGCAAACTTTAAATGCCAAGAGCTTTGAGATTCCGGGAGATATTTCCAGTGCGGCGTTTTTTATGGCCATCGCGATCTTATTAAAAGACTCTGCCATTAAATTTCAAAATATATTATTCAACGAAACAAGAATAGGCATAGTTAAAGTTCTTGAAAGAATGGGTGCCCCATTAATGAGTGCGGGACATGATAAGCTTGGCCGACCAGAAATGATGGCGGATTTTTCTTTGATGACGCAAAAATTGAGAGGAACGGAGGTTATGAGAGAGGAATTGCCATCTTTAATCGATGAAATTCCTATACTCTGTGTGTTGGCTACACAGGCTCAAGGCAAGACCGTGATTCACGACGCGGATGAGCTGCGTGTTAAAGAAACCGACCGCATCGATTCTATGATTACGGCACTTTCTCTGATGGGCGCAAAGATCAAATCGGAAAAAAACACTATTCTCATTGAAGGGCCGACGCCACTCAAAGGCGCCGTTGTGGATTCACGCAAAGATCACCGCACGGCGATGTCCCTGATAGTCGCCGGGCTCATCGCCGAAGGGGAGCAGACCGTCAAGGACGTGGACTGCATCAATACGTCGTTCCCCACGTTTTTCAAGCTCCTCGACCAACTTAAAATTTCCTACCAACTCTAAGCTCTGTAACCGACAGGCCCTGCCGGTTACATTTGTTTAACTCAACACTATGGTCCCGGACCCCGGAAGTGGTCCTTTGGGTCGACGTCTCAATTTCCCCTCCGAGGAAATTGAGACTCCGTTAAAGTTTGCGCGTGTGTGAAAGTGGGTCTCCATGGCGCGCAAACTTCAAAGGCGCCCCCAAGGACCACTTCCGGGGTCCTGAACCATTCGCTAATGTGTGTTCTATTTAAGACCTAAGAGAACCCGACGGGTGGCAAAGGGAATGCTCTATTTGCCCGGAGCCGCTAATAGACGGCGAGGACAAATAGAGCATTCCCTTTGACAGGCCCCGTCGGTTACCGGGATTAATGGATCCAAGGGACCGTCTATAAGTCATTGACACTCGCGGAGACCCATTGCTATAATTGAGCCTTATTGTTAAATTTTCAAGCCTAAACAGAAGAGATTTTCTTGGCCCAAAAGCTCAACGTATTTCAAAAAACAATTAATTCCATCCTCGGTCTTTTCTCGAACGACATGGGCATTGATCTCGGAACTGCCAATACCCTTGTGAACGTGAAGGGGCAGGGCATTGTTCTCTGCGAACCG
The DNA here is from genome assembly GCA_023248025.1 of Candidatus Omnitrophota bacterium. GTDB lineage: Bacteria > Omnitrophota > Gorgyraeia > 2-02-FULL-51-18 > 2-02-FULL-51-18 > JAHFFI01. The sequence goes on from JAHFFI010000026.1 coordinate 14,239, forward strand.
TCGGTCGTGGCTATCCGCAAAAACACCAATGAAGTGCTGGCTGTTGGCGACGAGGCCAAACGCATGTTGGGCCGCACGCCCGGTTCCATCGTGGCTATCCGCCCGATGAAAGACGGCGTCATCGCAGATTTTGATATCACGGAAAGCATGCTCCGCTATTTCATCAACAAGGTCCACAACCGCAAGCGTTTTGTCCGTCCGCGTATGGTCATCGCAATTCCTTCGGGTATTACCGAAGTGGAAAAAAGAGCGGTGCGTGATTCAGCGCTTCATGCGGGCGCGCGCGAAGTTTATCTCGTCGAAGAACCTATGGCGGCAGCGATCGGTGTGGGTCT
>JAHFFI010000116.1 GCA_023248025.1 Candidatus Omnitrophota bacterium
GCACCATCCTGACCGTAATTCCGGCGACAAAAAAGCCGAAGATAAATTCCGTGAGGCGACCGAGGCCTACGGAGTGCTTTCAGACCCCCAAAAAAAACAAATCTACGATCAGTACGGACATGAGGGCCTGAACACGGGTGGTTTCAATACCGCAGGTTTTTCGGGTGCAGGTTTTACGGATATTTTTGAAGGTATTTTCGAGGATTTCTTCGGACAGGGCGGTGGCTCGGGAAGACAGCGCGCCGCGCGCGGCAGCGACCTTCGCACAGAAGTCGAGATCACATTCTCAGAAGCCGTTTTTGGCGTCGAAAGAGCGCTTTCGGTCGAACGCGAAGAGACCTGCGTCACCTGTAAGGGCGACGGTTCAAAACCCGGCACGGCGAGGACCACTTGCGGTACTTGCGGCGGCAGGGGGCAGGTTCTGGCTTCAAGCGGTTTTTTCAGCATTCAACGCACCTGCGGTCGTTGTCATGGTCAAGGTAGCTTTCCCTCACATCCATGCGTGTCCTGTAAAGGTGACGGCCGCGTATTCGCATCCAAAACGATAGTCGCTAAGATTCCCGCAGGCGTAGACAATGGACTTAGGCTCCGCATGACAGGAGAGGGGGAAGCCGGCACCCGCGGTGGTCCGCGCGGAGATCTTTACGTTGATATTCACGTAAAACCGCATGAAATTTTTAAACGAGAAGGCGAGGATATCTGGTGCGAAGTGCCCGTGAGTTTTACTCAAGCCGCGCTCGGTTGCGAGATCGAGGTTCCGACGCTTGCCGGTAAAACAACATTAAAAATTCCAGCCAGCACCCAGAACGGCAAGATTTTCCGTCTCAAAGGCAAAGGCATCGCATCGCTGCGTGGCGGCGGCATCGGAGACCAGGAGATACGTATTCTTGTAGAAACGCCGACGCATCTTTCGGAAAAGCAAAAAGAACTGCTGAAACAATTTGCCGAGATCTCAGGCGAAAAGGTGAATCCGCAGACGCATTCATTCATGGAAAAAGCAAAGAAACTATTTTCATAGCCCCCTTTGTAGTAAAATACCGCCTATGCCGACATATGACTTCAAGTGCCTCGAGTGCGGCAAACAATTTGAAAGATCCCAGAAGATGTCGGAAGAGCCGCTGCGGGTCTGTATTTATTGTAAGGGCAAGGTGGAGCGCCTAATCGGAACGGGGGGAGGCATCATCTTCAAAGGGTCTGGTTTTTATGCGACGGATTATAAAAAACCGGACAAGACGCCCAAGGCTTCAGAAAAAAAATCCGAAAAAAAGAAGGAATAAGAGGACGTGTCTACTTTTTTAGAGAGCCATGAAAGATTTTTCATGGCCTGGGCTCCCGTATTCATCTACGCGGGGGTCATTTTTACGCTATCCTCATTGTCTTATCCCTTGCCGTTCCTGGAGCCCATGCAGCGATCTGTTCAGGACTGGATCCTGCATATTCTTGAGTACACTATCCTGGGCATTCTTCTCGCGCGCGGTCTTTGTGTCACTTTTACCGAACAGCCGATCGTGCTTTACATCGCATTGGGAACGCTGCTGGGAACTCTGTACGGTCTGTCAGATGAACTGCATCAAAGCATTGTTCCGCTCAGGCAGGCCAGTCCCTATGATGCGGCGGCCGACGCGGTAGGGACTTTCTTGGGAACGACAATCTGGGGCGTTATTTTAAAAGGAATAAGGATCAAGCAGGCGCAAGCTCCGAAAGGTTTTCATCAATGGCAGTTATAAAAGCGTTTAGAGGTATACGCTACAACGGCGAGAAGATAAAAAAATTTGAACAGGTGCTTGCGCCGCCGTATGACGTAATCTCGAAAAAAGAACAGGGGCGGTACTATAATGAAAGCCCTTTTAACGTGATCCGCCTCGAACTCGGTAAAGATTCGGCCGGCGACAACGCGAAGAAAAACAAGTACACGCGCGCCGCGCATTTTCTAAATGAATGGCTCGAAAATGGCGTCTTAAAAAAAGAAGCGGCTCCGGCAGTTTACGTGGTGGTGCAAGATTACCGCGAAGAAGGAAAGATGAAAAATCGCATCGGTTTTATTGCGGCGATGGAGTTAGATGAAAAGCAGGTGCTGAAGCACGAAAATACGCTGGCAGCCCCGAAGAAAGATCGGTTGGCACTGCTGAAGGAAGTAAGGACCAATTTAAGTCCAATTTTTGGTCTCTTTGAGGACCGGCAGGCCGTAGTTCAAAAAGCGCTTCAGGCCTCCTTGCAGCGCGCGCCTGCATTGGATGTGAGTGTCTCCGATGTGCGTCACAGACTTTATGTCGAGGATAGACCGCAGGTATTAAAAAAAATTATTTCCAGCCTACAAAAAAAACCGATGTTCATTGCGGATGGACACCACCGCCTCGAAGTTGCGTTTCAGTATAAGCGTCTGCGGGGGCCCTCCAAAAATGGCAGCAACGATGGCGGAAACTATGTGATGACGTATTTTTCGGACGTTTTGCACAATCCGTTCAAAATATTTCCGACGCACCGCTTGATTCATACTCAAAAAACAAAAAGCGGCGTGGTTGCGACGCTGAAAAAGCTTGGCGATGTGCAAAAAGTTTCTTCGCTCTCTCTGTTGCTTTTGAAGCTTTCGAAATATAGAAGCCAGGTGCTTGGCAGGCCTTTTACCTTCGGCGTTTACACAAAGAAAGAGGGTTTTTGGCTACTAACCTTGTCAAATAAACTGGCCGCCAAAGTGGGGAAGAACCCTGTTCAGCAGCTGGATGTGGCTGTTCTACACCAAAGCCTGATTGCGCCGTATTTCGGCGTCAAGAAGATCGCCAAGTCCAAAGAGATCGATTTCACGCGTGACCCGAAAGAAGCGGTGGGGCGCGTAAATAGCGGTGAATTTTCTGCGGCATTTTTTTTGAGACCAACATCACTGGAAGAAATGATCACGGTTTCAAAAAAAGGCCTGAAAATGCCTCAAAAATCGACCTACTTTTATCCAAAACTTTTGACGGGCATGGTATTTCATAGCTTTGGTGATTCGTGATCCGTCCTAAAGCGCTCACTTCTTTATCCATCGTGTTTCCTTGTTATAACGAGGAAGCCAATGTTGCTACCATGATCGAGCAGTCCGTGAAAACTGCGGAGAGCTACGGCATGGATTATGAAGTGGTGGTCGTCGACGATGGCAGTCGCGACCGCACTTCGGAGATCGTGAAGAAAATGGCTGCACAGAACCCCAAAGTGCGGCTTGTTCAGCATGAAAAAAACCAGGGCTATGGCGCCGCCGTTCGCACGGCGCTTAAAGGCGCCAAAAAAGATCTGGTGTTTTTCACGGATGGGGACAATCAGTTTCATTTATCGGACATAGACAAACTTTTCTCGCGTATTGATGACTGCGATGTGGTAGCCGGTTACCGCATCAGCCGGCAGGACAAATGGCATCGCCGTTTGAATGGTTTTCTTTGGACGCAGGGCAACAAAGTGCTTTTTCAGATTCCCGTCCGCGACGTGGACTGCGCATTCAAGCTCTTTCGTCGCAAAGTTCTTGATGGTCTGGAGCTAAAATCGAAGCAGCTTTTAATACATGCCGAAGTCATCGCCCGTCTTCGCAAGAGGGGTTGGCGCATTCAGGAGATTGGCATTCCTCACTATCCTCGAACGGCGGGAAAGGCGACAGCGACCGGGCTGACACGTATCTTACGCACCTTTGCTGAAACCGCAGGACTTTTTCAAGATATTTCCCGCGAAAAACGTCCTTAATAGCCTGCTCGGATCTATTAATCCGGGTAACCGACGGGTCCTGCCACGGGTAGTGCCCTATTTGTCCTCGCCCTTACGGGCTCCGGGCAAATAGGGCACTACCCGTGTCACCCGTCGGGTTCTCTTAGGTCTTAATAGAACACTCGATTTGCTAATGGGTTAGGACCCCGGAAGTAGTCCTTTGGGTCGACGCTCGGATTTCCCCTCCGAGGAAATCTTTCGCTCGATTGAGATTGGCTCGTGTGTAAGAGTAGGTTTCCATGGCTCGCCAATCTCAAACGCGCCCCAAAGGACTACTTCCGGGGTCCGGGACCCAGCAATTGGTATTCTCGAGAGCTGGGGAGACTATCCGACGGGTGGCAAAGGGCGTGGTCTATTTGCCCGGAGCCGCTAATAGACGGCGAGTCCGCCAGAGGACGGATCCGTCCACAAATCGCTCGTGCGATTTGATGGCGGAGACAAATAGAGCATTCCCTTTGACAGGACCCGTCGGTTACCCGGGT
>JAHFFI010000027.1 GCA_023248025.1 Candidatus Omnitrophota bacterium
ACGGAAACGCGATGGCGCAAGTTTATAACCACATCATCATGCCGCTGGCAAAAAAGCGCGATAAGATTACGCAGGTCATTTGGGGCATCCGGGATTTTGAATTTCATTATAAAAGGAAGCCCGAAGGAATGTGGCTTTCGGAAACAGCCGTCGATCGTGAGTCGCTCGGAATTCTGGCTGATAATGGCATTCTTTTTACAGTGTTGGCTCCGCATCAGTGCGCGCGGGTCCGTCACATCGGTTTTGGATCGCGCTGGCGCGAGACCGTCGGTGAGACGGTTGATCCCAAGCATGCTTACCGCCTCATTTTAGATTACGGAAAGCAATTTCATGTATTTTTTTACGATGCACCGGTTTCACGCACGATTGCGTTCGAAGGAATCCTCAGCAACGGTGATAATCTTGTAAACCGTATCCTTTCGGCTTACGGGCACCGGGAACGAGAACAGCTTGTGTCGTCCGCCACCGACGGGGAAAGTTTTGGACATCATCACCGTTTTGGAGAAATGGCGGTGGCCTATGCTTTCAATAAAATACATGAACAAAAGCTCGCTACGATAACGAATTACGCAGATTTTCTTGATCAGGCCGGTTCCTACTGGCAGGCGGATATCCGGGAAAATACCTCCTGGAGCTGCGCGCATGGTGTCGAGCGGTGGCGTTCGGACTGTGGCTGCCGCATGAATTCGACCCCGGGCTGGAACCAGAAGTGGCGTCAATTTCTCCGTGAAGCTTTTGAATTTCTGCAGAGCGCTGTCGATGAAATTTTTGAATCTGAAACCGGCCGGTTTTTAAAGGACCCCTGGCGGGCACGCAACGATTATATTTCCGTGATACTCAAAGACACAAAAACAGAGAGGCAAGAATTCATTTCTCGCAACGCGCGCCGCACATTGAATGAAGAAGAAAAAAGAAAGTTATGGGACCTTCTTGAAGCGGAGAAATTTTCGCTTTTCATGTACACGAGCTGCGGCTGGTTTTTCGATGAACTATCGGGACTTGAGCCTGTCCAGATGATGAAATTTGCCGCACGCGCCATGGAGCTGGCAGAACCGCACCGTACCGCTTCGCGCGCTCCTTTGGAGGAATCATTTTTAAAGATCTTGTCAGGAGCCCAAAGCAATATTCCCGAGCACGGAAACGGCGCCGACGTTTTTATTAAATTTGCAAAGCCATGGGGTCAGACCCCACCGGGAGGCTAAATGGGTTTTAAATGCGGTATCGTCGGTCTTCCGAACGTGGGGAAGTCCACTCTCTTCAATGCGCTGACGCGCAGCTCGGCGCTTGCGGCCAATTATCCCTTTGCGACCATTGATCCCAATATCGGTATCGTGGCGGTCCCGGACGACAGGCTTAAAGTTTTGACAGCGCTGGTCCCTACCAAAAAAGTTGTCCCGACGTCACTTGAGATCGTGGATATTGCCGGCATCGTGAAGGGAGCCAGTCAGGGAGAAGGACTGGGGAATCAATTTCTTTCCCATATCGCCGAAGTGGACGCGATTATTCAAGTCGTGCGTTGTTTTGAGAGTAAAGACATTGTGCACGTGCATGGCACAGTCGACCCTTTACGGGACATTGAAGTCATTAAATCTGAGCTCATTTTGAAGGACCTCGAGATCCTTTCGAAGCACAAGCAACGTAACGAAAAAGCCTCAAAGACTGATAAAAAGGCGGCGCAGGCGCTCGCCGTGTTGGAGCGATTTGAGAAGACCATGAACGAAGGTAAGGCCGCTCGTGAAGTGTCTTTGATGGATGATGAAAAGCCGCTCATGAAAGAGGTGCGTCTTCTGACCGATAAACCGGTGTTGTACGCGGCCAATGTAGGTGAGGAAGAGCTGGGAAAACCGGATTCGACTTATGTGGCCCAAGTCAGGAAACATGCGGCCGAGGAAGGCGCGGCTATGATCGTGATCTCGGGTAAAGTGGAGGAGGAGATTTCCAAACTGGAGACAGAAGAACGCGCTGAATTTTTAAAGGCCATGAATTTAAAAGAAGCGGGGCTGGATCAGCTCGCGCGTGAAGGCCATAAACTCCTTAAGCTGATTACTTTTTTTACGGTGGGAGAGACCGAAAACCGCGCGTGGACGGTCGAAAAAGATGCGCGCGCCCCGCAGGCAGCCGGCAAAATTCATTCTGATTTTGAGCGCGGGTTTATCCGCGCCGAAGTGGTTGGTTACGATGATTTCCTAAAATACAAAGGCGAGCTCGGTGCCAAAGAAGCCGGCCGCTTCCGCTTGGAAGGCAAAGAATACGTCGTGCAGGACGGCGACATCATGCACTTCCGCTTTTCCGTCTAAGCTCACCCGGATCCATTAATCCCGGTAACCGACGGGGCCTGGCTCGGGCGCACTCATGCTTGGTCCCGGACCCCGGAAGTAGTCCTTTGGGTCGACGCTCGGATTTCCCCTCCGAGGAAATCTCTCGCTCGGTTGAGATTGGCTCGTGTGTAAAAGTAGGTTTCCATGGCTCGCCAATCTCAAACGCGCCCCCAAGGACCACTTCCGGGGTCCTAGACCATTCGCTAATGAGAGTTCTATTAAAACAAAGAGAACCCGACGGGTGGCAAAGGGCGAGGTCTATTTGCCCGGAGCCGCTAATAGACGGCGAGGACAAATAGACCTCGTCCTTTGACAGGCCCCGTCGGTTACGTGGATTAATAGATCCGAGAGCGATTTAGGTTGAGTTTTATGGGCGCTGCGATAAAATATCATGATAATTTTTCGTCAGAAAATAACCCTTATTAAAGGAGTCAAAATTGGTCACTATTTCAGAAGGTAAATTCAAAAGCTTAAAGAACGTCTCAAATGAAAAAGGCGTCATCACAGCCGCCGCCATGGACCAAAGAGGTTCCTTGCGCAAATCCATCGCCAAAGCCAAGGGCGTCGATGAGAAGGCCGTCACGCAGGCCATGATGGAAGAATTCAAAACCGTTGTGACCAAGGTCCTCACGCCTTATGCCAGCGCCATACTGCTTGATCCTGAATTCGGTTTGCCGGCGTCTAAAGCCCGTTCAAAAAATGCCGGACTTTTACTCGCGTACGAAAAAACAGGTTATGATGCGACCATGGCCGGCCGTGTGCCGGATTTCTTGGACGGCTATAGCGCCAAGCGCCTGCGTCAGGAAGGCGCAGACTGCGTGAAAGTGCTGCTGTATTATTCTCCGTATGATGAACCGAAAGTGAACCAAAAAAAACACGAGATTATGGAGCGCATCGGCCGCGAATGCGAGGATGAAGACATCGCGTTCTTTCTTGAGTTTGTGGGCTATGACCCCAAGGGCGGTGACGAAAAAGGCCTCGAATACGCCAAGCTCAAACCCGAGATCGTGATCAAGAGCATGGAAGAATTTTCGAAGGACAAATACAAAGTGGATGTTCTGAAGGTCGAGATCCCCGTGAACGTAAAATTCCTCAAAGGTTCGAAAGCGTTCAACGGAAAAGACTCCGCCTACGATTTGGAAGAGGCAAAACGGATATTCAAGCGCCAGGACGGTTGTACGAACAAGCCCTTCATTTATCTTTCAGCCGGTGTCACGGATGACATCTTCCGTGAGAATCTCGAAATGGCAATCAGCGCCGGTGTCAATTTTGCCGGGGTGTTGTGCGGACGCGCAACCTGGCAGGATGGTATTCCGGTTTATGCCACAGCCGGCGCCCAAGCGCTTGAAACCTGGCTTTTCGACCGCGGCGTAAAAAATATCAAAGCTTTAAACGCCGTGCTCAAGGACGGCGCAAAACCCTGGCATGCGCGTTACGGCGGTATTGATAATGTGCAGGTCAAAGCCCGCGCGCTTCGTTAAATCTGACTCCCACCCTTGACCTACATTCCCGGTAGAGGAAGCCATCGCCGCAAAGAAAGGGACAAAACGCCGGAGTCCCGTCGCGATGAAGAGCCGCGCAAAGAATATATTCCGGCCAATGATATTGATATTCTCAAATTAAAAAATGCGCACGAAGAGCTAGCAGATACCCACCGCACGCTTCGTGAATCTCAAGCGGAGATGATTTTTCGTTTTGCCATCGCCGCGGAATATAAAGACGGGGACACGGGCAGTCACATCATGCGCATCAGCGACTACTCGACTGAAATGGGTAACGCCCTTGGATTGTCTCATCACGACTTAGAATGTCTGCGGTATGCCAGCCCCATGCACGATATCGGAAAACTGGGCATCCCGGATAAGATTCTGCAAAAACCGGGAAAGCTTGATGACAGCGAATGGGAAGTCATGAAACAGCACACCATCATTGGTTTTAATATCTTTAAAGGCTCCCACTCGCCGCTTTTGAAGGCCGCCGCCGAGATCGCACTGACGCATCACGAAAAATTCGATGGCTCGGGTTATCCGGACGGGCTTAAGGCGGAACATATTCCGATATTTGGACGCATCGTGGCTCTCGTGGATGTTTTTGACGCGGTCATTTCGAAGCGCTGTTACAAGACCGCTTCTACGTTTGAGGAGGGGATGAAGTGCATCGAGGAACTGTCAAATAGCCATCTCGACCCCGACCTCGTAAAAGTATTCATGAAGCTCGAGGGCAAGATGTTTAAAATCTACTCAGCGAATAAATCGATACAACAATACGTGAAAGACGAGGAAATTCAGTAGTGGCGGCTCAAAAAGACTATTACGCGGTTTTGGGCGTGGCTGAAAAAGCGTCTCCCGACGAGATAAAAAAACGTTATCGTGAGCTGGCTAAAAAATTTCATCCCGATACGAATCCCGGCAATAAAAAGGCCGAAGAAAAATTTAAAGAGCTATCCGAAGCGTATTATGTTTTAAGCGATGCAAAAAAAAGAAAAGAATACGATATGTTCAAACAAGATGGGTTCTCCGCCAAAGGGGGGCCATCCTCCGGCTGGCAGGGCGCCCAGGGTTTCGATTTTGAGGAACTTTTACGATCTTTTCGAAGCGGCGGAAGCGGCAGTAGTGTCCGTGGCAGCCGCGGAGGCGGAATGCATTATGCGAACTGGACGGGAAATTTTGAAGATGTTTTTTCCGGTGGAGGAACCGATGAAGACAGCGCTTACCCCCAGAAGCTTTCATCGGACGACGCGGCGACCTTGACTATTTCTAAATCACGCGCTCAAAAAGGAGGGGAAGTCAGCTTCACCACGCGTGACGGCAAACGCATCACTGTGCGCATCCCAGCCGGTATTACAAACGGAAAAAAACTTCGACTGACGCGGCAGGGCAAGCTCTGTCCGACCTGTGATCATCCGGGTGACATGATATTAACGATACGCATGGAGTGACTATGAAAAAAACAGCCACTGTATTTTTAGCGGGAATTATTCTTTTTTTGAGCGGTTGCGGCCAAAAGACAGAGACTTCGATGGAGGCACCGGTTTCTACGGTGACCGCGGCGGAAAAAACTGCGGCAGTCGACCCCGCATCTGCGGGCATCTTAAAAGGACGCGTGTTGTTTGAAGGTGCAGCACCCGAGGCCAAAAAACTTTCAGTTAAAGGAAACCCTGAGTGCGCCGTGTTCCACGCGAACGGCGAGATCTCATCGGAAGAAGTCCTGGTTAAGGACGGAATGCTCAAGAACGCATTTGTCTACATAAAGGAAGGCTTGGAAAAATATACATTTCCTGCGCCGACGGAAGCCGTGACAGTGGAAAATACAGGCTGTCATTACATTCCCCATGTGAGCGGCGCCCAAGTCAACCAGCCCGTTAACTTCCTCAACAATGATCCAACGCTGCACAATTTTCACGCCTATCCCAAAAACTCAAAACCCTTCAATTTGGGACTGCCGTTTCAGGGAATGAAGCAGGTCCGAAAATTTGATGCCTCCGAAGTGATGGTGCCTTTAAAATGCGATGTGCATCCATGGATGCAGGGATATATCGGCGTGCTGTCGCACCCTTATTTTGCGGTGACCGGGGACGATGGAAGTTTCGAGCTGAAAAATCTGCCTCCGGGTGAATACCTTGTGGAGGCGTGGCACGAAAAACTCGGGATCCAATCGCAGAAAATCACGATCGAACCCCGAGCCACGAAGGAGATTGAGTTTAAGTACAGCTAATCCGCCACACAGCATGGCGGATTTGATTTGCTTTGCAAATCAAAAATTTGCTCCGGCCTTTACCGCGACCTTGTTGACGAAGTGCCACACCAGCACAAAGCCGATCACGAACGCCGATAAGACCAACACGATATTATAGGAAGGCAGATGACTCGCCGCTGCCATACAGAAAAGCATCGGTAAAGAAAGATAGGTGTTGAGACGCGACGCCATGAACGCGCGCTTCACAACGCCGGCCATTTCCGCCGGTGATTCGCCTTTCTTAGTCCAGGTGATGATTTTTTTCTGCGCGGGCCAGATGACGAACCAGACATTGAACCACATGATGCTGCCCAAAGCAGCTCCGGTTGTGATCCATTGGCCCCAGGTCGAAGTGAAGAGACCGCCCGTGCCGGTGAGTCCGGCGCCGTTCAGATGCAATTTGCCGATGATATAGATCCATCCGGTCAAGAAAGTGAGCATGGCGCCCCAACGGAACCACCAAAGAGCCCTGGGCATGAGTTGAGGGACCACTTTTTTCTTGGTGTCGGCATCCATCGTCTTTGCGAAGGGGCCGTTCACGAAATTAAAGAAGTAAAGAAGTCCGATCCAGATGATTCCGAATATAAAATGGAACCATCTTAAAGCAAAAAGGACCAGTGTAGAGGTGTCGAGCGCTAAAGCATCATTCATGGGCATCTCCTTTGTTCAAGACGCACCATTATATCACGAGGATGGGAGTTTACCAACCCGCTTAAACGCCAAAAACCACAAAATGTTGTGGTTTTTTAAAATATTCACTTGACAGGTCCACAATGCGGGAATATACTCGCTTCTGCGGTAAGAAATTTTTGGTAAACGGATGTATCGCTCGCAGGAATATGAATTTCTTAAGCGATACTTCCGTTTTTTCAACGGAGAAACCCTAAAATGCAGAATACCTCAAAAGTCAAAAGCCAAGCCAACGGTCAATCTGCATTTGCGGGAGACATGAAGGGCCTGAAATTTGAACGCCGTTTTACGAAGCCGGGCACTGATCCGTTGGATGCTGTGACTTACGAGAAAAGAACGTCGGCGATCTCTAACACGGACGGTTCTACGGTTTTTAAAATGGAAAACGCCGAGATCCCCAAATTTTGGTCGCAGCTGGCGACCGACATCGTAGTCTCCAAATATTTCCGTAAGGCCGGAGTCCCGGTCACCGGCTCCGAAGTGAGCGTGCGTCAGGTTGTGCATCGCATAGCCCATGCGATTCGCAAGTCCGGCGAAGAATTTGGCGGCTATTTCCGCACTCCCGAAGACGCGGATGCATTCGAAGCTGAGCTTACGCACCTGCTCGTCACGCAAAAAGGCGCTTTCAATTCACCGGTTTGGTTCAACTGCGGTCTCGCCGAAGCATACGGCATTAAAAGCGGTTCGGGCGGTAGCTTCCACTGGGATTTTAAGAAGGGCGCGGCACTCGTTACGAAGGATTCGTACTCGTATCCGCAGTGCTCCGCCTGTTTTATCCAAAAGGTCGAAGATGACCTCATGTCTATTTTTGATCTCGTGAAGAATGAAGCGCGTCTTTTTAAATTTGGCTCAGGCACCGGCACCAATTTCTCAAAGATCCGCGGTCGTCAGGAAAAATTATCCGGCGGCGGGACATCCTCCGGTCTCATGTCCTTTTTAGAAGTATTGGACAGAGGAGCGGGCGCTACAAAATCCGGCGGCACGACCCGTCGGGCAGCCAAGATGGTCTGTCTCGACATGGATCATCCCGAGATTGTTGATTTCATCAACTGGAAGATCAGAGAAGAAAAAAAAGTAGCCGCTCTTATCGCCGCAGGGTATTCGTCTGATTTCAACGGGGAGGCTTACAAAACCGTTTCGGGACAAAATTCTAATAATTCCGTCCGCATTTCGGACGATTTCATGAAAGCCTATCTCGACGGCGGTAAATGGTCGACGCGTGCGCGCACGACCGGAGAGGTTGTTGAGACTTTCGACGCGCGTGACCTGATGCACCAGATCGCCTATGCGGCCTGGGGTTGTGCCGATCCCGGAGTGCAGTTTGACTCCACCATCAATGATTGGCATACTTGCGCCAATACGGACAAAATTCACGCCTCCAATCCCTGCTCGGAGTACATGTTCCTGGATGACAGCGCGTGCAATCTCGCATCCATCAATCTTGTGAAATTCCTGAATGAGGACGGCAGCTTCGATGTGGATGGCTACCGCCACGCCTGCCGTGTTTTTATTACGGCACAGGAAATTCTCGTAGATTATTCTTCTTATCCGACGCCCGCAATCGCGCAGAATAGCCACGATTATCGTCCGCTGGGCTTAGGATATGCCAATATGGGTACGTTGCTGATGGTGAAGGGTATTCCCTATGATTCCGAAAAAGCATTCGCCATCTGCGGTGCCTTGACAGCCATTACAACCGGACATGCGTACCGCACGTCTGCAGAAATCGCAAAGCACAAGGGCCCGTTCCCGGGGTATGTCCAGAACGAAGAGCCTATGCTGCGTGTGATGCGCAAGCACCGCGATGCGACATACAAGATCGATGAAAAACTGTGTCCTGCCGATATTCTTCGCGCGGCGCGCGAGGATTGGGACGAAGTCGTGAAGCTGGGTGAAAAGTACGGATATCGCAATGCTCAGGCTACGGTCATCGCGCCCACGGGTACTATCGGGCTTCTGATGGACTGCGATACGACGGGCATCGAACCTGATTTTTCTCTCGTGAAATTTAAAAAACTGGCGGGCGGCGGATATTTTAAGATTGTGAACCAGTCCGTGCCGCGCGCGCTCAAAAACCTCGGCTATCGCGATGACCAGATACGCGATATCGTCACTTTTGTGACGGGCACACTTACGCTTGACGGCGCGCCTCACATCAATCCGCCGACGCTGAAAGAACGCGGCTTTACCGATGAGGACATCGAAAAGATCGAGGGCGCTTTACCGGGCGTGTTCGAACTGGGATTCGCATTCAATAAATGGACGCTTGGCGAAGAAACCATGAAGCGTCTGGGTTTTAAAGATGAAGACAGCGCTAATCCCGCTTTTAATTTACTCGAGCGTCTTGGGTTTTCGCAGAAACAAATAGAAGAAGCCAATGACGTGGTTTGCGGTCGCATGACGGTCGAGGGTGCGCCGGGTATGAAGTCGGATCATCTGCCGGTGTTTGACTGCGCCAATAAATGCGGCAAATACGGCAAGCGTTTCATAGCGCCTATGGGTCACATCCGCATGATGGGTGCAGCGCAACCGTTTATTTCAGGCGCAATTTCTAAGACCGTTAATCTGCCGACGGAAGTCACCGTTGAGGACATTGAAAAGATATATATAGAAAGCTGGAAGCTGGGTCTTAAAGCCGCGGCGCTTTACCGCGACGGCTCGAAACTTTCGCAGCCGCTCAACTCGAGCTCTTCGTCAGGTTCTGCGAACGACGACAAAGCGTCGGCTGAACTTATCGCGGCCCCGCAAAGACAAAGACTGCCAAAAAAACGCGCCGGCATCACTCAGGAAGCGCGCATCGGCGGCCACAAAGTCTATGTCCGCACGGGAGATTATGAAACGGGCGAGTTAGGCGAGATCTTCATCGATATGCATAAAGAAGGCGCGGCCTATCGCAGCATGATGAACTGCTTTGCCATTGCCGTCTCTCTGGGTCTTCAGTACGGCGTGCCTCTGCAGGAATATGTGGATGTATTCACGTTCACGCGCTTTGAGCCGCAGGGCCCGGTGGATCATCCGAATATTAAATTTGCAACGTCCATCGTGGACTACATTTTCCGCTTACTCGCGATGGAGTACCTGGGACGCCACGACCTCGTGCAAGTGCCTCCGATGGGAGCCACGACAGACGTGACACTGCCTCCGAGCACCACGCCGCGCCTCCGCAAGCACGTGGCTCCGCAAATAGTAAAAGAAGCATCAGACCATGATCACGAAGTCTCTGCCAGTGCCGATCCCTTGAATGAACAGTTGGGGAAAATGATGGGCGATGCACCTTTCTGCTCCCTGTGCGGACATGTCACCGTTCGCAACGGCGCTTGTTATAAATGCTTGAACTGTGGTAATTCTATGGGGTGCTCCTAAAACATCCCGATTTTAATCTTAGCGCGACTTTAGAGTCAGGCCAGGTGTTCGGGTTCTCCCGGCACCTGGCTGATTTTTTTCAAGGCACGATCTACGGCCATCCCGTAAAGCTCAAGCAAGTCGGCTCCCGCATCGAGGTCGAAGGAAAAATATCCAAAGGGCAGCTTTGGGATTATTTTGACCTGGCACGCGACCTTGAGCCCATTTACAGTGCCCTTAAAACAGAAAAATTTAAAATCCCACCTTCACTAAAAGGCCTGCGGCTTATTCGCCAAGACAGCTGGGAGGCGCTGGCGTGTTTCATTATTTCTTCCAACAACAATGTAAAGCGGATTCAAGGGATATGGCAGAACTTGGCGCGATATTTCGGCTCATTTCCAAGCGCGGCACAAGTATCCAGAACACATGAACGTATCTTAAGGCAATGTGGCCTGGGTTACCGCGCTCCGTTCCTTCTTAAGACGGCCTGTTTTATATCCGCAAATCCTGTTTGTTTGGAGGTCATCCGACAAGCGCCCTATGAAGAGGCTAGGGAGCGCGTGAAGGGATTTCCGGGTATTGGGCCAAAGGTGGCGGATTGCGTTCTTTTGTATGGTTTTCATAAAATGGAGGCTTTTCCCGTGGATGTGTGGATTGCCCGATTCATGAGAAAATATTATTTTCGCAATAGGCGTGTTTCCGAGGCGAAAATACACTATTTCGCACGTAAAAAATGGGCCAAAAATGCGGGTTATATTCAGCAATATTTCTTTCATGCCGCCCGAAAGGGCATGTATACTTAGCTTGAAACCAGCGGCGCTAGCGTGTATACTTTTGATAAGTATTACATATTTATAATAATATTTAAATAACTATGCATAAAATACAAAATAAACGATTTCTTAGCATGACAACACTGGGGCTCGCTTTTGCCTTTTTTGCGCAAGAAATGTCCCTGGCTGCGCCGCTAGCGCAAGTCCGTCAGCCGATGTTGCTGGAGATCCCGCCGGAATTTGCCGCTTTAAAGGAAATGCACACACAGTCTTCGGACGCGCCGTTTCTCATTCATATTCAGGATGCGCACGCCAATATATCCGGCCAAGAAAATCTAGCCAAAACGCTCGATGTTTTAATGGAACGCTACGGTGTTTCCCTTATTCTTTCAGAGGGGGGCTCGGGTGATTGTTCGCTCACGTCTTTTAAAAAAATCGCTTCACAGGAGACATGGAATAAAGTCGCAAAAAGCTTTTTGATGCAGGGAAAAATTGCCGGGGAAGAATACGTGAACCTGACCTCCAAGCGGCCCATGAAAATCATGGGTGTCGAGGACATGCCGATTTATATGAAAAATGTGGAACAATACGCGGTGCTGGCCGAACAAAGAGAAGCCGCGCTGTCGTATCTTAAAGAAATACGACGTGCGGTTGAGAAATTGAAAGTACGATTCTACCCGAAACAGCTTCTGGATTATGAAAAAAGTCATCCGGAGACGGGGGATCATTTTGAAGAAAGTTTTAAGAAGCTATCGGACATAGCTGCCGAGAACCGTGTGTCGCTCGATGAATTTGTTTATCTGGAGAAACTGAGACGCTTAAAAGAAAGAGAAAATATTATCAATTTCAGTTTGGCTAACCTCGAGCATGCGGCGCTCGTCGAGGAAATAGCGCAATCTGCCGTGAAAAAGGCGGACCCGTCCTCCGAACGCGTCCAACAATTGGCCTACTTTCAAAATACTTTAAATATTGCGCGAGGCAAAGGCATAGCGGTTGCGCGTTATACGAATCTACTTGCCTATGTTGACTATCTTGAAGCTTTCGCCGACCTTGACCTCGATAAAATTCTGGAAGAGCTCGAAAAAGCTGAAGATAAAGTCTATGCCGGAGTATTGAAGAATCGCGATGCCCGGCTTCTGCGCTCGATAGACCGCTATCTTCGTCTTTTGGTCGAGGCCTACAACATCCGGATGACGACGAAAGAATTTGATCTATTCCGGGCCAACGAACCCGATTTTGCTACTTTCCCATGTCTGGCGTTTTTAAACCGCAAACTTTTGGAGCAGGGCTATTCTCAGGATGTGATCGGGACTCAAGACGCACTGGATAAGGGCAAACAGGCGCTGGAGGCGTTTTACCGCTCGGTCGGTGAAAGAGATTTTGTTTTTATGCGGAATGTCAGAAATATTTTATCGCGTGAAAAACAAAAAGTCGCGGTGCTTATCACCGGCGGTTATCACACGCCGCATCTCAAAGAACTCTTAAGAAAAGAAGGCTACTCATACGCCGTTATCACGCCCGTCGTGACCTCTCAAACCAATCAAGGCCGTTATGAAAAAAATCTTCTGGCTCCCGTCCGGAAAAGTATACGCACACTCGAGACCTCGAACGGCCAATATAAAAAACCGTTTAAAGGCGATGACCTGCGCGAGACGCTTTTGCTAGCGGAGCCTGCGGGTGGACGACTCTCCGAACTTTTGTCTGGCGCCACCAGTCCCGAAAGAGCATCAGAGGTGTTAAAGGCGAGAAACGCCGTGACGGGCGCGCGGTTGGCAGAGAGTACGACGCTTACTGAAGAAGCGAGACTGCGGAAGATAACAGAACTTTTGCAGAAGGCGTGCGATGTCCGGGTGATTACGACCCAAGAGAGTGAAAAGTTTTTTCATGGTTTTTACTGGCTTATAGATCTTTCTAAAAATCCGATCCGCCTGAAAAATAAAAAAACAGGTAACTTTGTAACGGTTAAACAGATCAAGATTCTTCTCCAGGCGGCAGAGTTGAAAAAAACCGAAATGGAATACATCCCAGGGCTTCAGAAGCTCGTATTCTCGTGGAATGAATTTATTGTGGATGTAAAAGCCGAGCCGTGGCGCGACGTCCTAAATTACCTGAAAGGCGATGAGTTTGAAATTTTCAAGCTTCGGAGTGCTGACACCTTGAATAATTCACACTGGAATGCGTGGACAGACGACTCGGATTATTTTTATACGGTTTACGGTGATGAGATAGATCCTACGATTGTCCAGACCATGAATGACATGATCGAAAAACTGCCCTCTGGGCATGCCAAAAACCCATTTATCATGGATTTATTTGCAGGGGATGGTCGTCTTATTCGTAAACTGCGCACAACCTATCCAAGCGGCCATTATATGATGGCGGAGCGGAATGAGGTATTGGTGAATGAAGCGCGCAAGAAAAATGATTCTTCTATATCCGTCGAACAGGTGGATTTGGTTAAAGCGGGTAACTTCCTGGAACTCACGCATGGAGAACGGCCCGATATTATGATTGCATCCGGTGGGCTCAATATGCAGGTCACGGATCCGGCCGGCGCTCAAGCGGTGGTGCAAAAAGCCTATGATGCGTTAACCCCCGGCGGGTATTTTATCGCGACGGGATTGACAGAGGTTTGGCTTAAATCAAGTGATTTTAAAAAAATTGGGTTTGAAGTTCTAAACATGTCCATGCCGAAAAATGTTTTTCAGGCCCACCAGTTTCCGCAGGAATTTTATATTCTAAGAAAACCGGATGTCGGAGTACAGGCCGTACGGCCGGAAGCCGTGACGCCTGCCGCTGTGGCGGGCGCGAGACTTTCCGGAGGAATGGTTGTGCCGATTGGTCACAGGCCCGATATACGATCCCAGTTAGCGATGAAGCTTTCTCGGAGACGATGGGTTACCAATCAACCCAATCTTTTTAGCTACAAGGACTTCGTTGATCTCCTACTCATGTTTGAGGCGCATGAGACTGAACCTGTCAAACTCTCTGTGTGCAGAAGCGATCCGGATATGGCAGTGATCGATTTGCTGGGGGCTGATAGTGTCCCTATTCTTAGGCTAAAATTAAGTGTGCCGGATAAGCACAATATTAATTTTTTTGGATTTGACGCTCGAAAACAGGTGCATGTGGAAAGAGCCGATATCAATACACATTACATCGCCAAAGAATTCGTCAGTCCGCAGGTTTCTCAATCCGATCGCCAACGATTGAAGCGTAAGGGCATTTATTTCACCGAGGAAACAATAGCGTATCTTGTTTTTTGGAAA
>JAHFFI010000117.1 GCA_023248025.1 Candidatus Omnitrophota bacterium
ACAACCGAAGCCAATATTTTTGAGAAGACACGCTCCCGTATTATGGATGCCCAGAAAAAAGTACCGGAAATTGATATTTTGCGTGTCATTTTGAAAGAAATTTCCGGTGCTGAGGATAGGTTTGATGATGTTGTTCAATATTTTCTCGTTGCGTCCAATGCGTGGAATCAAACCCATGCTGTTTCCGGCGCATATCATTATGAGGATCTTTCAACGACTTATGCGGAGAATTCTGCGTCACTGAGAGCGGACTTGGATGAATTGATGGCTCGTCAGCGCAAAGCCGGTGTCACCGTCGAGAGAGATGCATGGTATGGCGGGTTTGAACGAGCGCGGTTGGCAACGTTTTCATCTCCTCCGTCCGTTGACCCATATTTTGAGAGTCTTCTGCGTATTGGGCACAACGATATTGGAGCCTCCGTTCAGCATCCTCACCAGCATGCATTTTATGTGCCCACAAGATTTATCCCCGAAGCCAAGCTCGGCATCGAGCGTTTTGCCACAGCCCATCAAGACCGTATTCTTTGGTATCGCGGCGAAGCCGGATACCGTGTCGGTGAGCTTTTTGGATGGCCCGGCAGTGTCGGCGTGATTGAAGGCACTGATACGGACCAAATGGCGCGTGAGATCGGTTCTATTACGAAGAAGATCAGTGCTACGGGCCAGCGTTTCAATGTCTTTTGGAGTGCCTCTGAAGACCATCAACCGCGGGTTTATATTCATATCCGTGCCAAATCTGCTAGTATTTGGGGCCTCATGGAGATGGAAGGCGCATTTATTTTTGGTGATAGGAAGAAATTTATTGAGATGAGGGATTCCAAGTCAGCTGCGAAGATATTACATGGATTTTCCGATACCCGCGGGGATAGGCTCTATCAGATTCTTGATATTCCGGCGCCTTTGCGTATTCCCGCAGAACTTTCCGATACTGAAATCGCCCCTTTCTTTGATCTGTTGTATCTCCCGAACCGCAGTGATGCCCGGCGCCTGCGTGGCGCGGATGGTTCGAAACCAGGTGATTTCCTGGCTTTTTACCATATGCCGAAAGCCGAGCGAGCTTTGCGTTTGAATGACGACCAATCGGTGGTGCCGAACGTAATCCCGTTTGCACCGGACCATTTGGTGATCTTCACCCATCGTACGGGTCCGCAGGAATTGGATCTTGCTCAGATTCTTACAACATTCCGGATATGGAAGGACGTAAATGGCGCGAGGCTTGCCCAGGCCGGATATTTAAACCGTTTGCATGAAGGTGTGGGGGAAAGAACGGCGGACTGGCATCGCTTGAGCGTCATTGCTTCGATCTTTCTTGAGCGGACAGGACCCATTGCTTTCCGGGATCTTTTAAGCGAGGCCTTTCGGAGACTTGAGTCCGAAGGTCTGGCTGTTGACGATTCTAAGACCATACAACTTTTAGATCGGTTAGCGGAAGCGGGGCTTATTAAAAAAATCGATGGCGCATATGACGTGAATGTTTCTTTGCCCGTCATGGCGATGAAGACTGACAACGCTTATTATATTCTCGATGTTCTGAGGAAGGCAATCACTGACGACGCGCTCGGTCCGCTCATCATAGAATACACCCAGATTGCCCACCTATGGCCGTCTTATCCGCTTGAAAACCAGTGGCCGTTTTTAAGAGCGGTGGCGTTGCTGCATACCGATGAGCAGGCGAAGCTCGTGAAATTTTTGAACGAGAACAAAGCGCTTCACGTCTATCCTTTGGTCGACTCGATTCTTTTGATGTTGGATCCCACTGTTCCGTCCGACTGGCTGGAGAGAAATGCCCCGAATCTTATTGGCCGCAATATTTATTATATTTCGCCCGAGACTTGGCTCGTCGCAGGAGGTTTGGGACGTGTCGGCCAATACCATACGGTGCGTATGAAAAAACTGGTCGGAAATCAGGCAAATATCGTCACCATAGAGCCGTATTATCCATTTAAGCACAATTATAAAGGAGAAACGGAAAAAGTAGATTATTCAAAACTTCCGACGCCGGTCGAAAATATGGCAAAAAAACCGTTTCTTGAATTCAACGTTATGGTTGGCGGTAAAACAGTCAAAGCACAGGTGTTCAAAGGCCGCAACAAGTACGGCATCGAAATTTACCTCATTAAAGACGCCGGCGAATATTATACGCGTCTCTTGTACCGTTACGGAAAGGAGTTTGGCTCATCCAGTTGGGAAGAGTTTGCAGAATTTTTTTCCCGAGGGTCGCTTCAGCTCATGCAAACACTTGAACAGTCGAAGGTGGCGGAAGCGAAGGCCAGCTATAAAGCACCCGTCATTGTACCCAATGATGGTCAGCTGGGTTTCTTGCCGTTATATAAACGCATGCTCGACGCATCTGGCGATACTGCCAATCACACACTGAAGGATGCTTTAATTTGGATGGTGACCCACACGTACCGTAATCGCGGAATCTTCGGGATGAATAATGGCCGTGGCATGGCTGACAGCGCGGGGATCCATCGTCCGTGGCTACAGTATTTGGAAAGAATTGATATTATAGACGTGACGAGTGCCGGTTTAAGAGCCGCTGACGGAGCGAGTGCGGTTTCGGCTGTCCACCGCGATGAAGTTTCTGGTATTGATCCCGGTATTCGCGAGATAGCAATTACGAATGGTGACAATCGTGAAGCGTCCTCCGCATTTTTCCGTCAGATTCTGGACGAATTGTTCAAAGGTGCTGATCCCGAGCACCCGACCACAGACCAAGTCATGAAAATCAAAGAAGAGGCCAAACGCCGCGTAAGCCAGGATGCACGCTTGATAGAGCTCGATCCCGAGATAAAAAATTTAGATCCTGCAAAAATCACCATCGGCTACTACGGCCGGCTCGTCGAGGAAAAAGCAGGTCGTCAAAGAGCGTTTACTGACGAAAATATTCGTGTGCTGGTAAAATCCGGCGCGCAGGTTTTAATTTTTGGGAACATTCAATCTCATACCCAATGGATGTTCGATGAATTAAAAAAACTTGAAGCAGAGGTCAATAAAAATGGGCCGGGCCGATTGATTGTCGTGACCGGGTGGAGTTTACCGGAACAGGTCAAGATGCTGGCGGCTATCGACATTCAGATGCAGGATTCGGACCGCGCCACCGGCGCTTCCGAATATACGGAGTCTGACGTATCCGCTAACGGTGGTCTTCAAGCCGGCCCCCCTTGGATTGAAGGCATCATCAGTAAGCAAGGCATTGTCGTTAATCGCGAAGTTCCGGGTTTCGGGAATACACTCATTCCTTCGGGTGCGGAGCCCCAAGATTATATGAACCTCATGCAGTGGGCGATAAATCTTTTCAACAAGGATAGAGCTCACTTTGCTTCTTACCAGGCTACATCCGTGAGGCTAAGCCGTATTCTCGATGCGCTGCTGCCGGCCGCCGAATATTTGCGACAGTTTAACGGCATCGTGGAAAGGCATGATAACCCCGTTAAATTTCTCATGGAATACATGAACCAGAAAAATGGCGCTGCGGGTTTCATGAACAACGAATGGTTCAGGAAACACTTAGCAGACACGCTCAAAGTCTTTCCTTCTGTTGAAGAGATCGACACGCATAATTTATCTCTTCGCGCTTTTGTCGTGACGCTGGACGATCATAAACGGATCGTCGTGATCGACCTCAATATGAAACATTTGGCGCATGAAGAAGCGGGACAACTGGATATCAGCCCATTCTTCAACGGCACACCCCTTCGCCCCGAAGATCGCGTGACAATCCACGACTCCGCCAACGACATTTCTTATGATACGTACAATGTTGGCGATTTGCAGAAGAATGGCTTGAGAGTGGTTGTTCGCTACCCGGGTGTTCAGGTTCTGGAATTGTTGCCCCAAAATGGCGCACGTTTGGCGGGAACTTATACCGGTGATGAATTGCGGAATCAATTTATTCAGGGAAATGTCCCGACGCACGAGTCTGCTATGGCTATCGTTACGATCAAGGGCGAGAAAATTAACGGTATTTATCAGAGCGAGACGAATCCTTCCACGTCTACAGTGATCCGTTACATGGATATCGACTGGGGCGGATTCAACACTATCCCCATCGCGAATATCGCGACCATCGCATTTAAAGATGCAAAGACTCGAGGCGCAAGGATTGACGAAGCCGCAAAGATATTT
>JAHFFI010000118.1 GCA_023248025.1 Candidatus Omnitrophota bacterium
TCCGGCTCACCGATAACCTTTGGCCTGTTAGGTATTCCCCCCTTTCGTCGGCATGTGTAGGTTATCATTTTTTCTTTGCACGGGGATATTGTCTCAAACCTGTGTTAAAAATATGTAACAGCGATATTAATTCTATTGTACACCCGCTCGATACCGGTTCGTCAAGGGCATGCGCCTATCTTTGCCGAAAGCCCTAGGCGTAATCTTTATGCCCGGAGGCGCTTGACGGCGTTTATACTCATTGGCATCGACGAGGTTCGCCAAAGCGACGGCAAGTTTTTTAGGAATTCCTTCGCGCACGATCTGTTGAATGGACTCGCTTTTTTCAATATAGGCCTCAAGAAAACGGTCTAGCTTAGAATAGGGCGGCAATGAATCCTGGTCTTTTTGGTCAGGACGGAGTTCCGCTGTGGGCGCACGGCGTAAGACGCTATCCGGAATCACCTTTTTTGGCCCTAGACTGTTGCGATAACGGCTTAATCGATAAACCAGCGTTTTTGGTATATCCTTGATGACGGCAAATCCTCCGGCCATGTCTCCGTAAAGCGTGCAGTAGCCGGTCGCCATTTCACTCTTGTTTCCCGTTGTCAGGACCAAATGGCCCCATTTATTGGAAATAGCCATTAGCAGGTTGCCGCGAATACGAGCCTGTAGATTTTCTTCTGTTTTATCTGGTGTGGATGATCCGAATATTTTTTTTAATGAAGCTTCGTAGACGCGATAAAGCGATTTTATAGGAATTTCAATACAGTCTATGCCGAGATTTTTGGCTAACAAGTGGGCGTCTGTTTTTGTGGCGACAGAGGTGTGTTGTGAAGGCATAGTAACACCCAAGACATTTTTTCTTCCGGTTGCGTCAACCGCAAGGCACGCGACCAGAGCCGAATCAATGCCCCCGCTCAGGCCAATGACCGTTCTTTGGAAGTGATTTTTTTGCATATAATCGCGGGTCCCCAGAACGAGCGCATCATAAGCTTCTTTTTCTGGCGAGCCGTTTTCAGGTTTTAATACCTGAACGTTGGTGTTTGTTTTAAGCCCCGAAGCGATGGCGGTTACCTTTACCGTATTAAACGAGGTTTTAGGCAAAACCTTAGTCGCCAACCCGACCGGAATGTCATAAGTCTGTACACACTCCTCAAAGCGCGCCTGCCGGATAACGATCTTGCCGTTGGAGTCCGCGACAAAGCTAGAACCGTCAAAAACCAATTCATCTTGGCCGCCGATCAGGTTCTCATGAAGCACTGCGGTGCGTGCCTTTTTTGCGAGATTTTGCACGAGCTGCTCACGAATTTTTAGTTTACCCACGTGATACGGCGATGCTGAAATATTGACCAACAGACTAACCGCATCGCGGTATGCCTTGGAATAAACCAACGATGTCGGAAGCCAGATATCTTCGCAGATCGCTACGCCGATGCGAATCCCTCCCCCCGCATCAAGAACGCAGCCCTTTTGCCCCGCAACGAAATACCGCATTTCGTCAAAGACACCGTAATTTGGCAAATCTATCTTGTGGTATATATGAACCAGTTTCCTGTCAGCGATGACTGCGGCGGCATTGTATAATAAACCACGCTTGTCTTTATCCACAAAACCTATCAGTGCCGCCAGACCCCGCGTCTGCGGAACGATGGATCGCAATGCGGCAAGATTGCCTTCAATGAAGGAATGTTGGTGCAGCAGATCCTCCGGCGGATAACCTGTCAAGACCAGTTCTGGAAAAACAACGAGTCCGGAGCCATCGACGCGCGCCTGCCCGACCGCATGCAGCACTTTGTCTCGGTTCCCCTTGAGATCTCCTACCGTGGGATTGAGCTGAGCCATTGTGACCTTGAGCGTGCGCATTAGATTTTATCCGGTAAAAGGGTTGTCCGCGTACGGGCATCGCGTTCGAGAACAAGAGACGTTATTTCCATAGAAGGTAGCTTGGGCGCTAGCTGCTCCAAAAAAGATTTAAGAAGACCCGCCTGTGTAATATTGTGGCCTAAATCTCGAGAGTGGACTTTAGCGAGAACATTTTTTTCCACGGCTTCCTGTAGCATTGCTTCGGCGGATTCATCGGAGGAACGTATAGTCACGCTTAAAATGTAATTATGTCCGAAGATCCGGCTGTCCTGCGTATGACTTGCGCTAAAAGAGAAAGACTTGGTGAGCAAAAAATGCATTACTGTGCGCGGCCGATGAGATTCATGAACTCCATGCGGGTGCCGCGATCTGTTCTAAAAACACCGCGCACGGTGCTTGTCACACAAGTCGCCCGTTGCTTTTGGACGCCGCGCATGGCCATGCAAAGATGCAGCGCTTCGATAATAACCGCGACCCCCAAGGGCTTAAGCGCGTCATCCAGACAAGCGGCTATTTGAGTCGTAAGACGTTCCTGCACCTGGAGGCGTCTGGAAAACATGTCGACGATGCGCGGGATTTTGCTAAGCCCCACGATCTTTCCGTTGGGGATGTAAGCCACATGACATTTGCCATAAAAAGGAAGCAGATGATGCTCGCAAAGACTAAATATATCCAAATCTTTCATGACCACCATTTGGTCATATTCTTCATCAAATATGGCGCCGTTTAACACGTCACGAGCATTCAGCTTGTAGCCGCTGGTAAGGAATTTGAGTGATTCCGAAACGCGTTTGGGCGTTCTACGCAGGCCCTGCCGGTCAGGACTCTCTCCCAGCTGTGTCAAAACATCGGTAATAAGTTTGTCTATCTTAGGCTTCTTCATGAAAGGTGATTATAAAACAAAACCCGCCCTTTCGGAAGAAAAACCCGAAAGAGCGGGTGTTGAACTAGATCTTAAACCCGTTTACTCTAAACGCGCTTTTTCAGGCGTTACGAGGGGCTGCTTCTTTGGAATCCAGAATGTTGCGAGGTCAATGATACCGCCACCGATGCGATGGATGCCCTTACGAATGCCAATCGCGCCACCGGCGACAACACCGGCTACGTGCTCGCCAGCATCACGGCCTTTGGAGGCCTCGGCGTGTGCGTTGTCCATGACTTCCACCCAACCCGTCGAGGCATTACGGCTGCCGACCTGGACATTCTTTACCTGTGCCTGACCGCCTTCATTGGTATCGGCATCCGCAAATACGGGCGCCGCTCCAAATGCAGCCATCATGAGCATTAACACTAATGCGATAGATTTCTTCAAGTTAAACCTCCCATTAATTAAGTATGCTTTACTTACGCGGGTTACTCTAGCACAGCGAATATGGGATTGCAAGAAAAAAATTGATAAAGAATGATTAATCTTTTCCTCTGATGATGACTAATGGTAAGAATTGGAGGGGTCCTCGGCAACCCGCTCTAACGCATGTTTGTGAACTGCAAATCTACATTAAAATCTTTTTTACGTACAAACGTGATCACGGTTTGAAGGTCATCTATCTTCACTGCTTGCACACGCACTTGTTTTTCCTGGATCTGTGCCTGAACTTTAAGTTTGAGCTCCTTAATGTAGGACACGATCTCTTTGGCCTTGTCAGACTCAATTCCCTGCTTGACGGAGATAACTTGTTTGACCGACCCGCCGACAAAACCTGTCTCGAGCTTGCCCATATCCAAGGATTTAAGTGAAACACTTCGCTTGATGCATTTATTCTGCAGGACATCTATCAGAGTTTTCATACGGAAGTCGTTGTCGGCTTTGAGTGTGATCTTTTTTTCGGCCTTATCCAATTCAATAGAAACATTGGCCCCCTTAAAATCAAAACGCTGACCAATTTCTTTCACGGCCTGCTGCACGGCATTGTCCACTTCCTGGAGACTGACTTCTGAAACGATGTCGAACGAATGATCTTTGGACCCCATAAGCTCTCCCCTTATCTTTTTTACACCACATCTCCGACCAAGTAACCGACAGGTCTTAATCGCATCCATCAATCCCTGTAACCGACAGGGCCTGGCTCGGGCGCGCCCTATTTGTCCTCGCCCTTACGGGCTCCGGGCAAATAGGGACCGTGCCCTCGCCACCCGTCGGGTTCTCTTAGTTCTAATAGAACTCTCATTAGCGAATGGTCTAGGACCCCGGAAGTGGTCCTTGGGGGCGCGTTTGTCGTTTGCGAGCCACGGAAACCTACTTTTACACA
>JAHFFI010000119.1 GCA_023248025.1 Candidatus Omnitrophota bacterium
AGCAATTCACCATTGACCTGGAAGGCAAGGACCTGTCTTCCGTCAGCGGAGGTTTTTGCTGGGCCGCCAATCTTGATGGCAATCCACAAGGCCTCACCTTTTACCTCGACGATATAAAGTTCGAATAACGACACTTAATTAAGGAGAAAGCGATGAAAACGGTTCGTGTGTTATTGGGTTCGTTTGTATTAATGGCAGTGTTCGCATTTTCAGCGCAGTATGCGATGGCAGCTGACGCTTCCTTTGCAGGCAGCTTCAAAACCTTCAAGATCTACACCGATGGCTCCTCCCCCGATAATCATTACGTTCCCTCGGGCTGGATGGGAGATTTTGGCGATCTTAAGATTGATGAGAAATTCATGGATGTTCCGCACGGCGGCACCACCTCCATCAAGGTTGTTTATAGCCCCAAAGCTTCGCAGGGCGCTCGCTGGGCCGGTATTTATTGGCAGAATCCCCCGAACAACTGGGGAACCCGTCCCGGTGGTTATGATCTCACAGGTGCTAAGAAATTAACCTTCTGGGCTCGCGGCGACAAGGGTGGTGAGAGAATTGAAGAATTCAAGACAGGCGGTATCACCGGCGAATACGCCGATTCAGACGTGGCCGGCATCGGCCCCGTTGTATTGACGACCGAATGGCAGCAATTCACCATTGACCTGGAAGGCAAGGACCTGTCTTCCGTCAGCGGAGGTTTTTGCTGGGCCGCCAATCTTGATGGCAATCCACAAGGCCTCACCTTTTACCTCGACGATATAAAGTACGAATAAACATTTCCCTTAGTGAAAAAAAGACCGCTGGCTCTTCTTCTCGCCGTTTTTTTGGCCGCCGCTGCAGGTGGGTATCTTTACACCCTTCTGCAAGCGGCCGGTCGTTTGCCTGTTATTACTATCGATAAGCAGAACGGTTATAAGATGACTATCGACAATAAGCGTTTCATTATCAAAGGCGCCTGCTACTCTCCCGTCCCCGTTGGAAAAGATTACGAATATAATTTCTGGGGTGACTCGGGAAAGCCCTGGATCACCGACGGAAGGCGCATGAAAGAGATGGGTGTCAACACGGTGCGTTTTTACCGTGTTGGAAAAAACCCTGCTGAAGTAAAACAGGTTCTGGACGACCTGTATAAAAAATACGGGATTCGTTCGCTGGTGGGAAATTATCTGGGATTTTGGAACTGGCCTCCGCCCAATTATGCAGACGACGGTTTTAGAGAAAAAATCAGGCAAGAAGTCATGGAAATGGTTCGTCTTTACAAGGACAGCCCGGGTGTTCTGATGTGGGTGTTGGGCAATGAAAATAATTATAGTTTTGACCGTAATGTCCAAAAATGGTCCACCGATGATATCGATGCCATGCCCAGTCCCGAAGAGCAGCGTATCGCGAAAGCAAAAATCTATTACGGATTTGTCAATACGCTAGCGCAGGAAATTAAAAAGATCGACAGCCGCCATCCCGTGGTTTTGGGCGTAGGCGAAGTGGCGAGTCTGGATGTGGCGGCCGAAATGTGCCACGATATTGATGCCATCGGCATGATTGCCTACCGCGGTCCCGGGTTCGGGAATCTTTTTCGCCAAGTACAGCAGAAATTCGATAAGCCCGTCGTGATGACCGAGTGGGGAGCGGATAGTTTCAATGCCTACACACGCGAACCTGATGAATCGAGCCAGGCCGATTTTCTGAAGCACCAGTGGGAAGACATTGAGAGAAATACCGATGCCAAAAAAGGCGTCGGCAACGTGCTGGGTGGTACGTTTTTTGAATGGACCGATGAGTGGTGGAAGGGCAATGAAAATCTTCCGCACACCTGGAACGTTCAGGACACAGCCGGGCACTGGAACAATCCCGCCTATTATTATGACGCCGAAGTTGCAGACCACATGAATATGAACGAAGAGTGGTGGGGCGTCGTAAAGCTCAACCCCAAAAAGCTTAAATCCGGTATCCAGGAACGCACCCCCAAAGAAGCTTACGCTACTCTGAAGGCACTGTGGGCTGGTTCTAAGAAGAAATAGCATGTTCAGGATACAGAAAACAGATGACAGAAATCAGCCCCTGGTGTCACTGCTTGACCTATAATAGAGGACACAAAGTGTCT
Organism: Candidatus Omnitrophota bacterium; assembly: GCA_023248025.1. Taxonomy (GTDB): domain Bacteria; phylum Omnitrophota; class Gorgyraeia; order 2-02-FULL-51-18; family 2-02-FULL-51-18; genus JAHFFI01. The sequence continues at coordinate 2,099 of JAHFFI010000119.1, forward strand.
CCGGGAACTGTAAACTGTTTTCTGTTCCCTGTCTTTTGAATGCGCTAAAACCCTAAAATGACCCACCAAACGACAACAGAACGGCGCCAGTACGTGCGCATGTCCACCGTCTTCCCGGTGGAGATCTGCCTCATACGCCCCGATGGAAACCCTGCGCACTCCGGATTTTTACAGGCTTTTACCCGCGATATCTCTTTGGCCGGCATGTGCCTCGAGCTTAAAAGTTTCGGAAAAAAAATAGAAGAACTTCTTCTGATAGAGAATACTCAGATAGAACTCACCATCAATACCACATTTGCCAAAAAACCAATCCGTGCCATTGGCTGCATTGCCTGGGTTCGCAAGGAAGAGCAAGTGCTGCCGGTACGGTTTCTTTTGGGCATTCACTACACGCACATTGACCCAAAAGCCCAGCGGCGTATTTTTAAGCACGCGCGCCGGCTGTTGTGGGTGCCGCGCCTAGCCTCGGTGTTGGGCGTCGCAATGGCAGGTTTTATTATTTTTCTCATTTTCCAGGAACAGAAGTTAATACACGAGAATAAAACGCTCGTGAACCGTTTTATTGAGAGCGCCGAAAAAAAGACCTCGGTGACAAAAAATATTTATGAAATGGAAAAAAAGCGTTCGAAACTTGAGAAAGAACTCGCTACATCCTACGCAACCATTGAAGCAATGAAGCGCAAGACCATCGAAGCGGAATTAAATAACTTGAAGACAGGCCGCGAAAAGTTGCACGAGCGGTATCTACGGCTGAATTCCGAGACCACTGCGTCCGAATCCGCCGGGTTAAACCAAATGCATGACTGGCTCAAGTCTCATCAGAACCTCCGCACAGGTCTTGTGGCGAGTTTTGAGGGTGATCCTCAGCACGAGAATGAAGCGTTCACCTACGATCAGGCGCTTGCTTCGCAGGTATTTCTTCTGTTGGGAGATACCGTCCGAGCGCGTGAAATTCTGGAATTCTTTGCATCCTCGCAAGCGTCCAGAGGTTGGGGTGGATTTTTCAATGCGTATAACACATCCGACGGGCTTCCGACCGAAAATCTCGTAAGGATCGGCCCTAATGTGTGGATCGGCATCGCGGCTCTCCAATATGATCACAGGACCCACGAAGAACGTTTTTTAAATATGGCCAAGACCATCGGAGACTGGGTGGTCAGCGCTCAGGATGCCGAGGGCGGTCTCAAGGGCGGCCAGGATGTTTCCTGGTACAGCACCGAACACCAGCTCGACGCATATGCGTTCCTGATGCTTTTGCACGACGCAACGAAGGATGAAAAGTATAAGAAAGCCGCCGAACAAACTCTCTCTTGGATCAAAAAATACGCTTACTCGATGAAAGATCAGCGTCTGAACCGCGGCAAAGGGGATGCTACTATCGCGACGGATACTTTCAGTTGGGCCATCGCAGCCATCGGTCCTGAAACGCTTAAAAGTCTGGAGTTTGACCCAGAGGCCATTATGCAATTTGCCGAAGAGCACTGCGAGGTCACCGTCAATATGCGTTTGGCCAACGGAATCGAAATGGCTGTCACCGGTTTTGATTTCGCCAAGCCGCAGAACTTGGGCCGCGGCGGCGTTATTTCTACCGAGTGGACGGCCCAAATGGTCGTATCCTACAGCGTTTTATCGCAGTATTTCAAGTCAATCGGTTACGCGGACAAGGCCGCGACGTATCTCGATAAAGCCAATTTTTATTTAAACGAGTTAAAAAAGCTCGTAATCACGAGCCCTTCAAGCACCGGACAGGGGCGGGGATGCTTGCCCTATGCCTCCCGGGAAAATATTGATACGGGGCATGGCTGGCGCACCCCCGGCGGCCGCAGGACGGGCTCTGTGGCGGGCACGGCATACGGTATTTTCGCGTGGGCGGATTACAATCCTTTTCGATGGATGGGGGACGAAAATCATGGGATAATAAAGAAATGAGCACAAAAAAACTTTTTTTTATGTTCATTTTAATATGTTTTCCAATGAACCGGGCTT
>JAHFFI010000001.1:0-42715 GCA_023248025.1 Candidatus Omnitrophota bacterium
CAAGAAACGTCCCCGGATGCTCAACGTGGTCCTACGCGGCGCGTCGCACGAATATCTGGCGCCCCAGCTTAAAGCACTGGGTCTCGAAAACGAGGTTTTTCGCGACGCCAAGATGACGGCTGTGCTGACGATCGCCGAGATCTACACCCAGTACACGCCGACGGATAAAGTTTATTAGAAGAAATATTTTTTAAATGGCCTGGAACGACGCGCCATGACGCGCGCATTCCTCGAAAGATTGTGCTGGTATCATCTGATAGAGGCTAAAAAAATGGAGTTCAACTTCGAGTTTTCAAAAAAATTATGCACCGCGATCCGTTCCTTAAGTGACCTGAAGCTCCAGCAGTGGCTCGACATGATGAAACACCAACCGCCGGAGCTTCCCCTCGAAAAAGACGCGTCCCTTTCGTGGAGCTGGTTTGCTAAGGCGGTGGATTTCAAAATAGATGTCTGATATCATAAACCAATGGAAATGAAGCCCTACATCGTTCTGGCCAGGAAATACCGCCCGCAAACCTTTGATGAAGTGATTGGCCAGGACCCCGTTGCCACGACGCTGAAAAACGCGATCTCGCTGAAGCGTATCGGACACGCCTATCTCTTCACGGGTCCACGCGGAGTGGGGAAGACCTCCATGGCCCGCATTTTTTCAAAGGCCCTGAACTGCAAGAATGGCCCCACCGTCGAGCCTTGCGGCAAATGCATCTCCTGTCAGGAGATTGAGAACACGCGCTCGCTCGACGTATTGGAAATCGACGGTGCCTCGAACCGCGGCATTGACGAGATCCGGACTTTACGCGAGAACGTAAAATTTGCTCCCGCAGCCGGCAATTTTAAAATTTATATCATAGACGAAGTGCATCAAATCACTCAAGACGCTTTCAATGCGCTCTTAAAGACACTGGAAGAGCCGCCCGCGCATGTAAAATTTATTTTTGCCACGACATCCGTGGCTAAGATCCCGGCCACTATTCTTTCGCGCTGCCAGCGTTTTGATTTCCGCCGTATCCCGACCGAGATCATCGCAAAATCCATCAAAGAGATCGCCAAAAAAGAAAAGATTAAGATAGACGATGACGCCATCGCCGCGATCGCCAAAGCCGCTGACGGCGGTTTGCGCGACAGCCAGTCGCTCCTGGATCAGATCGCGTCGTCTTCAAAAGAAGCGGTCACCGTGGGTGATGTTTTGCGCTCTCTGGGAACACTCGAAGAAGATGTTTTGATAGAGATTTTTGACGCACTCGCCGGACAAGACGCCAAAACAGTTGTGACGGTGCTGGACCGGGTGTTGGCCGAAGGGAAAGATTCCGCGGCCGTGGCCGAGCGGTTGCTGGAGCACACCCGCAATCTTCTTTTGGTGAAATTATCCACGGATCTAGAAGAGCTTGTCGACGCGTCCGAGTCCTACAAAAAAGCGCTCTTGAAGCAGAAGGAACGTTTTACGAAGGATGATCTTTTTTATTGCTTCACGGTTTTCACGCATACACTCCAGAGCATGAAACGCCTTGAAGCTAAACGCATCGCGCTCGAAGTGGCTTTGGTGAAGCTCGCCCAGAAAAATCCTACTCAAAGTATTTCGGAACTGATCGCCGCACTCAGCTCCGGCAAGCCAACCCCCAGCCAGGCTCAGACGCCGACCCAGGCGCAGGCCACGGTCGCGGCGCCTGTTCAAAAAAAAACCTTAATTCTTGATGAGGAAGAGATCGCTTCGGGGTCGAAGCCCATTCTTTTGAAAGACGTATGGGATGCCGTGCTGAGAAACCTTAGGACGGAGAAGATCTCAGTGGCTTCGTGTCTCCAGGGCGGCGAGCCGGTCGGTATTCATCAAAATATCGTGAAGGTCGCATTTCCGCAGAAACTTTCTTTTAACCGCGAATATCTAGAAAGCATGGAGAATAAAAAACTCATCGAAAAGCATCTCGGGGTTCTTCTCGAATGCGAGATTGTTATTGAATTTGAGACCGCTAAGGATAAGGCCGACAATGCCGAAGAACTTCCGCGCAAAAAAGCGGAGCTTGCGCCCGACCCTGCGACCGATGAGTCCATCCAAAGCGCGATGAATATCTTCGGCGGCCGCATCACACGCCTTTAGAGTTAAGATTTTATGCATTATCCCGAATCGATGGTCTTATTAATAGAAGCGCTGGCCAAACTGCCCGGTGTGGGAGCCAGGACTGCCGAGCGTTTTGCATTTTATATTTTATCGAGCCCGCGCGAAGAGGTCGAGCGCCTCTCAGCGCTTCTCACAAAGGTCAATACCAGCATCCACGCGTGCGAACAGTGTTTTAATTTCAGCGAATCAAATGTCTGTCATATCTGTTCCAATCCCTTGCGTGACCATTCGGTGGTATGCGTGGTTCAGGAACCGAAAGACATCATCTCCATCGAAAAGTCCGGCGGATTTTCAGGCGTCTATCATGTTTTGATGGGTGCTTTGTCGCCGCTTGAGGGCATCGGTCCCAAGGATCTCAAGATTAAAGAACTCATGGATAGCCTGAAGAAAGGGCGAGTCGGGGAGGTGATCCTGGCTACGAGCTCCGACACAGAAGGCGACGCCACGGCGCTTTATCTCATGAAACATATCAAGCCATTAAAAATAAAAGTGAGTCGCATCGCTCACGGTGTCCCGGTCGGGAGCGCTCTCGAATTTGTCGATAAAGTCACTTTATCCCGAGCGCTCAAACACCGCCAGGAGTTCTAGGGCCTGGCTTGACACCCTAAAGGGCGTCTGATAGGCTACCCTTGCCGTCAGTAGCGGCCCTAACTTATAGAGGAGAGAAGACTTATGGGCGTTATGGAATCTATTAAGAAGGGTTTTTCGGTGACATTCCGAAATCTCCCGCTGGTGGCACTGCTATTTGTTTTCGGAGCCATTTGGAATTTGGCCCAGCTCAAGCTCGCTCCCGCCGCTCCAGTCGGAACCGCACCTGCACCGCCTTCACCGGTGGCGATTGCGGCCGGCCTTGCATTTGTGTTGATCAGCATTTTCGTGCAGGGTGGAACGCTCGGCTTTATCCGTGATGCCGTGAAGCAGGGGGGTGCTAATTTTTCAGTTTTCACGCAATCCGGCGGAAAATATTACCTCCGTCTTTTATTGGCCGGACTTTTTATCGGCGTCATTGTCGGCGTATTCGTGTTGGGCGCGGTGCTGGCGGTTTCTTATCTGACGCAGGCCCAAGCGGCGATTGGCGTCGTGATAGCGGCGATACTGGGGGCCATCGGTATTTATGTCGTTCTTTTAATGTTTCTTACGCCTTACATTATCGTGGCCGAAGACGCCGGTGTTATGGTTTCAATCAAGAAAAGTATCACGATGGTGAAACACAATATTCTGAAAGTCTTAGGCCTCACGTTGTTGCTTGTAGCGGTCGGATTTTTAGCGGGACTTTTAATCGGTGTTCTCATCGGAGTGGCCTCAGCGGCCGGACCGGCGTCCGTGGTTAAGCTAGTGACGGCATTGGCCGGCAGCGCCGTGAATGCAATCCTGGGCGTTCTCGTTACAGCGAGTTTCATGACCCTGTATTTTGGCTTGCCGCAAGAGTAAAATTTTTTCATAGAAGAGTTTTCCCAAGTCCGCCGTAGGCGGTGCGCCAACGTTTTAGTGGCGCAAGTGAAGCGAGATTATGTATCATGTCTATGTTTTGAAAAGTTTGAAAACCGGCAAGCGATATGTCGGTGTCACTTCTCAAAGTGCAGAAGAAAGACTGGCGGAACACAACTCAGGCTCTACAGCCTGGACACGAGCCCATAAGCCCTTCGAGTTAGTGCGAAGCGAAGAATTTAAAAGTAAAACTTTAGCACTAAAACGCGAGTGCTTTTTGAAGTCGGGTAATGGACGAAGAGTTTTAGATAACATTATCAGGTAGTATTTCCGCCACCAAAGCGTTGGCGGAGAAAATTTTTCTATAAAAAATTTTCCCAAGTAGCTCAGCTGGTAGAGCGGATCGCTGTTAACGATCATGTCCCAGGTTCGAGTCCTGGCTTGGGAGTTTTTTTCGGTTAGGAAAATTTTTGTCCTAACCATTGTAATTCCAAAGGGTTGTCCAGGTTCGAGTCCTGAGCTAAAAAGTACCAGTCAGATATCCCAGGGAACCCAGGGGAAATGTAATGAAGACACATGCTTCGAAAAAGAAAATGTCGAGGATCATTTCGAAATATTATTTGAACTGGCTCAATGGCCCGAAACTATTCGGAGATCTGTCAGACGAGCAGAGGTTCTATCGCTTTGTTAAATCATGTACTCGGTATTGTCGGTCAAGAGTTGATGGCCATTGGTTGCGGGGTTATCTCGAAAAAGATTTGCCGGATAAGTATCATGATGCGAAATATCGAGAGCAGATAATTCAAAAAGCAGTGTCTTTGTTTGATCATATCGTAGATTGTGAAAACACCCCATTCCCTGATCACCTAGTCGAGATGACCAATCCAGCTCTTGTTAAAATGCAATTGCGAAGCTTCGAAACATTTGATGGGAAGCGATATTATTCTGATGAACAGATAGACGAAATAGTAACCGAAAATTTAGGCGATAATAACATAAAGAGATAAAGCTAAGAATTTGAAAATTAAAAACTTATTTTGGAAGATATTTGCTGTTTTAGTGCTTATCAGCTGTGTTGTTATGTTTAGGTATAGAATCCAGGTCACAGAAAACTACTCGCTAATAAGGATCGATAGAATAAAAGGTGCTGTCTCGGTGACTACCCCGAGAATGTCTGAATGGGTCGAAGTCCCGAGAAAAATAAATAACCGAATATCCCCACGAACTAAATATAAGTCTTTGCCCCCTATTTCTGATCTTTTTGATGAAAAGAACGCTCCTACAGCAGAGATTCCGAAGGGTGTTGTTTCGGGTCTTTTTGATGATGATAAACCAAATAGATCATGAGACACTCACTCTGACAGTGGGAATGAGCGTCCAGTAAAATCGGAGGTTTATTTTGAATGGACTGTATTTGGGGGCACTTATTAGGGCCGCTTATAATTCCCTAACAAAAAATTGGTCACCGAAAAAAAAGAAGAAAGCCGAATACATCATAGCGTTAATTATCGGCATTCCTATAGCCATGCTGGTATGTGGTGTGAGCATTACTTTATATCGCGAACTATCACCCGTTAATACTGCTAATCAATCAAAAGTCTATTTCAAACATGCATTAGAAAAAAACAAAGGACGAAATTATGCAGGAGCTATCCAAGACTATACAAAAGCAATAGAGTCGGATTCGAAAAACGTAATGGCTTACCTCGGTAGAGGCATTGCCAAAGGTGAACTGCTTGATTGGAAGGGGGCAATACAAGATTATGATAAAGTGATTTTGCTTAATCCTACCGGTAATAAAATTGGCGTAGCTTATCTTGCTCGAGGTGTAGCAAAGAATAAGTTAGATGACAAGAAAGGGTCTTTACAAGATTTAAAAAAAGCGGCGCAATTAGGTGAGAAAGACGCCCATCAAATAATACAGCAAATTGAACATTCTTTGGGGGATGGTTCTCCTGTGCCAGTTAAAGAAACGCTGGAATTTACTCCAGAGCAAGAAAAAGTCATAAAGTCAAATATGGAATATTGGAATAAATCAAAAGAGGAAGTTGTCGAAGCTCTCAAAAAGCGTGGGTTGATTTAATAATGGCTAGTCTTGCAGGCACTTTTTTTAGGCAAGGGGCATGAGGCCCAAATCTCTCTTTGGCTACATCTTCACCCAAGTCAGCAGCTCCGGAGAATTGAACCAAAGCGCAGCCATCTCTTCGGCGTGAACGAATTGACCGATCCGGGCAAGGCGGGTGGCATTTTTGAGCGCTTTTTGAAATTTGACAGAGCTTTTTGAGCAGATTAGGGTTCCCTGGGATATCTGCTCGGGGAGTTTTTTTGGGTTAGGGCAAAATCTCGCCCTAACCCTCAAAATTCCAGGGTTGTTCAATTCTTAACGCCTCGCTTCCGATTTGGAGGCGAGGCGTTGTTATAATAAGAGTTAACGTGTCCCTGCGGGACGGGGTGTCCGGTAAATCCGAGGATAAGTTATGAAATTTTGTTACGCATCGGCCTTAGGAGACTGTGCCGGAGTTATCACTGGCGAACATTACATCTCTCGTGGCGTGCTCGATCTTATTTCGTACAATGATAGTAATCCGGGAATTGCGGTTTTGAACGGCCCACGTTGGCAGAATAAAGCAATAGCCATTGATTCGTTAGTGGCAAATATCTTATGTGAACATCATAATGGTCTCTTGTCTCCGTTGGACAGCACGGCGAAACAGATGTTTGAAGCGGTCCAACACGTTCGTTCGAGAGCAGTTTCTGGTCTACACATTGCCATATCAAAAGATGGTCATTATTTTGAGCGATGGCTTCTTAAGATGTTGTGCGGTGTTATGGCATCTGGTAACTCGTTTCGTGATGATCGGAGACTTACAAAACAGCCACCATCAATAACGTTCTTGAGAGTTTTGTTTGGTATGGAGCCATTCTCTGATGGATGTGGGTTTTACTTTACTAGCAATAGCATTCTGGGACCAGTTCCCGCAGGTCAGGATTTCGGGTTTGCTCCTTTGTCACGAAACGGAGAGCACATCGGTTTTGTCATGAGCATGACTAACCTCGGGTTCTATCTTGCAATGCGCAGTCAAGACACGTCCTGCGAAGGGCTTTTAAAGGGAGCGGTCTATCGACCATCATTTCTCCAATTCACCAATGCCTCAACTAACAACCAGGCCAAGATAACTTTACTGTGGGATCAACATAGAGCGGAATCAGGCGTTACGATAAACTTTATACCCATTCCGGACGTTGTCCCGAATGTTGTTGTTAGGTTGGAGTAAAAATGAATAGTTGGTGGAGCTTAGGCGATCATTCCGGTTACTATGGTGAGGGGCCAATCCATAGAATCGCGTGCCCGTTTTGCATGGAAGAAGATAATTTTAAAACGGTTGCACATTTTGAGAAAAAGAAAGCTAATTCTGAAAAAAGGCTAAATTTTGACACATTGGAATGTGGTAATTGCAAAGGGTATGTGATGACTTTGTGGTCTAGAGGCGAATATGGAGAATTGTATGACTGTAGGGTTCTTCCATGGCCAATACGGCTAGAATCTCATCCAGAACATTGGCCATCAGATGTAGGCAGATACTGGTTACAAGCTAAGAAAAATCTTAAGGATGAGAATTGGGATGCAGCCGTGCTGATGGCTCGCAGCGCGCTTCAATTAGCATTAAGAGACAAAAAGGCAAAAGGTAAGACCTTAAAAGAAGAAATTGAAGATCTTGCAGCAAAAGGAATTTTGCCACCAATTGTGAAAGATTGGTCGCATGAAGTTCGTGAGCTTGGTAATGATTCTGCCACCCTACTCCGCGACAAGACTCCACCAGTTCTAATGATGCTAAGGATGTTGTTCAATTTTTAGATTATTTATTGGAGTATCTTTACACATTGCCCCACCAAATAGAGCAATATCGGAAGCGGAAACTAGGTAAAAAATAATGCGTAAAGTGGTTATCCTCGGTGCAGGCGCAACACAGGCAGGTATTTCAAATTCCTTTGAAAGTCGTGTGCCTTTGGATAAGGATTTTTTCGAAGCTTTGCCATATATCAAGGAAAGGTGTACGCCTATTTTAACAGACCGAGTATTAAAACAAGTTTTTGCTTTGTATGGTAGGACTTATGGAGTTAGTTTAGAAAATTATTTTAGAGATTTAGAATCACGGCAAATTATAGGGTCTGTTTCCAAGGCAAAAGGCAAGCCTAAGGGTTGGCCAAAAAAGATATTAGATTTAAGAGAGCTTATTCGACGCGGGTTTATACAGACAACGTGTTCATTTGATAAAAAATTGAATAGGTATACACCCCGGTCAAGTAATTTACATAAAAATGTTTTAGAAAATCTTACCCGAGGAGATGCGGTTGTAACTTTTAATTATGATCTTGTTATAGAAGAATCATTTGATAAGGTTAATCATAAACAATGGAATCCGCGGTACGGATATGGCAAAAGTGTTACTATAGCAAATTTCAAAAAAGATTGGGCTCGCAGATGGATAAAAGCCCTAACTCGCCTTAATAAAGGAGAGCGCAAGAGATACTCGTTTCCACAATGTAATGTTGTTCTGTTGAAGTTACATGGTAGTTTAAACTGGAGAGTGCATAAGCAATCAAAAAGAATCGATTTAATCGATAACCCTTTTTTGGTGGAAACACGTAAAGGGGAACCCAGGCCTGAAAATGTGTCTATAATTCCACCTGGGATATTAAAAGATATTACTGATAAACCCTACTCTCAGTTATGGCAGGAAGCAAGAAGGTATCTCGATAATTGCAGAGAACTTATTATAGTAGGATACTCTTTGCCAGAGACTGATTTTCTTGCTCATTCATTGTTTAATGAGGTAGTACGATTTAGATCCAAAGGAAAAAACGTGAAGAAATTATTGGCACTTCATCTAGCCGACAAAGACCCACTGGTAAGGAAAAAATATGTAGATATTTTTAGTCCGCTTATTGGAGCTAATGGCAGAATATATGAATATGAAGATTTTAATAAATACACGACATCAAATTCTCAAAATTAGCAATACAAGCTAATTTTCCGGGCATTCCTCAACCCGCGCGTCTTGTTCATTTTCACAAGTAATTGAACCATCTTAGGTTGCAAAGTTCGTCTGGCGTATGTCTTGGCGATTTTTGTCACTCACTAAAAGTGTTGCTGTTATCGAGCGTAAAAGTTCGAGGGCGGTAACGCTTTTCTTAGCCTTGCTGTTATTAATGGTCTATAATCAGCATCGTGGCTTCCTACTCACTTAAAGAGCTAATTTTATATGCTTTAAAACTTGGGGCCACAGGTTTTGGTGGACCGGTTGCGCTGGTCGGCTACATGTTCCGCGATCTAGTTGAGAAAAGGAAATGGATCTCAGAGGCGGATTACAAGGAAGGTCTCACTCTTGCCCAGATTGCTCCGGGACCTTTAGCTGCGCAACTTGCTATTTATCTGGGGTATGTCGACTACCGGATTTTAGGGGCGACTCTTGTCGGACTTGCGTTTGTTTTGCCGTCTTTCATCATGGTGCTTATTCTGGGTTGGCTTTACCGGCTCTACGGTGGTCTAGATTGGATGCGGGCGTTTTTTTACGGCATAGGGGCGTCGGTCATTGGAATTATCGCCTTAAGCGCTTACAAGCTCACCCTAAAGACGATTGGGAAAAAAAAGCTTTTGTGGGCGATCTATCTTGTTTCCGCCTCTTCTACGGCGATTGCCGAAACAGAGTTTGTTTGGATTATTCTTTTGGGTGGCTTCCTTGTGTGGTTTGTGGAGAACCCACCTTTTTCCGCCAGAGGGGGATCCGCCCCCGGCGGAAAATTAAATACCCTAAACTCTCTAAGTTTTTTCGCTTTGCCGCTGCTTCTTACAAGCTTACCAGCAATATCAAATAGCGATCTTCTTTGGAAAATGTTCAGCTTTTTCACTAAAGCGGGAGCCCTCGTTTTTGGAAGCGGTCTTGCGATTATCCCGGCCCTTCATGGGGGTGTGGTCAAAGAGTTTCACTGGCTGACCGAACGGCAGTTTTTGGATGCGGTCGCAGTGGCGATGATAACACCGGGGCCCGTTGTGATTACAGTCGGGTTTATTGGATTTCTTGTAGCGGGGTTTCCCGGAACTTGTGTTGCTGCGGCAGGCACATTTTTGCCTTGTTATCTTTTTACAGTGATTCCCGCGCCTTATTTTAAAAAGCATGGCAAAAAACCCGCGGTCACTTCTTTTATAAACGGCGTGACAGCCGCCGCTATCGGAGCTATTACCGGTGCCGTGATTGTTCTTGGGAGAAGGTCCATCATCGACATCCCAACTGCTACCATTGCGATTGTGACTGGGTTTATTTTATGGAAAACAAAGAAAGTTCCTGAACCTATCCTCATCCTCATTGCGGCTCTCATCGGTTTGGCGATTAAATTTGGAAGATTTGAAGTATGAACCCCAAAAACCTCTGCATCCAAAAATTTCTTTCTCTCATCTTTGCCGGCGTCGCATTTGCCGGTTCCGCATGGGCTTATTCCCATTCCTATATACCGATACCGGACACGGGGTCCGATATCGGTATCTGTTTCATCTTGCTTTGCATACACTTCCTTAGAAATTACATTATCTCTGCATCCCTCCAGGTATTTCCCCTATAGAGAATCAAGCGCTTGCCCTGATTTTGCCATGACAGTTGTTGGCATAACATGACTAGGAGTATCGACAATAAGGAGTCCCCAGAAATTTATGAAGAAAACGGTTTTAATTTTTACAATCATTCTTCTCTCCCTGGTGGGTTTGACCATTTTTCAGAATCAAATCCTAAAATCCGCGGTAGCAGAGGTTACCTCGAGAATTATCGGCGCGCCCGTGAAAGTAAAAACGCTTTCATTCAGTTTACTAAAGGCCACCATAAGTATAACCGGATTTGAAATCGGTAACCCCGCCGGGTTTCCGAAAGGGATTCTCGCATCCATTCCTACCATTAAAGTTACGGTTGACCGCTCGGCTTTATTTAAGGGAAAGATCCACATCCTTATGGCAGAAATCGACTTAAAAGAGTTGGGGCTTATCAAAAATAAAGACGGACTTCTGAATGTCGATTTTTTAAAGATAGTGAAACAACAGCGGGATGAGTTAAGAAACTCATCTACGCTCCCGATACAGATCGATTTGCTGACTCTGGGAATCGGAAAGATAGTTCGCAAAGATTATACCCGCGAGGGAGAACCGGCGGTGCAAGTCCACGAAATGAATATTCATAAAAGTTATCAAAACATTACTAGTGCCGAACAGCTTGTGACGCTGGTATTGGCGGAGCCGATGAAAGCGGCCGGGATTCAAATCGCTGCGATTTACGGAGCCACCCTGTTGACGGGTGTCTCGATCCTACCGGTAGCGGCTGTATTTACATTTACAGGAAAAGATAATGCTGAGCAAAGTGTGAAAGGAAGTTTTGAGCATGTGTATGCGATAAGTGAAAAAGTAATCAAGCGTATTGGGACGATCACCGGGCGAGATTCGGCCAGCGGTGAAATTAGGGCGAATATCAACGGGGCGAACGTGGTCCTTAATCTTCAGAAGCAAAAAGACAATGAAACGGGGATAACGATTTCCGCCCGTAAGTTTATGTTCCCACAGCCGGATGTCGCCGGCGGAGTGCTGTATCAAATAGTGGAGAAACTCTAAAAATGCGTATTCACAGCACCGCAATGCACAAAGAAAACAAGGAGAAATATTGCATGGGGGCTATGCCCGGCGCAAGGGGCGTTACCTTTCGCGTATGGGCGCCTCATGCCGAAAAGGTTTACGTGACCGGAACCTTCAATGACTGGAACAAGACTTCGGCTCCTCTAGTTAGAGAGGAGAACGATTACTGGTCGATGGATGTGTCTCAAGCCAAAACAGGGGATGAATACAGATACCTGCTTGACAGCCCCAAGGGCCCACTCTCTCGCATTGACCCTTACGCCAGAAAGGTGACCAGTTCGATCGGCAATGGAGTTATCTATGATCCCAAAGCTTTCGATTGGGGTAACCATAACTTTCATATAGCCACGGGGAATGAACTTGTTATTTACGAGATGCACGTTGGCACCTTTAATGTAAAAAAAGAAGGGCGGCCGGGCACGTTCGAAAGTGCGATGGAAAAATTGCCATATCTTCAAGAACTGGGTATCAATGCATTGGAAGTGATGCCGATCGCGGAGTTTTCTGGCGATTTTTCGTGGGGCTACAATCCGTCACACCTATTTGCCGTTGCGAGTATTTACGGGGGGCCGGATGCCCTTAAGCTTTTTGTCAAAGCGGCCCACGAGCATGGTATCGCTGTCATCATAGATGTCGTTTACAACCACTTGGGTCCAACCGATCTTGATTTGTGGCAGTTTGACGGTTGGAGCGAAAATGATAAGGGAGGAATTTACTTTTACAATGATCATCGATCGCAAACACCCTGGGGCGAGACGCGTCCCGATTATGGTCGGGGGGAGGTGCGGCAATATCTGTGCGATAACGCCCTGATGTGGTTTGAGGAGTATCGCGTCGACGGCTTACGGTGGGACATGACAAGCTATATCAAAAGTATTGACGGTGATGTGGGAAATTCTGCGAATGATATTCCCGAAGGTTGGAGCTTGATGCAATGGATTAATGATGAGATCCGACAACTGTTTCCCGGCAAGATCAGCATCGGCGAAAGTATGAGAAATAACCCGTGGGTCACTAAAGATGTCGGAGCAGGTGGCGCAGGGTTCAATGCACAATGGGACGCCGAATTTGTTCACCCTGTTCGCCAGGCCGTCATCTTACTTGATGATAACCTCCGCGATTTGGGGGCAGTCAGTAAAGCGCTCGAGCATCGTTACGATTTAGACGTTTTCAAGCGGATTATTTATACCGAGTCGCATGACGAGGTCGCCAATGGTCGAGCCCGCGTGCCAGAGGAGATCTGGCCCGGCAAAGTGGACAGCTGGTTTTCCAAGAAACGCTCCACGTTGGGCGGCGCCCTTGTTCTTACTTCACCCGGCATCCCGATGATCTTTGAAGGGCAAGAGCTACTAGAAGATCGCTGGTTCCAGGATAAAGTCCCGATCGACTGGTCCCGAGTTAAGGGCGAACACGGTATTCTCGAAATGTACCGGGATCTGATCGCCCTACGGCGCAATCTATCGGGTGTGACGCGAGGGTTGTGCGGTCAAAATACCCAACTCTATCATTTTGACGATGGGGCCAAGGTTATCGCTTTCCACCGCTGGGACAAACAGGGCCCAGCCGATAGCGTTGTTGTAGTGGTGAATATGATGAATCAAAACCGCGATGATTATGTTATCGGATTTCCGCGGGCCGGCATGTGGAAAACACGATTTAACAGCGACTCCTATAGCTATGCGCCAAATTTTGCAAATCATCTCACCCCTGATGTTGCGGTTCGTGAGGAAAAAATCGATGGGCTGCCTTGCTCGGGCAAGATCAGCATCGGCCCATACACGGTAGTGATTTTTTCGCAAGATGAATAGGGCCTTATTCGAACAAATATTGAATAACGTTGCGTCTTTGGGTTCTATTGCGCCTTTAGCGTTTGTTCTGATTTATGCCATCGGGACGGTATTTTTTGTCCCAACGGCTATCTTTGCCCTCGCGGCGGGCGCCTTGTTTAGTTTACCTATGGGGTTTGTGGTTGCTTTAGTTTCTTCCCTGGCAGTTTCCTCCGGTGGTTTTTGGGCGGGGCGATATCTCTCGAGAGGATGGATAGTAATAAATGCTACTTCGAATAAAAAGATACAAGCTCTTGATAGCTTGGTTGCCGAAAAAGGCTGGAAGATCGTACTGCTTTTACGGCTCTCGGCTATTTTGCCGTTCACATTTCTGAACTACGGTCTTGGTCTCAGCAAGATCAGTTATAAGCATTTTATTTTAGCTTCCTCGATAGGTATGATTCCGGGGACGTTTGTCTATGTTTATTTGGGATCCTTGGCGGGCAAAATGGTCTTCGAAATAAATTTCATGAAAAAATCCCACGTCGAATGGGCGATGATCGCTTTAGGTTTGGCGGCAACGCTCGTGATGGCCGTTTATTCGACATGGGTCGTAAAAAAAGCCTTTCAAACTCAAAAAATAAATTTTTCAGACGTAATAGAGGCGGAATTTCCCCGATAGAAAATCAAGCGCTTGCCCTGATTACGTAATATTCACACTTGATCTACGATGTCCGTGTAGGGAAACAAAGAATATTGAAATCAGAATCTAAAAAAGGGAGCTATTATGAGAAATATATTACTCGTTCTGTTGGTACTTTTATTGATAGGAGCTTTTCCGGCTTGGCCTTATAGCATGCATTGGGGATATGCGCCGAGCGGTCTCCTCTCTGTGCTTTTTATTGTTTTAATTGTACTTGCCGTCACCGGCCGTCTGTCATAAAAAGGAAGACTTTGGATGGCGTTCTGTAATCGGTAATGGAGGAGGAATGAAATGACGCGTATTAATCAATTGAGAATTTCTTGGGCCGTTGTTTTGGCCACCGCATTGATTGCGGGTACGGGCTGCCGCCAGCAAAAGGCGGATATCCGCGTTGTAGGCAAAGCCACCGACGGGATCAGAACGCCAGGTGCTTCTTCGTCCGCCGGAGGTCCTGAGATGAGGGTAGTGACCGGCGAACCTGTGATGAAGTCCGATGGTGGAGGAGCAACAGACAATACTACTGCGGAGGATAAACTCGGTGCCGTGGCCGTCAAGGTGCAATATTGACAGTATAATTTTCACATGAGCGAGCATCACAACAAGTCCCTGTGCGAACTCTACCCAAGGCGATGGGATATCGTGCCTTTGATCCTGATGTCGCTGGGGCTATTATGTTACGGCGCTGTTTCTGCCGATTATTAAATTTAAAACACTTTTTTTATGGACGGATACATTTTCTGTTATCACGGGTATTGAGAGTCTGAAGGAAAACGGTTATTTATTCCTAGCCGGCTTGTTATTCGTTTTTTCAGTCCTATTTCCATTCACAAAACTTCTTGCGTTGCTTTTAATTTGGTTCCTGAAAATGGATGAGAAGCAAAGACAAAGGCTTTTGTATTGGCTTGGAATTTTGGGAAAATGGTCGATGATGGATGTGTTCGTGGTGGCCATTACGGTTGTATTGGTTAAAGCGGGGGGTCTTGTGAATGCCGAGCCGCAAAGAGGCATCTACGTTTTTGGTGCTGCGGTGTTATCATCAATGATCGTAACTATGCTATTTGACAGCATCGCGGCCAAAAGCGGTCACACTTTCCAACCGACTTCTTAATCATCGTGATCAATATTTCTCAAGCCCTCTCGGATATAGGCATTTCCCCGATAGAAAATTAAGCGCTTACCCTGATTTCGCAATATTCATACTTAATCTAAGATGTCCCTGTGGGTAATAAAAATGAAGAAAAGGAGTTTATGAAAAAATTTCTAATTATAATTTTAGCAACTCAAGCAATAGGGCTCGCCGGTTGCGCCAGTACGCCACGGTCTCGCACGGTTTATCAATATGGCGCCGCGCCTGGGAATAATTCTCAGGATGAATATAATAAGAAGATCATTAAGCAGGGCCTTCTGGGAGCTGCCACAGGCGCTATCGCCGCGGAAGCTTCCGGTGGCAAAGCCGGAACAGGGGCTTTAATCGGCGCGGGCACGAATATCATCGGAGGAGCTCTCTTCGACGTCCTCACGACCCCACAACAACAACCTCAACAGGTGCAGTATGCGCCCTACGTGACCCAATGGAATCAGCAAAATCCGAACACAAACAGAATCGTTCGGAAGTTTGATTCCAATGGCAATGTGATCTCCGAAGAAGTGTTTACAAGAAACTGAACATTATTTCAAAAAAATAAGGGGAACTAAGGAATGAATAAATTACGAGTTTTGTTAATGAGTTTTGCTTTGGCCCTGGGACTTTCGATTCCTTGCTTCGCAGACCAAGTCCAAGGCTTGATAGAATCCATCGACCCGTCAAACAACTCAATCCTCATCAAAGATCCCGTGAGCGGTCAGGGGAAAGTTGTCCATATTCACCCCAAGGTGATCGCGGAAGTAAAAAAAGGTTCCGTAGTCAAAGCGACTCTTAAATCCGGGAGTGATGATGCGGACACCCTTGAAGTCCTGGTTGCCCGTTGACTCCTTAATTGGAAAATCTTTCTGAAGAGATGTTTAGCGCGGAGAAAACGTGATTTGGAAGAAGTGGCAATGGCGTTTATGGAGTTTTGTTGTCAGGTTCGGCGCGGTCGGTGAAGGTTTTCCTGACCCTGTCCTGCTGTTAACCAGTCTCAGACGTTTTGCCCAGCCTTCCGAGCTGACCGCCCCCAAAGAACTTCTTCGTGCCGGCGCGATCATGCAGGCCAGAGGCCTGATCAACAGCCAAGCCATTCAGCATAATATGGATTGGGTGTGGCCGTATTGGGTCGAACGTCAGTTTGACCCCAGCGATGAATCATTTCTTCCCCGCGCGTTTAATTTATCACACTTAAATCTTACACACAGAAACTGGACAGCGGTCGGGGTTCCAGACTCTACCGAATTATCTCTAGTAGACCCGCGGGGACTCGTCACTCCTTATTTCGATGAATGGTCTCTTGCCCCGTGGGTGGTTACGCGGGAGGGTCTCCCTTTAATAGTCGCATCTCGACTTAAGGTGATTCGGCAGGAATTTATAATCCAGGGAAATCCTCAGGTTCAAACGACTGCAGAGCACGGGGGTGTCAGCCTCCGGTCACGTGTGGAATCTTATCTGGACGATGCCGTGACCGTTTGCCGAATAAAATTATCCGTATTCTCGCCCGACGGCGGCTGGTTAGCCGTGTCGCTCAGGCCTTACAATCCCGAGGGGGTTAGCTTTATCCATAAGATAGCGCTCTTAAAGAGCCGCCGCGGATGGAAAGTGGACGGACACGCTTTTATCCACTTTGACTCAAGACCGGATAGAACCAATTTTTCACGGTATTGGGAGGGTGATGTTTTTGCCAAGCTTCCTCTGGCGTCTAATGAGGAGGAGATTGAGTGCAGTGTCGGCATGGCGACAGCAGCCGCTCTTTTCGAGCTTAAGCCGAATGAAATGCGGGAAGTAACAGTTTCCGTACCGCTTAAAAAATGTTTTGATGTCGTTCCTGCCGCGCGCCCGGAATTTCTCCCAGCCGAAAAATGGAACGAAAATTTAAACCGTTTGTGTAAGTTGGATATTCCCGATAAGCAGTTTCAATTTCTTTATGATGCCGCGATTAGGTCCCTCATTCTACATTCCCCGCTGGATGTTTATCCAGGGCCTTATACCTATAAGCGTTTTTGGTTCCGTGACGCCGCTTTTATACTTCACGCCATGCTGTGTGTAGGAATGAGTGAGAGAGCTGAAAAAGTTATCGACCGGTTCCCATCGCGCCAGACGGCCGGCGGATATTTTTTATCCCAAGAGGGGGAGTGGGATTCCAACGGAGAAGCGTTGTGGATCATGCGCCGCTTTTGCGAGCTCACAGGAAAAAAACCAAATCGAAAGTGGCGAAGCCCTGTTTATCGCGCGACGGCATGGTTGAAGGCCAAAAGGATCAGCAAAAAAGAAAGTCCTTATTTTGGACTGCTGCCTATTGGTTTTAGCGCCGAACATCTCGGGCCCAACGATTATTATTATTGGGATGATTTTTGGGGCGTTGCCGGATTCCAGGCAAGCGCCTATCTGGCCGGGCAATTCGGAGACAGTGAGCTCGTCGATGAGTTTTCAAATGAAGCTTCTGAGTTTTTGTCGTGTATTGAAAAAAGTCTCAAGCTGACGCACGGCCAGACGGGCAATCAATGCATGCCGGCTTCACCTCATAGAAGAATGGATGCCGGGGCTATCGGATCGATCGCCGCGGGGTACCCGCTGCAGCTTTTTGCTTCCAACGACGCAAGACTGGTGGATACGGCGGAGTTCCTTTTTAAGAAATGCTTTTTCGAGGGAGGATTTTATCAGGAGATCAGTCATTCGGGGATCAATCCTTATCTGACCCTGCATATCGCCCAAGTTTTTTTGAGAGCCGGAGATCCTCGTTTTTTTGACCTGATGAACGCCATCGCATCCTTAGCTTCACCCACAGGCCAATGGCCCGAGGCGATCCACCCGAGGACAAAAGGCGGGTGTATGGGCGATGGACAGCATATATGGGCCGCAGCCGAATGGATTTTAATGATCCGGAATTGTTTTGTGCGGGAAGAAGAAATGGATGGAATGCTCATTTTATGTTCAGGGGTTCCTGACTCATGGATCCCTGAGGGCTCATCCATATCCTTTGGACCGACGCTCACAAGTTTTGGCCCAGTTAGCATTCGAATAAAATCCCAACACGAAAAAATCGAGATACAGTGGTCCGGCGATTGGTATGGCGATAAGAAACCATCAATCGAAATCCGTCTTCTGAATTTCGCTCACATCCAAGCAAAGCCGGGGGAAAATTCAATCGAGATCCTGCGAGGAGCTGCATGAATATATTGATGATGTCCAATACTTATAAGCCGTTGGTGGGTGGAATTGAAAAATCTATAGAATCATTTACCCAGTGGTTCAGGAAAGAAGGGCATCGTGTTATTGTTGTTGCACCGGAATTCGTGAATATGAAGGTAGAGCAAGATGTGATTCGCATTCCAGCCATTCAAAATGCCGGCGGCTCTCAATTTTCCATACAACTGCCTATGCCGGGTGTTTTGGATGAGGCGCTCGGTGATTTTAAACCTGATATTGTGCATGCGCATCATCCTTTTCTTGTAGGCGACACGGCTCTTCGAATAGCCCGAAAACATCACGTGCCGCTTGTGTACACGCATCACACACTATTCGAGCAGAACACGCATTATCTGCCTGGAAATACAAAAGGCCTCAAGCGATTCGTGATAGAACTCTCCACAGGGTACGCCAATTTAGCGGACCTGGTTTTCGCGCCCAGCGAAAGTGTTCAAGCGCTTATTAAAGAGCGGGGTGTTACGACTCCGATCAAGGTCGTCCCGACGGGTGTGGATATCCAGCGTTTTAGCAAAGGAGCCAGGACAAAATTTAGAGATGCTTTAAAAATTCCTTTGGATAGTTTTGTCGTGGGCCATGTGGGGAGACTTGCTCCTGAAAAAAACCTAGATTTTTTGGCAAGGGCCGTAGCCGCCTTCTTAAAACTGGAGCCTAACGCGAGATTTTTGGTCGGTGGAAACGGACCTTCGGAAGAAAATATTAAAGCAGCTTGTGAACGCCAGAACGTGGGGGATCGCCTTTATATGGCGGGTGTACTTAAGGGTAAAGATCTTGTAAGTGCATACCACGCGATGGATGTTTTTGTTTTTGCTTCTCAAAGTGAAACACAAGGGTTGGTGATCACAGAGGCCATGTGTGCGGGGCTTCCTGTTGTGGCTGTCGATGCCCCCGGCGTAAGAGAGATTGTTGTGGATAAAATAAACGGACGTCTGCTATCTTCAGAAAATCTTGAGGGTTTTGTTTCGGCGCTTTCATGGATGGGCAAGATCTCATCATCAAAAATTAAAAAAATGAAAGAAGCTAGCAGACGTACAGCCAAACACTTTTCCTTAAAAATAAGTGCCCAGAATGCCATGGATGCCTATAAGCAGCTTCTTTTAACAGACGGCGCACGGGATAAGATCCATGATGACAGTGCTTGGGAGAAGGCAGGACAGCTTATTCAAACTCAATGGGATCTTACAAAAAATATCACGAAAGCAGCCGGAGCCTATCTCAATAATGAAACTCATGAAGTTAGCGTCTAACAGGTATACACGATGATTGTCAGAATAGAAGCATTTATAAGAAAACTTTGGCACGTGTTTAGTCCTGAGGAGGTGATGGCCCGTCTTTTAAATATTCCTAAAACAAAAGATATGGCCGCAAAGCCCGGCTTGGTCATGATCCAAATCGATGGATTAGGATTGACCCAGTTTGAGCGTGCGATTCAAAAAGGGAGCATGCCTTTTTTAGCGCGCTTATGGAAAAAAGAAGGTTATATAAACCGCCGTCATTACACAGGTCTTCCTTCCAATACGCCGGCGGTTCAAGCACAGCTTTTTTATGGCGTCAAAAATTGCGTTCCCGCATTTAGTTTCAAGGATAGCCAAAGCGGGGAGGTTTTTAATATGTTTAATCCGGAATCTGCCTCTATCATAGAAGCTCGATTGAAAGATAAGGGCGTCCCTCTTTTGAAAGGGGGTAGTGCCTATGGCAATATTTTTACGGGTGGAGCCAACGAAGCTCATTTCTGCGTTTCTTCGGTCGGATGGGGAAGTTTGCTGAGTTTGTTGAAAACAGCCAGTCCATTAGGGATGCCCCTCGTTATTTTTCTAAATCTTCACATTTTTATCCGTGCTTTGTTTTTGATCCTGGTGGAATTTATCTTAGCCGTGGTCGATTCTATCCGTGGCATTATATACGGAAAAAAATTCATGAGCGAAATAGGATATATCCCTCTCCGAGTGGCAGTTTGTGTTTTGCTAAGGGAGATTATCGGCGCGGGGGCGAAGATCGATATTGCCCGGGGGCTGCCGGTGATCCACATTAATCTGGCAGGGTATGATGAGCAAGCTCATCATCGAGGTTCCAAGTCCGCTTTTGCTCACTGGTCTTTGAGAGGGATCGATGGCGCGATAGCGAAAGTATGGAAAGCAGCGCAAAGATCCCAACAGCGCCACTATGATGTTTTTGTCTATTCGGACCATGGGCAGGAAGATACGATCAGTTACTACGAAGAGAACGGGCGGACAATCGATGAAGCCGTCAATGAGATTTTTAAAAAGCAGACCAGTTCCGGCTTATGGCGATTGGAGTTTAGCCAAGGATATCCATACTGGCGCGCTCACACCTTAAGAAACAGGCCGGAGAAAAAGCGGGAAGCCGGATCTTCACGGCCCGAAGCCAAAGAGAGAGATGCTGCACCCCGCGTCGTGGTTGCCGCGATGGGCAATGTGGGACTTATTTACCCGCCGCACCCGCTTTCCCCGGAGGAAAAAGAGGCGCTTGCCGGGGACCTGGTCTTGTCCGCCAAGGTCCCGTTCGTGATGACGAAGGACAGGCCCGGTCGGGCAATTGCCTGGAACACGCAGGGAAAATATATTTTCCCTGAAGAGGCTGATAAGGTCATCGAAGCGAGCCATCCTTTCTTTAAAGATGTGACTCATGATCTGGTCGAGCTTTGTCATCATCCGGACGCGGGCGAACTTCTGATCTTTGGCTGGAGAAAAGGGTCCAAATCTCTTACTTTCCATGCAGAGCAGGGAAGCCATGCGGGGCCAGGGCCTGAAGAGACGAGTGGTTTTGCTTTGTTGCCTATGGGAGCGTTGGCACGATCTCTAAAAACAATTTCTACAAAAGATCTTCGTGACGCCGCTTTTCGTGCCCAGGAGCGTGGGGACGAGAATACCAGCGCTATCCCGGAGAGCCCGGACCATATGACCGATCCCCCTATTCTACGAATTATGACTTATAACGTTCATGCCTGCATGGGCCGAGATGGAAAAATTTCTCCCAATCGAATAGCCGGGATCATTGCCAGACATGATCCGGATATTGTTGCCTTGCAGGAGCTTGGGTCGAATGAACACGCTCATCAAGCAGAAGTTATCGCTAAGAAATTGGCTATGGCATGTCATTTTCATCCTTGTCTTTCGATGAAGAAAGGCCAGCGTGGGAACGCTATTTTCAGCAAGTTTCCTATGCGGCTTGTTCGGAATGGGAGTCTGCCTAAACTTTCTCGAATACCTTTTCTTGAACCACGCGGAGCTTTATGGGTGGAAATCGACGTGCGCGGACTCAAGATACAAGTTCTTACCACCCACCTTAGCCTTTCTTCTCGAGAACGTCTTTTACAAATGAAGGCTCTTTTAGGGCCGGACTGGTTGGGAAACCCCACTTGCCAGGATCCTGTCATTTTTTGTGGGGATTTCAATGCTTTGGCGCAGTCAAAGATCTTCAAAAATATCGGGCCTGTCCTTAAAAGTACTCATTTTGAATTAAATAGCCAACGCCCTCTAAAAACACTTCCAAGTTTTTATCCGCTCGGACTTGTCGATCATATTTTTGTGGGGCCTAGGTTTAAAACGATCAACAGAGAGGTTCCTAAAACGGAGTTGGAAAGAATGTCGTCCGATCATCTGCCCCTGATTGTCGACGTTCAAGTTGGATAGGTTATCCCCGATAGAAAGTTCAGGCGTTGCCCTGATACCGAAAGAATCGAGTTTGTTCTATGATGAAGATAGAGGAAATTCAAAAAAGGAGCTAACCATGAATAAAAGTCTTGGAATTGTTTTTTTGGTGTTGGGAGCGTGTTTATTGGTTTATGGATTCAACGCCGCGGATTCTGTCGCGTCGGATTTTTCCAGATTCTTTAATGGAACGCCCACCAATAGGTCACTCATGCTACTCATCTTGGGGGGCGTTTTGGCGGTTTCCGGGGCTTCATTTTTAACTAAAAAAGACTAGGGTTAACCCTAGTCAACAAACAGTACTCAAAGGAGAAATAATCATGAGAAAGTTCTTGTTAAACCATAAACTTGTTACGATACTGGCGTTGTGGACGATCTTTATCAGCATTCCGCCTTCCAACGCTTTTGCTATGCCCAGCGCGTCCGTTACGGCATTTGACGTCGTTTCTTTAAGGCAGGCCCAGATGAGTAAGATCATGTCTGAGTTGTCCCGACCCGAAGCGAGAGCGCATTTGATGCTGATGGGAATCAGTCAAAATGAACTAAAAGCTAAGCTGACTCAACTGGACGATGCGCAGCTGGCCAGCGTGGCGAAGAAGGCGGACGCGGTGAAAGTCGCCGGAGATGCGGGATTAGGTATTATTATCACACTTTTGGTGATTGCGATATTGGCTATCATTTTCATCAGATTGTCTAACCACCAGAGAATTAACTAACGCAAGAATGATGATCAAGGGCAGGATGATAAGATTGGTTCTTTTATCATCCTGCTCATTTTTTTTGGCCGGTTGTGCGACCTCATTCACTTATCGTGTAAATCCCCCTGTGGCACTCGAAACCCACGAATCTTTTTATCTTGAGAACGTCCCCTCTGTAGCACAAAAGACTTATCAGTGCGGCCCCGCGGCACTGGAGTCTGTGAGCCGTTATTGGGGAAGAAGCGCCGATGCGGACTCCATAAGCAAGGCACTCTACAAATCAAAGACAGGCGGAGTTTTTAATTTTAGTCTCATGCAGTACGCGAAAACGATCGGTTTTTGGAGCGAGATTCATAAGGCGCAGAGCGAAGAGGATCTGAAGCAGTGGCTTCGCAAGGGAGTTCCTCCTATCGTGATGCTCGACTCGGGCACCCTATGGGCCCACACCTATCATTTTGTCGTGCTCAAAGGTTTTGATGACGCTTTGAAGATTTTTTACGCGAATACGGGTGTTCTTGAGACACAAGCCATCGATTACGGAGAGTTCGGGCGGCGATGGAAAAAAGCGGACACTTGGAGCTTGATCGTTTCACCGCCGGAAAAAGTGGATTGGGAATTAGACGAAACGCAGTCCATTGATATTGCCCTAATTTTTGAAAAAAATGGAAACCTAAACCAGGCTGAGCAATGGGTGGAGTCAGTTTTGAGAAAAAATCCTGAAAGTCTCGCGGCAAAATTTAACCTTGCCAATATCTATAGCAAATCCAATCGATCGGAGCAGGCTAAAACTATTTATCAAGAACTTTTGAATAAAAATCCAAGTCGATCGGAGATAAGCAACAATTTGGCCTGGATCTATTATGAAGAAGGCCGTTACGAAGACGCGTTAAACGTGATCTTGGCAGCTTTTAAAAATGGCGCTCAAAAAAATTATGACATTCTGGACACCATGGGAATGATTGACTGCAAATTGGGCCGGACTGAAGAAGCACAGCATGCTTTTTCGGAAGCCATGAGCAAGGTTCCGACCGAAGATGTGCAAACGCTTAAGCTCATACAGGATCATAGAGCTGCATGTAAACAGGAAATTGGGCAATAAAAAATGGCTTTTCCCTGATAGAAAGTTTAGTAGTTCTCCTGATATCGAAAGTACCGTTCTCAGTCTATGATATCTATAGCTTCGAGAAGGCGGCAACTTAATCAAAACTTCCGATAGGGATACCCATCAATCAGGAGTAGAATAAGACCATGAAACGTAGCAGGTTAAAGAAACCGGTATCGATTAAACTAAAGCGCTTATCCAAGCCGGCGCAGGTGCCCGACGTTTCACCCATCCGGTCATCTGAAATCCGGTACCGTCGGCTATTCGAATCCGCTCAAGACGGTATTTTGATCCTAGACGCTGGCACGGGCCGCATCACCGATGTGAATCCGTTCCTAGTTAAGTTATTAGGCATTACTCAGAAAAAACTTTTGGGTAAGAGACTTTGGGAAATCGGCCTGTTTCACGATGTAGAAAAGTCGAAAGGCGCATTCAGAGAATTGCAGCGGAACGGCTATATCCGGTACGAAGATTTGCCCCTTGAGACGAAGGACGGACGTTACATTGATGTGGAGTTTGTGAGCAACGTCTACTTGGCCAATGGCATTAAAGTGATCCAATGCAACATCCGTGACATTACTGAGCGTAAACACTTAGAAGTGGAAAAAGCTATTTTGGAAACTATCGAAGAAGAGCAGCGGCGGATCGGACAGGATCTGCATGACGGTTTGTGCCAACAGTTGGCGGGTATCGCGCTCATCGCAAAGGCTTTGGCGGTTAAGCTGTCTGCCAAGGCGCCTGACGAATCGGCTGAGGCCTTCGAAATTGCCGAGTTGATCAGCCAGGCTATTGAACAAACACGTGATCTGGCCAGAGGACTCTCACCGGTGGAAGTTGAGGTGCCCGGTCTTGCGGCTGCATTGGAAAAATTTTCCGTTACGACTGCGCGGCTTTATAAAATATCCTGTGTATTTGTTCATAATGAAAGCATAAAGCTTAAGCACGAGTATTCGCCGATACTGGCTACCCACCTTTACCGGATTGTCCAGGAAGCGGTGAACAATGCCATTCAGCACGGGAAGGCCAGACGGGTGATAATCACTCTTGCGGTTACTAAAAAAATTGGGTTGTTGACAATTCAGGATAATGGAATTGGATTTCAGGCTAAAGATGAAGACGCGCCGGGCCTGGGTTTGCGCAGTATGCGCTATCGCGGCCGGATGATTGGCGCGCGGTTTATGGTCGGCCGAGACACGGGCGGGGGAACGATCGTTTCCTGCTCATTCCCCTATTCTGACGAACGGGAGTTTAGCAAAAAATGAAAAAAATTAAAAAAAATTCTCCGGTAAAAAGCAAGAAAGTGAGGATTTTGCTCGTCGATGACCATCCGATCATGCGTCGAGGACTGGCCGAACTGATCAATCTGGAGAAAGACCTTGTGGTTTGTGGAGAGGCCGATAGCATACACACGGCTTTGGAACTTATAAAGCGCCATGAGCCCGATGTGGCGCTGGTGGATCTTTCGCTGAAAAATGAAAGCGGCCTTGAACTTATCAAGGATATTCACGCGCGTTACCCAAAGGTTTTGGTGCTGGTGTTGTCCATGCACGATGAGTTATTCTATGCCGAACGCGTGCTTCGAGCCGGAGCCAAAGGTTATGTTATGAAGCAGCAAGCGACAGATCTGGTTTTAGTGGCGATCCGCCGCATTCTCGGCGGCGAAGTTTATTTAAGTGATTTCATGTCATCGAAGGTTTTGCGAAACTTCACGAGTAAAAAAACAGAGAAAGCGGGTTCTTCCGTTGACCAGCTGAGTGACCGGGAACTGGAAGTATTCCGGCTGATCGGAACGGGTCTGGGAACGCGCCAGATCGCTGAAAGGCTCTCTCGCAGCGTGAAGACTGTGGAAACCTACCGTGAGCATATCAAACTGAAACTGGATCTTAAGGATTCGTCCGAACTGGTTCAGAACGCCATCCAATGGTCGCAAAGTAATTCCTAGTACTCACAAAACCCTCCCTATAACGCGGTAGGTATTTCCCCCTATAAAAGGTCAAGCACTTGGCCTGATTTCGCTTCAAACGCCGTTGTCTTATCCTAAGGGCATGGAACTTTTCTCGGTCCTCGAACCGGCAACGGCTTACGTGGCGGCGGAGGCGGTTTAAACATAAAAGGAAAAATATGAAAAACTTAAGAATTCTTTTTGCGGTGTTTATCATGATGGAACTTGCATTTTCCTGGACGCTGCCCAAGGTGAGCGGCCAAGAATATTATTCCCAGGAAGACCCGAATAAAGCAATTTTAAAAGACGCCGTCGTGGGCGCTGGCGTGGGTGCGGTTGCCGCGGGAACTTCCGGTGGCAGTGCTGGAAAAGGCGCATTGATAGGGGCGGGCACGAACGTGATTGGAAATGCTTTAGTCAACACGTTAACCAGTCCCTCGCAGCCACAAGTGCAGTATGTTGAACGGCCCGCTGGAAGAGGCGGATGTGCGAGAGCTTGATTAGCGTTTATCAAACCTGCAGGGTTTGCGGGGTTCGCGTCCGGGCAGGTTTTACAAACTGTGACGGCTGTTATTACAAAATTGATAAGGCCGAAACAGAAGAGATTAATCATTTAGAAAAAAGGAGACATAACTCGATGAAAAAACCAATCGCAGGAAAAAAGGTTGTCGGAATTTTAGGATTATTAGCGATCGGTTTGACGCTTACGGGTGGAATGACAAAAGAGGTTTGGGCGGCTTCAGCCCGAGAGATTGATACGAGCGTGGATGTGACGCTCAATCGTTTCTATAAAGAAGTGGGTGATGGAAAGAAAATCGTTCAGGATGCGAAAGGCGTGCTGGTTTTTCCGAGAGTTTTCAAGGCAGGGTTCGGGATTGGCGGCGAATACGGCGAGGGCGCACTTTTAATCAAGGGCAAGGCGGTTGATTATTACAGCACCGCAGCTGCTTCGATTGGTTTTCAGATCGGTGCCCAGAAAAAATCCATTATTATACTTTTTACACAGGACGAGGTGTTGAATCGTCTTCGAACGACTTCCAACTGGAAAGCCGGCGCGGATGCCTCTATCGCGGTTATTAGTCTCGGTGCGGGTGGATCGGTAGATACCGCTAAGCTCAACGAGCCAATCATTGCGTTCATCATCGGGCAGAAGGGGCTTATGTACAACCTTACGCTTGAAGGCGCTAAGTTTACGAAATTGAACAAAAAATAAGTATCCCCAGCATTTTTGACAGAAACGCAGTTCACACGTTAACAAAGGAGCGAGACATGAATAACCTAGAAAGTCTGTTGGTGTTTTTGTTCATCGGTTTGATCGCCGGATGGCTGGCGGGAGTGCTGGTGAAAGGCCGTGGTTTTGGGATTTTCGGTGATATTTTGATAGGTATCATCGGCGCTGAATTGGGTGGATGGATTTTCAGCGCGCTCGGATTGTCGGCATATGGATTTTTCGGGGCCGTTATCATGGCATCCGTAGGAGCCATAGCCTTGTTGGCGATTATTAAATTGGTCGTAAACGTCAGCTCCGCGAGATCAACTTGAGAAATTAATGTTGTCAAAACAAAAAGAGGTGGTGTGATGAAGCAATTCGACGGAAGTTTTATAAAGAAAATGTATGGCTCACTATTTATTGCTTCGCTTTTGCTGGTTTCATCAAATGCCCAAGCGGCGACGACGGTGACGGTGGATGACAACAGCAATGTTATCGTGAATAGGCCAACGGTTGTGGTTCAGCCGGTCGTAACGGAGACGGTTGTTCTGCAACAAACACCGGTGATTATTACAAGGGAAGCGATCGCAGGAGCTTTTGAAGGAAGGATTGTGGAGGTGAATTACTCACAAAACCACATCACTATCCAAGACGTCAATGGCGCAAACAGACAAGTGCTGGTCAAATCAGAAATGATCAATAGTTACCGAGTGGGTGATTATGTCCAGATTCGTCCAACGGCAGATCTGACGATCATAACTATAGAAGAAAACCCGAAAGATTTTGAAGGCGAAATCATCAGGGTCGATATGTCAAAAAGCCAGATTGTTGTGCAAGACACCAATGGCAGAGAAAGAAGAGTGCAGCTGAAACAGGGAATGATCAGTACTTACAGAGTCGATGATTATGTGCGGATCCATCTGATGACGGACCTGAAAGAAGCCAAAACGATTGAAACCGTTAGAAACATGGGAAGGCACGATGGATACGTCGTAAGAGTCGATGCTCAGGGAAGCCGGATGGTCATTCGTGACACTCATGGCAATGAGAGAACCGTGCTCGTGAGACAGGGAATGATCACAAGCTACAGAGTC
Organism: Candidatus Omnitrophota bacterium; assembly: GCA_023248025.1. GTDB lineage: Bacteria > Omnitrophota > Gorgyraeia > 2-02-FULL-51-18 > 2-02-FULL-51-18 > JAHFFI01. The sequence goes on from JAHFFI010000001.1 coordinate 27,730, forward strand.
GGCAATCAAGTCCGGGTTTATCAATTGGCGGACCATGAAGATGTCCAGCTGGTTAGAATCATCCGATAAATAGATAGTGATATATTAAATAACACACCGTAAAAAAAGGAAACTGCCATGACTCAGGGAACAGAAACCAATGCAAAAGCAGTTTCGACGAGTAATGCCAAACTGATTACCAAAGAAGAACTGAATAAGAAGATCCAAGGCAACGAGCCCATACAAATTGTCAACGTTCTCGATCCGAAAGATTACAGCCTCGGGTTCATCAAAGGGTCGAAAAGAATACCCTTGGATCAGTTGGATGCCCGGCTTGGTGAGCTGGATAAGTCAAAAGAGGTAGTCACTTATTGCGCAGGCAGTGCATGCAACGCATCAAAACATGCGGCGGAGCTGCTTGTCGGTAAAGGATTCCATGTGAGCGCGTATGAAGGCGGCATCAAGGAATGGAAAGAAGCGGGATTACCGACGGAAGCGTAATAAAGGCAATTGTTAAAACAAGCGGCAGCCGGACTCTGTTTCCGGTTGTCGCTTGAGTTATTAGATAAACGAGGAGGCCGCTCATGATCCAAACCAAAGCAAAATCATTTGTTCTGGCAAACCTTCCATATGAACAAAATGCGTTAGCGCCTTTTGTTTCCGCAGAAACGATCAATTATCACTACAACAAGCATCATCGAACTTACGTTGATAAACTCAATGAGCTTGTATCGGGAACTGAATTTGAGGAGCTTGAGCTTGAAGAACTAATCGTTAAAACCGCCGGGCATGCCGACAAAGCGGGTATTTTTAACAATGCGGCCCAAGTTTGGAATCACAACTTTTATTGGAACAGCCTGTCGCCTAAAGGAGGCGGTAAACCCACGGGGGAGTTAGGCCGGAAAATCGAAGCCGACTTTGGCAGTTATAAAAATTTTCTTAAGCAATTTGTTGAAGCGGGCATGACGGATTTCGGAAGCGGCTGGGCATGGCTCGTGGAGGACCAGGGTGTGCTCAAGATAACCAAAACATCCAATGCCGAGAATCCACTATCTCAAGGACAGGGAAAAGCGCTTTTGACTCTCGATGTGTGGGAACACGCTTATTATTTAGATTATCAGAACCGGCGAGGTGATTACTTGAAGACGATTCTGGACAAATTGGTCAATTGGAATTTCGCAGAGATGAACATGAACATTTGTAAGTCCATAGACGCATAAACGTAGACGGAACCTGGTATGATGTACAAATCAGAGACCGTGATATGAACAGAGTTCCCCACATTATTTTTTTATATTGGATTATCAAAATTGCGTCCACGACATTGGGTGAAACAGGCGCAGATATGTTTTCTATGACTTTTAATCTGGGTTACGGACAAACCATCCTGATCTTCATGGGATTATTTTTTATACTACTTTTAGTAAAACTGCTGTTGAAAGGCTATCATCCGATTGTTTACTGGTCGACTTTTACTGCATCGGCGATAGCAGGGACCGCAATATCTGACTTCATCGACCGTACGTTAGGTCTTGGGTACGCGATAGGATCCGCCGTTTTGATAATAATGTTATTGATAATCCTTGTTGTTTGGCACACAAAGGAGAAATCAATCAATGTCGAATATATTTCCACATCTTCAGTCGAGGTATTTTATTGGGTGGCGTTTTTGATCGCCAATACACTGGGAACGGCCGCCGGAGATTTTATGGCCGATAATTTGGGTCTTGGATTTGCTCACAGCGCGATCATAATATCAGTGGCGCTGGCTATCATAACTCTGATGCACTTTTATACAAAAATCTCTAAAGTGTGGCTGTTCTGGTTGGCATTTGTTTTGACTAGACCCTTTGGCGCTACCTTTGGAGATTTTCTCACCAAACCGATCGCGAAAGGAGGGATCAACTTTGGCACCGTGGGTTCCTCCATATTATTTTGTGTGGTCTTATTCTTTGCAGTCGCCAAAGAGAGTCAGTTGGAAAAAGTAAGAAACACTGGCTTGCCCTTACACGGCAGGTAGGTCCAGTCGGGGGAGTATCCGGTAAATGAAAATGGCAAGTCCTGTTGACAGGCAAAGTATCAAGAGTTAACCTACTCTTGCCGGGTATTTGAAGCATCAAGCAAATTAAATTGAGAGGATTCGAATGATAAAGAAATCAGGGTTATTTTTGGCGCTTTTTTTATTGGCGGCGCAATGTGCGTTTGCCGCATCCGATAGAGTCGGCAAGACGGACATCGGTTTTAATGCGTCCGGGGCGATACCTACGGACGGTAATATTGATAACGCGGTTTACTTGGGCGGTTCAATATCGGAGGGCGTGACGGACTGGATCGCTTTGGGGTTTGAAGGCGGTTGGGCGGGATTCAGTGAAAGTGATTCCGGTATAGACGTTGATGAAAACGCTTTCCCAATGTTCGGGGATATCATAGTCAGGATCCCCAATCAAAATGACTGGAAGCCATACGGCGTCGTTGGTTTGGGTGCCATTTTTTGGGATGTCAAATCTAACGTTTCCAACGTTGACGTCAAGATAGACACGGGCTTCGCTGCAAAATTTGGAGGCGGTGTGGATTGGTTTGTGAATGAAAATTGGATGGTTAATTTTGAAGCGTCCTACGTCATTTCAAACTCGAACGTCTCGGCGACTAACACCACTACGGGAGCGTCTATCACGGTCGACAGCGACACTGATTATTGGATGGTCGGCGGCGGGATTAAGTACTTGTTTAGCTAATTCGGGGAGTTTTATAGGATGAAAAGCCCTTCGGCCGATAAGGCAGAAGGGCTTTTTTTCTTAATATTTCTAATCAAAAAATAATATTGGACAAATCTATCCATAATGAGTACCTTGTACGATACAGCAAATCCAGTATGGCAATGGATTGTGTTTGTAGACTTACTAAATATTCAAAAAAAGGAGAAACGAACCAATGAAACACCTATCAAAAATTGGATTATCAGCGATGGCGTTAGCCCTTTGCTTCTCGTCCAATGCGATGGCGGAATCGGTCGAAAAACATTCCACCATAAAAGGCTACACAAATAAAAGCGTGCATGGAAAAGACGGCGAACATTACTACAAACATCCGGGCCGTGGATCATTTACAGGTCCTTTCGATTATGGAACAACGGGAGTTGTGGCACCCGTGGCTGAACCTAACGCTCCCATGGGCCGATGCAATTGTTATACTTTCGACGGAACGAAATCCTATTCGGGAAACGGACAGAAATTGACGTACTCGTGGGATTTTGGTGATGGCGCAACCAGTGAACAGACCGTGGTCAAACACTGCTTCGATAAAGCCGGTGATTTTAACGTATCTCTGACGGTTACGGATGAGTCCGGAAAGATCTGCGGCAATGGAACAGCGGTAACAAAAGTCAGCGCTAATTTTCCTCCTACGGCCAATGCGGGTCCTGAAGCCAAAGCATGTCTTGGAGAGCCGGTCACGTTTGATGCCTCCGGTTCAGTTCTTTCAGGTGTGGGTAGCTATAAATGGGATTTCGGCGATGGAGAAACAGGGGAAGGTGTTAGAACCTCCCACACGTACCAGAAGCCGGGTAATTACCGCGTTCGTCTCATGGTCGATGACGGTAAAGCGACGGAGTGCTCAACCGCCTCTGCTGCTACCACAGCCTCCATCATGGACCGCGTGGATGTGAAATTATCCACCGACGGAAAGAGCTCAACTTGTGTCAATAGAGCGCTAAGATTTAGCGCCAACGGCACGGGTTCCGCGAAATATCATTGGGATTTTGGTGATGGTGCGACAGCTGAAGGTGGATCCAGCGCTAGCCACTCCTATTCCAAACCGGGCACTTACTCTGTCACCGTAACGGCCGACAACGGACAGGGTTCTTCCTGCTCAGTCGCTACCGACAGAACCACAGTGACGGTTACAGAATCTCCGATGGCGAATGCCGGTGAAAACCTGGTTTGCTGCATTGGAAAAGACAACGTGTTTGACGGTTCAGCATCCACCGGCACTGGTTTGACCTATCACTGGGATTTTGGTGATGGCGAATCAGCAGAAGGTGCGAGAACGAACCACGTTTACAACAAAGCGGGAAACTATCGTGTCGTCCTCAACGTCAAAGATAGTTCAGGTAGCGAATGCGATATGTCAAGTGACTCGTTTGTCGCTGATGTGAATGCGAAGCCGGAAGCAGTTATCGAAGTTAGATAATTAAATAAACAACAGAGGGCAGCTCACATACCGTGTGGGCTGCCCTCTAGTCTAAATCCAAAAGGTAAGGAACTTGCCATGTTGAAAGATTTCAAAGATTTTATTATGAAGGGCAATGTGTTGGACATGGCGGTCGGCGTGATCATCGGTGCCGCGTTCGGTAAGATCGTCAGCTCTCTTGTGGCCGATGTCCTGATGCCACCGATCGGCCTCCTGATGGGCGGGGTTGACTTCTCGAATCTGTTCATTAATCTAAGTGCTACATCGTACGCGACGTTGAAAGAAGCCCAAGCGGTCGGAGTCCCGACAATCAATTACGGAATTTTTCTAAATAGCATCATTAATTTCCTCATCGTTGCCGTCGTGATTTTTATACTGATTCGTCAGGTCTCTAAGTTTACCCCAAAACCGGTAGAGGTTCCGAAAGCTCCGATGACAAAGCAATGTCGTTTTTGCTTATCGGAAGTGTCAATCAAGGCGATTCGCTGCGCGCATTGCACGTCAGAAAATATTTAGTATTTAAGTTATCCAAAAAATAAAGGGCTCATGCTCAGTAAAAAATTATTAGGGATACTGATAGCCGGGTCCTTATGCCTGAGAAGCTTAGGCCGGTAGAAGGGCTTCTGAGAAAAGTCGGCTTCGGGCCAAAACTAGATGAATTCATATTGAGCATGAACCGCTCAACTGACCCAAGTGTACAAGCCGATTGTGACAAAGACGATGTCGCAATACGGGGTGACCGGCCAGTATCAAGCGATCATGGGTAAAGTTCAGCCCATTCCTTTTGCCGGAAAGTTTCCCGCTCCCAGCATCGAAGATTATACCGTTCAGAAATCACTCGACGGTCTTTTTCTGACCCTCGGAGCGCAGAAAAAACAAATCCGCCAGAATCCGGCCGCGAGAACAACGGATCTTTTAAAGCAAGTTTTTGGCCAAAAAGGCTGACGATTCCTTTAAGGAGATTTAAATGAAGAAGGCTGTCATCGTAATACTGGAAAGAAGATCTCGTTAGACCGCGTAGGCCTTGTTTGGCAAATCGGGCTCGCAGAAAATACGACACAAGGTATGCTGACTTCGTTTCTCGAAAAAATTAATAAATAATTTTCCGGGTTAGAAGGTTGAAATACGCTAGGGATAGCGATAGAATGATCGGACTGAAGATTAATCACAGATCCTACCCGATTAGGAGATTTAAATGAGCCCAAAACAGAATGCTCCGTACGTGATAGACGAGACACCGGGACGCAAAGCGTGGTGTTCATGCGGCGAGTCAGCCAAACAACCTTATTGCGACGGAAGTCATAAATCCAAAAATACGGGGAAAACCCCGGTCATTGTAGAGATCACTGAAGCTAAGAAAGTGGCCTGGTGCGGCTGCAAACGTTCCAAGAACGGCGCTTTTTGCGACGGATCGCACTCGAATCTCTAGATAGAATTAATGGAAAAAACGATAGCCGCTGACAGGTTCCAGATCTTATTCGACCATGCGTCGGATGCTCATTTTATTTTCATGGATAATGGAATCACGGATTGCAATGACGCCGCGGTGACGCTTCTCAAGTGCCGTTCAAAGTCCGAGGTCCTGGCGCGGCACCCCCGCATTTTTTCGCCCGAATACCAACCGGATGGCCGCCTTTCGCTGGAAAAATCAATGGAAATGGACGCAATCGCGCGTAAAAGGGGATGGCATCGTTTTGAATGGGTGCATCAAAAAGTAGACGGCGAGACGTTTCCGGTAGAGGTGACGCTCAACGTGGTCGAGATAGACGGAAAACAGGCGATGATCGCCGTATGGCATGACTTAACGGGGATCAAGCAGACGGAACGACAATTAAAAGATCTGAATATCCGGATGAGGAATGAACTTGAAAGCGCCTCCGAGTTTCAGAGATCGCTTTTCCCGGCCGAAAGTCCCCGGTCTGAAAAATTTAGTTCAGCCTGGTTTTACAAACCTTGTGACGAGTTGGGCGGGGATAGTCTCAATATTATACAGATCGATCCCACGCACGTAGCGCTTTATGTCCTCGATGTCACCGGTCACGGGGTAACGTCGGCTCTTTTGTCCGTCACCGCGACACATTTTTTGTCGGGGTATATCAAAAATCATGATTACTGTCCTAAACAGCTGGTCGAATATATGAACAGGCATTTTTCTCGGGAGCCCTACGTGAATCACGCCTTTACGCTGGTTTACGGGGTTCTGGACTTAGAGACGCTTGCATTCACGTACACGTCAGCGGGGCACATCGGTCCCATACGCGTAACGGCCGGTGCGAAAACAGAAGTTTTTGATGGGCACGGACCTCCCGTCGGATTATTTGCAGAGGCGGAGTATGACAGAAGCAGCATTCAACTGAAACCGGGTGACCGGCTGTTCCTGATTTCTGACGGAGTCTATGAAGTTCGCAGCAACGCGCAGGAGGATTTTGGAATAGACCGGACATGCCGTCATCTGGATAATGAAAGTATCAATGATTACTCGTTGGGCTACACCGTTAACAGTTTGGCGCGGCAGGTGTTCCATTGGTGTCTGCCGGAAAAACCAAATGACGATATATCCATAGTTGGGGTCGAGATACTTGACAAAACAGCTGAAGATATACAGCAAATAAAATAATAAGGAGCTCTATGAAATTTTTTAGTCGTGTGGCCGCGATGGTGCTTGTGATGTTCCTTGGCGTAATGGGCGCTTCTTATGCCGGAACGAGTCCTAAAACGGCGATCTATAAAGCCAATAAAGCGCTGGGCGTAGATCCCAACGACGCGAAAGCTTATTACAACCGTGGTACTGCCGAGCTCGAACTGGGTGATCTGGAAGCGGCCGTAGCGGACCTGACTAAAACAGTCTCTTTAGAGCCCAAAGCATCGGATGCGTATTTTAATCGCGGCTTGGCCAACCGGCTTATGAAAAAAAATGCAGAAGCTGAAGCGGATTTTTCAAAAGCCATAGAACTTTATGCGGACAAATGGTCTTATTATTTCGAGCGATGCAATGTCAGAATAGTCGAAGGCCATTTTGACGGCGCCGTGGCGGATGGGTCGCAGATGATACGCATTGCGTCTGACGATGCGGAGAGTTATTTTATGAGAGGACTGGCGTATCATCTGAAAGGTGACCACGATGCGGGACTTGTGGACGCGGAAAACGCGCTCAAGTTTCAGTCTTGGAACGCCCACGCTCTTCGTCTCAAGACGGAGATACTCGCTCTCAAGAAATAAGCCAGCGGGGCCCATACAACTAAAAGGAGAAAATCATGCAGGCAATCATTGGTTTAGTCATACTTGTTTTAGACATCCTCGCTATTTTACAGGTTGTGAAAAGCGCTCTGACAGGCGGAAAGAAACTACTCTGGATACTCGTGATTGTATTCATTCCCGTGATAGGGCTGGTCTTATATTATCTGCTCGGAAGAAAAGCGAGCTAAAAGGGATCATGACGCTCATCCCGGTAACATGGGAAATCCAGAACTCTGTGGCGCTGCTATCGCTTGCGGAGTGATCGAACAGGCTTAGCGGGATAGGCAGAACTCAAGCGGGCGCCGATCTATCCGTTGAGGGCGTTGCTATTCGTTTTTCTTGATGCTGACGACTTCGGAGCGGCTGACGAATACTTTTGACCCACGGTCTATTTCCAGCCAAAAACCCTGAGGCGTCTCATCGCTCATGGCACCCGTCATCGAGTGCTGGTTTTTAAGCAGTACCGTGTAGGCAACGGCAGGATGAAAACTTTTTTCCAGAGAAGAAAGATGGATGCCCGGCTTAGCTGCGATCGTCGGAGCTTCTCCGGCCGCGTCGGTTGGTGCCATGGCCGGTTTGGGAAAAATAACGGCTATGGGTTTAAGACCCGGATGACTTTCCCGCATTTGAATCAGATTATTTTTCACGACTTCATTTCGAGGTTCATTTTTTGCAGCCTCTTCATAAGCCCACAGCGCTTCGCCAAAACGACCCAACGCCTCGTAAACAATCCCAAGATTATTTAAAGCCTGAAATTCACCGGGTTTGTAAGATAGAATTTTCATATAGACGTCCCGTGCGTCATATAAGCGCTCCTTCGACTGCAACACGGCGCCCATGCTGAAGTGGGCATTGAGATAGTCGGGCTTGATCTCGATTGTTTTACGATAATAATCAAGCGCATCATTTAGACGCCCTTGTTCATGGTAGACGGTCCCGAGCCGATAATAAGCGTCCGGATATCGGGGATTTAGCGATATAGCCTTAAGATAAATTTCGGCGGCCTCGTTCTTTTTACCCTTCATTTGGTAAAGCAAGCCCAGTCCTGTGTATGCCTCAGGAGAATTTGGACGCACTTTATCGACGGCGTTCTTAAACTGCGGCAGCATGGCGGTGTCTGCATTCAGAAGCGCTTCCTGGGACATCCCGACAATCTTGGGGGTGTTGCCGCGGGATTCCGGTGATGACAATGCATCCGTCCGCGTGTTATTACCCAGTCCCGGTTGTTGAGCCAATACCGGATGAGACAGGTAACGGTAAAGAGGAATGCCGTATGACAGTGCCAAAAAGAACACAAGAGCGAGCAGGATGAAATAAACAAAGCGTAAATGTTTCCAGCCCAAAAATTTCATGAACCTATTTTACATTAAGATAATTCAATGTATGCTAGCTTTTTTTAGGAGCGTAGCGGTAAAATATTCCTTATGATGAGAGCCGTTTTAATTTCTGCCATCCCGGTATTGCATTTCCTCAATAAAAATTCTTATCCCGTTTATTTACCGGAAGCGTTTTTACTATGGGTTCTTATTTTTGCAGGGTTTTGGGCGGTGCAGAGGGTTTGCAGACAGGCGGGGATGTCTTGGATTTTTTATGGGTTGACGCTGGCGTTTTATTTAGATTTTTTTGTCGGGTCGGGGCGTCTGGCCTTGGCTGTCTTTTTGGCGGTGTGTTTACTTCGCGAGCGTGTCGCGAGAATATTTTTAACGGTTTCTTGGGCTGCGTTCGCTTTTGTGCTTATTTTGGGCTTCTTAAACCCAACTTTCCTTTATTCATCCCGAGCGTCTTCCGAAGGGCAGGGCTCACCCGCGAAAAAACCTCATATTTTTGTATTCATTTTGGATGAGCACGGCGGGCTTGTGGACTATCCGGATATTGCAAAGGACTACGTTAATAAAGGTTTTCAGGTGTTTCCCAGGGCCTATTCGAATTATAACGCCGCTTGGGCTTCGATTGGCTCGCTTTTAAATGCGAGCACAGAGGGCCGGCAGGTGCTCATGGAGAAGGTGGCGCTGAAACAAAATAGGCTGCTTGAAGGACTGTCGCGCGAGGGATACCCTGTGTACATTTACCAGAATCCGCATGTGGATTTTTCCCAAACGCTGGGGTTTGCAGCAAAAAAAGTCTTCAAATACCAAGAAGATTCAGTGGGTTATCTCGCGGGACTGCCTGTTTCGTTACACGGGAAGGTCTGGGTACTTTTCAATAATTTTATTGAAAGTTCCAGAAGTAAAACGGCTATTAAAATTTTAAGACGTTTTCATAGACCCGAGAATCGTGGGCTCTATATGACCGGAGCCCTTGCGATCAGACGTATCCTACAAGAGATGGAGGCCGATACGGTGAAAGAAAAAAACGGCGGAATTTTCTTTGCGCACATTCACAATCCGCATTCTCATTATGTTTATAAAGCCAGCGGTGCACTTTTGGACCCACTCGCATGGGAGCCCTGTCACAGCGTTGCGCTGGACAATGAGGGGACGCTGAACACGACAGAAAGCCGAATTCGTAAACACGCCCTCGCGGCGGGACAGATCGGGTATTTGCATAAGGTCATTGGAGATTTCATGGATAGACTAAACGCCCGTGGTTTGTACGAAGACAGCACCTTTGTATTTATCAGCAATTACGGTTCCCATATCTACCGCATTCACGCCAACGCGCGTAATCGCGATCGCCTAACGCTGGCAGAATACAAGGATGGCTATTCCGTGCTCTTAGCAATTAAAAACGGCGGTTACAATAAAGAATGGCCTGTGAATCAAGGGGGGACAGTACAGTCGATGACGCCCGCGAGCCTTGTTTTGGCGGATTATTTCCATTTCCCGCCTAAACGGAACGCCGAAAAAGAAGCACTTCACTCCATTTATCTACCGACAGAAGATCCTTTTGAATGGGTTAAAAACAGCCCTCCTGAGTTTTAGGCCAGATCCTCACGCCCCGCCCTGGACTCTGGACTGGGTCGGAGGTATGATATACCGATTATGGAAAATAAAAATGGTGCGCAACCGCTTGATTCTTTGATGTCTCAACTGGGCATCAGCAACGCGGATATTGTGAGAGCATCCACCGAACAGCTTACTTTTAAGATGGTGCAAAGAGGGCGCAAAGGCCGCCGATTGACGCCGAATATTCAGGATAAAATTCTGAAGGCCCTTTTGACTGTGAAGCCCGAACTAAAACTGGGCCGAAGGCATTTATTTCGGTACGAGCTGGAAGCGACCGTTGTTGAAGCGATTCGGAGCGCGTTATCTCTGGCTCAAGAACACAAGATCAAATATCCTCAGTTTGTTGACCTTCTTGCGAAAGCCGGCGTGACCCGCTACCTGGTTGAGATTGCGGCAGGCCGTATCACATTTTTTGGTATAGGCGGAGAGGCTTATATTGAGCAGGGTCCCGCGCTCGGCCAAGCTTCCATTGGAAAATATGACGAAGCTGCACTTCAGGCTGCCATTTCTGATTCCCAAAAGCAGATCATTGACCACTCGGACTTTTTAAAAAGAATTTATGGGGCCGGTATTTTTGAATACGAAGCGAATATTCGAAGTCTGACTATCGCATACAAAAGCGCCGGAGGGTCTTATAAAGAAAAGATACCGCCATTTGTTCCCGGGTTTGAGAAGATGACTCCCAATACGGTTGAGGAAGAAAAAGTTGCGAAGAAGACCGTGAAGCGTAAGAGTATTCAGAAAAAAAATAATGTCAAAAGGATTAAGAAGACCGGGAAATTTGTGGTGAAGCACAGGGTCAAAAAGCGCCGATTCATGAGACGTAAATAAAAAAGGCCAAACTATGTTCGAGCAGAAAAACGAGAAATTAGTTCCGATGAGCGCGTTTATCAGAAGAATGGTTGTTCATATCGGTATTGTCGGCGCGCTGGTCTCGGGCGCGCTGTCCATCGGCGTCGCAGGTTATCACTGGCTGGCAGGCCTGAATTGGGTCGATTCGCTTCTCAATGCTTCCATGATCCTGGGAGGCATGGGACCGGTCGATACACTGACCAACGTGGCTGCAAAACTCTTCGCGTCTTTCTACGCGCTTTTCAGCGGCCTGCTATTCATCGCCGGCATGAGCATTATTCTTGTTCCGGTCATTCATAGAATCCTGCACAAATTTCACATGGATGAGAATGACGTTTAAGACGGCGGTTTTGCGGGACAATTTTTATATTGATACGCAGTATCGCATTATTCACGAAGACGAAGATCTGCTCATCATCGATAAGCCCGCACCCCTCGCGGTGCATCCCGTCGGCGCTTATTCTGAGCTTAATTTGCACACGCTCTTGAAGAACGACGCGAGATGGAAGGATGTTCCGATGAAGCTCGTGCATCGGCTGGATGCGGAAACAAGCGGAGTATTGGTCATCGCCAAAAATTATGATGCGGCGCGTTCTTTGGGTAAACAATTTCTAGCCGGCCAAGTGCAGAAAACCTATGAAGCCGTTATTTTTGGGCGTCCGGCGAACCCCCAGGGTGAAATGACCTATCCTTTGGGATACGACGCGACCTCCGGTTTCCAAACCATTCGCGTGTGGGACGCCAAAAAAGGCGAGAGGGCTCATACCCATTACGAAGTGCTCAGCTCTAGCGGGAACTATTCACGAGTGAAGCTTACGCCTCTGACGGGAAGAACACATCAATTGCGCGTGCACTTGGCGCTTTTGGGACACCCGATCGTGGGAGACAAAATTTATGTGGATCTCAATATATTCTCAAAATATGTCATGGACGGTTTGGACGAAGAGATGATTTCGCGTCTTAAACTGCCGAGACTGGCGCTTCACGCCTCGGAGATCGTTTTTACGCATCCAAGATCCCGCGAACGGTCGCGTTTTTCGGCGCCCTTGCCAGCGCTTTTAAATGATTTCGTAAAAACCGAAGGACTGTGATGAATCTTTGGCAGGCGGCGGTGTTCGGTATTGTGGAAGGCGTGACAGAATTCTTGCCGATCTCGTCCACAGGACATCTTATGCTCACAGCCAAAGCGTTTGGCCTCGCTCAGACTGAATTCATGAAAAGTTTTGAGATCGCGATCCAAGTCGGAGCCATATTCGCGGTCATGGGCATCACCGGCAAGCGGTTTTTTTTGCGACCACAGGTTTGGGGGAAGGTTTTTGCGGCATTCGTGCCGACAGCGATCATCGGGCTTGTTTTCTATAAACTCATCAAAGGCTTTTTTTTATCCAACGAACAAGTGGTGCTTTGGGCACTTTTTCTGGGAGGCATCCTGATCATTCTTTTTGAGCGCTTCCACCGTGAAAAAGAGGGCGGACCCGATGATATCGCAATGATCCCTTGGAAGACCTGCGTCCTGATAGGATTTTTTCAGGCAGCCGCGGTGGTCCCGGGTGTTTCCCGCGCAGCCGCCACTATTCTCGGAGGTCTTTTTTTGGGGTTGCGCCGCAAGACCATCGTAGAATTTTCATTTCTCCTGGCGGTGCCCACGCTTTTGGCGGCCTCTGCACTGGATCTTATGAAAACCGCGCATGGGTATGATCACGGCGAATGGGCTCTCTTAGGAGCGGGTTTTATCACTTCTTTAATTGCCGCGATGTTTGTCATTAAACTTTTTCTTTTCTATATACAAAAAAATAATTTTACCCTTTTTGGTGTTTACCGTATCGTGCTCAGTCTTATTTTTTGGGGTATTTGTTTTTAGGCGGTTACAGGAGTTTCCATCAAAAAATTTGACTTTGGACGGAAAACAGCGTATGATTGCGGCGTAGTTCAGTAAAAGGTTGTTTTTGAAGACTTGCAAGAATAAGTGTTTCGAAACCGCGATTTTTTACTTGAATCGTGGTTTTTTTATTTTTTCCGCCCAAAGCGGATCCGCCAATGGCGGAGTAAGTACAAAGACAGAATTCAACAAGTAATAAGACAGATAGGATATGAAAATGGCCAAAGGTACAGTGAAGTGGTTTAGCGACCAAAAAGGTTATGGATTCATTACTCCGGAAGACGGAAAGCGCGACGTGTTTGTGCATTTCTCCGCTCTCGAAGGCGAAGGATTCAAGACTCTTGCCGAAGGGCAAGTGGTCGAGTTTGAGACATCCATGGGTCCCAAGGGCGAACAAGCCTCAAAGGTCAGGAAGATCTCCTAAACCCGCCAGTCACAAAACTAAAGCCATAGCGGTTAATTCCGCTATGGCTTTTTTGTTTTCATGCGGTATACAATCAGAATATGAAAAAAGAGCTCAAAGGCGTTCCTTTCCAGGTATTCATCCTGGGCGTTGTTAGTTTTCTCACCGATGTTTCAAGCGATATGATCTATCCGCTGCTGCCGATTTTTCTTACTCAAACACTCGGCGCGGGGCAGAGTTTTGTCGGTCTCGTGGAAGGCTTCGCGGAATCTGCGGCGGCTTTTTTTACGCTCATGTCGGGCCTGTGGGCGGACCGTGTGCGGGACCGTTCAAAACTAGTGTTGGGCGGCTACGCGTTTTCGTCATTTTCAAGGCCGCTTATGGCGCTGGCTTCGACTCCGTGGGTGGTATTTTTCGTGCGTTTCGCCGATCGCATCGGCAAGGGGATACGCACGTCTCCTCGCGACGCTTTGATCGCGGACTCGGTGGAGCCCCATCAGCGCGGAAAAGCCTTTGGTCTCCAGCGATCGATGGATCATGCGGGGGCGGTTATGGGGCCGCTCACCGCAACACTTCTGCTTTTGTGGTTTATTAAGGACTTGAGGCAACTTTTTTGGATAGCCGCCATTCCGGGTATTTTTGCCACACTCCTCGTTTTTTGGAAAGTGAAGGAAGTTTTACCAAAGGATAGACCGCTGGCTGAAAAGAAGATCAAGCTCACACCCCCTAAGGATTTCCGTCTGCGCATTTATTTGGGGGTACTCTTTCTATTTATCTTAAGCTGCTCGTCAGACGCTTTTCTTCTTTTGAGGGCAAGCCAGTTAGGTGTCGCACCAGCATTCCTTCCGGTTATTTGGATGGTTTTTAATCTTGTGAAAGCTATCACAACCCTACCGCTTGGCATGTTGTCGGATCGTTTCGGCCGCCGACGCGTCATTCTCGCAGGCTGGATTATTTATACGCTGGTGTACGTAGGTTTCGCGCTGGCCAGCCAGGCCTGGCACGTTTGGGCACTTTTTGTTTTTTACGGTTTTTTTTACGGATTCACTGAAGGAAGCGAAAGGGCGATTCTTGCCGATTATTCTGAAATAAGCGAGAGAGGGCAGGTGTATGGCTGGTATTATTTGGTCGTAGGCCTGGGCGCGCTTCCGGCAAGCCTTCTTTTTGGTGCGCTCTGGCAATGGGGAGGCGCCAAAACAGCTTTTTTGGTGAGCGCGGGTATGTCATTTGCCGCGGCAGTTCTGCTGGCGCTTTTCCTATTTTTCCGGCCTTCCCTCAAGCCATAAATTAGGAACTACTGTTTCTTACGTATTAGCATGTAAAAATTAACTTGCCCTATCAAAGTAATTATGTTCTAATGTTAAACGTATTTATTTTAGCATTTTTAATTTTCCTCTAAATTTTGATGAAAGGTCGTTGATACCGATGAAAAAATGGCTGGTTCTGCTTTTGATCGCTGTAGTGGTCATGGGTGTTTTTGCAAGCAATGGGCAGGCAGTTGAC
>JAHFFI010000001.1:42725-55684 GCA_023248025.1 Candidatus Omnitrophota bacterium
AGTTGACCGCGCGATCGTGTGTTCTATTTTAAATATAGAAGGCACTGCCACCGTGACCGATGCCGCGGGTGCAGAAAAGCCGGTAAAAAAGGGCGACGAGCTGCATGAAGGGGATCTTTTGGAAGTGGGGCTTTCCAGCTACGTGGACCTTCAATATGACAATAATCACCGGAACGTTTCACGCATAGAAGCCGATTCGGAAGTCACTATCAGCCAGCTTTCGCAACAAGACTTAAAATTAAAACTAAAACTGGGCGGCGTCTACGCTAAGTTGAAAGCCCTGCCCACGAACGGCGCTTTTGAGGTGCAGACGCCGACGGCCATCGCGAGTGTGCGAGGGAGTGTGTACCGCACGACTCATAACGATGATGTTGGTACCAAGGTTTACAATCTTTCATCCTCCAGGGTTTCTGTTTCAGCCGTAGATGCCAGCGGGCAGCCGGCCGGGAGTGCGGTTACGCTGGATAATTTAGAAAAGACACAGATCGTTAAAGCAGGAGAGGAGCCCAAAGAGCCCGAGCGCATGTCGACGCGGGAAATGGAAACGGCGGGTGATATAGAAACCGACGTGAATAAGGCCGTTGCGGCGGAAACATCCGGTGGCGCCGAGGGTTTCGTGGGCCCGGATCTTGATCCTGCGCAGGCGGAGCAAGCGCTTTTGGATATGGCCAATGCCTATCAGAACGAAGAAGCCAGCAGATTTTTTTCGTATGTATCCGATGATTTTCCCAATTTGGGAGAGTTGCAGGAATTTTCCCAGCGCGATTTCCGCGATTATGACGGCATGAAGCTTTCAATATATATAAAACGCAGTGTGAAGATCCCGGGAGGTATTTCGGTGAAGGCCGATTGGCAGCTTCAATACCAACCAACCGCACTTTCCACTCAATTAACAACCAAAGGCGAGAACTTAGAATTTGTTTTTGCCTATGAGAATGGCCGCTATAAATTAAAAGCGATGCGCGGATCCAATCCCTTGTTTGGGGCACGCTCAACAGAAGTTTCCGCGGCATCGGGCGTATCGTCGGCTGTTGTCGATGCGTTGCAGTCTTCCGAAGATTCGGGCGATCGCACCTCGAAACAGACGGCGATGCTTTTGGTCAGCGCCGATGTGGGAGACGCCAACGGCGAGTTTGTGCCGGTCACTATAGAGATCACTTCTGTCCAAGGTGTCCTGTCCGGCACTGCCTACAGTTTGAATGCATTGCCTGGAACCGGGAGCTATTATTTTCAAATGAACGTTCGTTTGATCAGTAACCCTACGAATGTTTCCTTGCACGGTGTTTCCTTCACGGTGGAAGCGACGAGCGGCACCACCAGTTTTTCGCTTAGCGGAAGCGGCGATCTCCTCGCGGGGCAACACAATACGTTGATAACCTCAAACTCTGTACTTCTCACAACAACTTACACTGGCAATCTGAGATTCGTACTGGACCCGAATAATGAGTTTGTTTTTACAAACAGAGATGACGCTACGACCAATGAGACCTATCTTGTTCTGTAAAATATCGCTGTTTCGCAAAGTTTTTGTCATAGCCCTGGCAATATTTATTTTATCACCGGGCATTTCCTTTGCGCTCAACGACCCTGTGACTGAGGAGTCCTTTCACGGTGAGTATTCCCTGCTGGGAGCTCTGCATTGGACAGGCGGCTCCGGTGATCGGACGCTTCTCCAGCGCGGCGATTTTCTCACGCAAGAATTGCAATTAGACGCAGAACGTCCACTGCCGTCTGATTGGAGCTTCACAGGCGACCTACACCTGCGTCAAACGCATGATAATCAGATTGACCGCTATGATGGAGTGCATGTATTGGGCTGGACCGCGGAGCTTTTTAATTCTTATTTTCGTTTTACCGGCGGTGATTTTTTCGCAGATTATTCCCAATACACCGCTCAGCAGGCCTTGAAGGGCGTACAGGGTCAATTTAAAAATGAAACGGTGGAACTTAAAGGCGCTTTTGGTTTTTCGCAAAGAGATATAGAAGGTCAACAGTATAGACGCTACACAACTGCGGCGCGTTCAGATTTTTTAATCACGAAGCAGGCGCTATTCGTAAAAGATCTGCATGTGGGATACAATTTTTCCCATGTCGGAGATGACGCCAGCTCCATTGACAATAAAATCGGCGTCGCGGACACCGAGAATTACGTAAATAGCATCACCAGCCACGCGCTTTTATGGGGCATCACGGATATAGAGTCTGAATTCGCGAAAAGCTGGATAGATGCGGATGTAAGCCCTTTTACCAGTGTTGACAGGGACACGGGGACCGCCTTGAGAGTCAACTCCGTCACAAAATTCTCAAAAATGGACAAAATGCGGCTCAATTATGAATGGGTCTCAGCCGGTTTTAATACGCTTGCAGGCGGCGCGGTGCCTGACCGTGTCAATTTTACAAGCCGATGGGACCATAAATGGAATAAAGAATGGAGCGGCAACGCGGGTTATCGCATGATGTATGATAAGCTCGATAAAAGTGCGCTCAATAAAAGCACGATGACGCAGGTGCCTAAAGCGGAGATCAATTGGGTGCCCGATTCTGACGCGTGGTGGTGGAAAGAATACAATCTGAGATTTTATTGGGAGGAGCGTAGCCGAGTGTCCGATGATGATCCGTCGCTGCAAACGGATTTTCTTTCGAACACGGTCGGATTGGAGAACGAATTTAGAATAGATAAGATCAATTATTCGGCAGGTTGGTCCATCGTGGACGAAGATGATGACCGCGATAAAACAAATAACCGGCTCACCAATGCCGCTTACGCGGGACTTCGAACAAAAACCAAATGGTTTGGAGTGGATGCCTCGCCTTCGCTGAAATATCAGATGGAATACGCGGACCTCCCGAAACTGGAGGGAAGAGATCTCACGCATACATTGAACGAAGCCGTTCGGTTCAATATCTCGGATGCGCTGAGGTTGGATCAGCGTTTCTCGGTATCAACCGCCAGTCGCCTGGCCCATGATTCTGATTCCATCAAATGGAACGGGTATTTGGGGCTCAATTATAAATTGCCTGTGCAGCAGGACCTGAATTGGAGGCTGAGCTACGAGCACACCGGGTTCGTCCATGATATTTCGACACAGCGTTATTCTGAAGATAATCTGGAATCGCAGCTCACCTGGAGATTTTGATGAAGAATTTATTTTCTGCAGCGACATTTATTGTTGTGTTGGCCTTGACGTTTAACGCCTCCGCCTCCGGCTCAGCTCCGCCCCAAACTCGTGATTCCGCCAAAAGAACTATCAAAAGAGATATGCAGATGAAAGCCGAGGATGCGCTTGAGCAAATGCGAATGGCCTACACGGAGAATAATCTGGATCATTTTTTTGGAAATGTCAGTGAGAGTCCGAGCTTGAACCATACGGATCTTAAGTTTCGCGCGGCTAAATCGTTCAAGGATTTTAACCAGACCGAGCTTAGGATCACCGTGGACCATGCGCTCACAGAAAATGACAAAGTGTTCCTTAAGACCCACTGGCAAAAAAGAGCAGTCAGCCGCAGTTCCGGCTCCAGCCAAACCAGCTCCGGCGATGCCGGTTTTACTTTTAAAATAGAAGAAAACGATGCCAAGCTTATCCAAATAAGCGGCGACTCCCCATTTTAATCAAATTTAAGTATAATTAATCAATACTTGATTTAATCATAAATTAGTGCTATATTTATAAACAATACTGATCTTTCAAAAAAGCATTATATTTCAATGGTCACTTGTCCACCGCCGGGTCCTGTCAAAGGACAAGGTCTATTTGTCTCCGCCATCAAATCGCACGAGCGATTTGTGGACGGATCCGTCCTCTGGCGGACTCGCCGTCTATTAGCGGCTCCGGGCAAATAGAGCATTCCCTTTGCCACCCGTCGGAAGTGTTAGGCTATATCGTTGCATGAGTACAGCCATTGCAGTTACCAACTGTCAAGGAAGCGGTGCGAGGGAATCGGGTGCTCAAGAATACCCGATTCCAGGCGCCAAACGGATCGGTGTTCGCGGAGGCTAGAGTTTTTGAAATCGATTATTAACATAGGAGAATCTTCATGACTTATTTTTTTGCAGTGCTTATCTTCGTTCAACTTATCCTGGCCCCGCAAGCCATGGCCGCCACGGAAAAATACGCGATGGCCAAAAAACCGGCTGCGGTGATTCAGCCCGTGCCCAAAACCTCGCAGATGATGGTTAAAAAGAATTTTGACCTGGGCCCGGTGGATCCCAATCTTGGCCCTGCAAAAATACAAATGATTTACCCTACGGCCGGTATGATCGTCAAAGGAACTTTTGATATCAAGGTAGACGCCAAGGGTGGCGGCGGAGCCAAGCAAGTCAAGATTGACTCAAACGATGGCAGTGGATGGAAATCAGTGGGCTCTTCCAATAATCCGCAGGGGACGGTATTCACCATTCCTTGGAACAGCCTGGTCGTTAAGGATGGCGATGTGAATTTTGCCGTCGGAGCCGACCACAAGGACGGATCCACTTCTTTCGTCAACATAAAGGTGACCGTGCAGAATGTGGTTGATAAAGCGCCTCCGGTCGTCACTTTTCATAATGTGATGCAGAATATGGATATGAGCGGTTCTTACAAAATCTATGTCATAGCGACGGACGATGTCGGCGTCACGCAAGTCGATATTTTTGCCGATGGCAAGCCGCTCAAACCGGTTACCACCGGGAAACCGGACGCCTATTATGTCACATGGGATACGACCACTTCTGCGGATGGGCCGGTCACTCTCACGGCGGACGCCTACGACAAAGTAGGGAATAAAACCACGTCTACCGCTGCGGTTAAAGTGACGAATCATGCAGACAAAACGCCTCCGACCGTGAAGATTCTTTCTCCGACGTTTAATCAATCCTTTGATTTGGGAAACATTCCGATTTCCGCGGATGTGCAGGACAATGACGCCATCGATCATGTCGAATTTTACGGCGAGCAGAACGCGTTCCTGGGCAGCAAGGGGGATGTTCCTTATGAATGGACCTGGGATACCAATGCCACCGGCGCCCAGCAAGGTCCGGCGAGCATCCGAGTTGTTGCTTTTGACAAAGCCGGCAATTCCGCCGAAGCCAAACAAAGCATCGTCCTTGTAAATCCAAAATTCCATTCTGTAAAAATTACGCCGAATCCCGCCGACGGAGCCAATGTGCATGGAAAATTTACAGTTACTGCAGATTGCAATCCGCCCGATAATGTGGATCATGTGAATTTCAGTTATGGCGGCCAACCCTCCGTTCCTGTTAAAGGTGCCAATCCCTATGAATTTAATTGGGATCTTTCCGGAAAACCGGATGGAGACATCGAGCTCTTAATGGTCGCTGTAGACAAAAATGACGGTTATCTCGGTGAAATACAAGTGACCTATCACATTCAAAACGTAAAGGACGCCACGCCTCCGAAAATGAAAATCATTTCGCCTTCTAACGGAGACGTTCTCAGCGGTCCCGTGACGCTCGAGGTAGAGGCCACCGACGACATCGCTATGGACTGGGTCAATATGGGCAACGGCGCCAATCTCTTTGAACAGGTAAAAGGAGCCGGCCCCGCTTATAAGACGGTGTGGGATACCACGAAGGGCAAGGACGGTCCTTTCACTTTGAGTTTTACCGCCGTGGATACATCGCATAATTTAACGGATTTACAGATCAACGTAAAAGTAGAAAACGACGCTATGGCGCCCTTGTGCGAGATCACGTCGCCTCAGGACGGTGATGAAGTGAAGGACAACGTTACGGTCAAGGTCAGCGCTTCCGATGACAAAGGGCTGGAAAATGTTCAGATCTATCCCAACTACCAGCTGGGTGTTTTTCCGGGGCAGTCATTTCAGCAGGCCCCGTTTGAACTGACCTTCGATTCTAAGCAACTGGACGATGGTACGATACCCATCGTCGCAGTCGCGGTGGACAAAGCGGGCCATGAGACAAAGGCCCAAATCAAGGTGAAGGTGCTGAATAATCCCTGGCATCAGATTACATTCAAATTAAACCCTCCCGAAGGTTCCATGGTAAAGGGCGCTGTGAATTTGGGTGTCACCTGCATGCCGGATGACTCCAAAGTAGATTATGTCGAGTTTGGCGGCGGCGGACAAAAAATAAAAGGCGGCAATCCTTTCGAATATGAGTGGAACACGACGATGCTTTCAAACGGCCAGCAGGGCATGACGATCTCTGCGTTCGATAAGAATGGCATGCAGCTGGGTGCCCAGTCGTACAGCTGGGATGTGGAGAATTGATAACCGGATCATTTCTACGTGAATAAAATTAAAAATCTTGTAGGAATGACCATCGGTTTATGGATAGCGATCAGTCTCGTCTCAGGCGAATTTTCTCAAGTCTTGGCCGCCAATAACGTATCCAATAAAAATAAAAATCAGATGAATTCTGGGAAATCATCCGCCGCTCTCGAGAATCGACAGTCCCATAAAGAAAGTCAATTGGCCTCCGGCCGCGCTCCCAGCATCGCTTCGTCTAAAAAACCGCCCGAATGTACGATCGGCCGCAAGTTTGACCTCGCCCTTATCAGGTATTCGGATGGCTATCAGGGAGCTTTGCCGCTCATTCTTGCGTTGGGTTATACGAAAGCTTATTATGCGGATGGATCAGGAGACTGGGACAGCATAATTTCGTCCCAACTGACCGTGGATGGAAAACCGGCGGTGCTAAATTTTGATCTGCATCTTGACGAAGCGTCGGAAGGGCCTCAATCACTCGGCTACGCTGAAGAACATCGAAAAAAAGGAGAAAATTACGTCCGCTATGTTTACTACGAGCCGATATGGGCATTTGATGTTTTGACAGACGGCCCTCATGTACTAAAATTTGCAGTGACCACTAAATACGGCGGGACAGGGAGCGATTCCGTCCCGATCCTTGTCAGGAACATTCCCGATAAAACGCCTCCGACGATTCAAATTGTTTCACCGGCCCAAGCCGAGACGGTCAGCGAAAAAATTTTAATTAAAATAAATGCTACCGATGATAAAGCTGGCGTCAGACAAGTAGAGATTACCCCGGGAAACGGCACGCCTGTGACTATTTATGATCCGCCGTATGAACTCTATTGGGATACCAAGGATGTTTTGGATGGTAATTATTACATTTCCGTCAGAGCCGTTGATGTGGATGAAAACGTGGGAACGGCCAAGGTCCAAGTGAAAGTTGATAATTCACTCAAAGATGAAACCCCTCCTGTAGTAGAAATCGTCTCTCCGCAGGACAGGGATACGGTTTCGAAAACGGTCCTGATCAAAGTGAATGTTTCGGATGACGGGGGTTTAATGAAAGTAAAGATCGCGGCGGGTGATGACGCGTCCGTATCTTTGGCAGAGCCGCCCTACCAACTTTCTTGGGACACAAACAAGGTTCCTGACGGCAATTGTTCGATCACGGTGGTGGCAACGGATAAAGCCGGCAATGAAAGCACGGCCAAAGTTCAAATCACGGTACAGAACAATGATCCCGTTGCAAGCGGCATCCAGGCTCGCTTAAATGCGGGACAGGGTCAGGGTAGGCCGCAGAATGTACCTGAGAATTTATCCCCTCCGGAGGTGACGATCACGAGCCCGGCAGATGGTGATACCGTCAAGGGTTTCGTTCAGATACAATTGCAAACATCCGGAGATATCGATCAGATCGAAATCCAGCTGCCGAGCGGTGAGACCGCTTACCCCATGAAAAAATTGCCCTATCAATGGAACTGGGATTCTACCGAGACGCCGGATGGCAGCTGTACCCTCAAGGCAAAGGTCAAAGATAAGTCCGGCAATGAAGCCAGTACCCAGCTGCATCTAATAGTTCAAAACCAAGAAGCCCCGTGATAAGATAAAGTCCTCACAATAAGGAGGATGACAATGGCCGAAGATCTAGGAAAAACGTCCACCGGAATGCAGCCGAACGTAGCGGCGCTTTTGAGTTATGTGCTGGGTTGGATAACCGGGCTCATCTTTTACCTGATAGAAAAAGATAACAAGTTCGTGCGTTTTCACGCGTTCCAGTCCATCGTGATCTTTGGCGGATTGACAGCGCTCAGTATTGTACTGATGGTCATCCCTGTTATCGGCTGGATGCTTATCCCGATTGTTTACGTGGTAGAAATTATTCTCTGGATCCTCCTGATGATCAAGGCCTACCAGGGAGAGAAGTTCAAATTACCCATTGCCGGTGAAATAGCGGAAAAAAACGCTTAAAGCCGGAATGATTTCTGCTCTGAGTCTGGCCGTGGGCAGTGTCGCGGGTGGTTTTTTGCGGTATTTCATTTCAAACCTAACCGCGCGTTTGTGGGGAAATAATTTTCCCTACGGTACGTTAATCGTCAATCTGAGCGGTTGTCTTCTTATCGGTTTTTTATCCTCGGCGTTCCAAGGAAGGTTTGCGCTCAATCCACAGGTGCGGCTGCTTCTCATGGTTGGTTTTTGCGGCGCCTTCACGACATTCTCCGCTTTTATGCTGGATACTGCCGGACTTATACGTGGGGGTGCGCCATTATTGGCATTTTTAAATATTTTCACCAGCGTCATAGTCGGTTTTTTTCTTTTCTGGTTAGGGGTCATCCTTGGAAAAGTTTTCTGATCGGTGATCTGAGATCATGAAAAAAAGGATCGCGTATCTTGGGGACTTGGAAGAGGTTGCTCAAGCGATAAAGTCCTGCGACGGCGTAGAGCGGGTTTTTTGGATCGCCGGAAACCAGGACAATGAAGCACTCGAAGCCGACCGGCGAGTCGGGAACGTCCGTGAACTCGAGCAAGCCCTCAAGGAATTAGGACCTTTCGATCTGGGTGTTATTGCGAATTTTGGTATCATCCTTTCCAAAGAATGTCTTTCCATCCCCAAAGAAGGTTTTATCAACGCGCACATGGGGCTCCTGCCGCAGTATCCGGGCCGACTTCCGATACGGTCGGCGCTTGAAAAAGGCGAGAGCGTTGTTGGTGTAACGCTTCATCGGGTGACGGAAAAGGTGGACGAGGGCCCTATTATCCAAACGAAGTTGCTCGCGGCAGGCCAGTCCCGAGATGCTCACGAAATCTTTGACAGAATGACTCGTCTTATTCCCGATATGATTATCGAGTTTTTGTTGAGTTTTTGTTGAGCTTGACTCCGTGAGTCATTGACCCTAATATAAAATACATGAAACAGTTTTTGCTTCTTTTAGCGGTTTTTTGGGTTCTTACGGCGTTGACGGGGTGCGAGACCGTCAAAGGCGTCGGTCGCGATATCACCGGCGCCGGTGCATCCGTACAGGATGCCCTGAGTCATCACAAATAAACCGAAGACTTCCCAAAAACCATGAATTCTGCATCCCGGTGGATCCATGGCGCTTCGGTCGTGTGTATCCTGTCACTTCTTATCCTTCTTGTGCATGAGAACGAAGGCCGCACCGCCGCCGAAAAAAAACTCCGCGACCTTAAATACCAGATGAATTCTACGGGCGTTGAAAAAGATAATGCCATCACAAATCTTCAATCCAACATTGACCAGACGGAAGAAAAACTGGAAGAAGCTGAAAAACGCTACGAGAATATGATGGTCGAGAATGCGTCAGCGCTTTCTAAAAAGAACGAAGACATGCAAGCGCTCATTGAGCGGCACGAAGAGGATATCCAGGCCAAGGATTCCGAGATCAAAGATGCCGAAGCCCGGACCCAGGCCGAGAATGCTAAGTACACCCGTCTCCTCAAGGAAAAGAATGATGAAATCACGGACTTAAGTCAAAGAATGAAGGGTGCTTCCGACAAAATAGCGGTGCTGTTGAAAAAGGTCCAATCGCTTGAGGAAGAAAAGCTGGCCGGTGAGAGTACCGTCTCGGAACTTTTAAAAAAATTAAAACGGCTCGAGTCTGAAAAACAGGATCTGGCGAAGACGGTCGAAGCGAATAAAGAAAAACCAGTCACGCTGGATTAAAATAGAAAATAAAAAGCTCTATGCGATATAATAGTAAGCCATGAGAAAAGAAGTCTATCTCGCTCTGATAGTCCTGATTGTCATGGCCACTATTTTTTCTTTAAAACCTTCATTAAAAAATGATGTCGTGAATTTTTCTGCCACTAGTTTGTTACCCGGGACAGGTTTTAAGACCGCGGCCGATATCTATAAAACCACCGTTATCGTCTATAAGGGGGAAGTCCAGCTTTCTGATTTTGACAAAAGAGGCGTCGCACGGCCGCTGCGCTTGATCCATGAGGGGCAAAGCGCGGTTGTTAAAGCCAAACGCAGGGTAGAACCCGAAGAAGCTTCGCGCATGGTAGGACTTGTGAGGCTGGTGTTTCCGCACATCATTGAAACTTTTTATAATCGAGTGGAGGTTTGGACGAACGCGCTTCCGGCGGGTGAGGGAAATTATATGTTCTCCCAGCAGGACATTAGTGCCGCCTTAAATAAATATATGGGCCATACGCTCCTATCGGATATTGATGTTGCTTTAGATCCTCAGGGCATTCAAGCAAAAGCGGTGCTGCGGGCAGGACCCATCCGGATTGATTTAACCGGAAAAGGCATTGTGAGCGTAGACCAGGAGAACCGAGGAAAACCCATTCTACGTTTACGTGAAATGAAAGCGGGAAAACTAAACCTTCCTGACGTTTTATTAAGGGAAATGGAAAAAGCATTCTCGAGTATTTTTGAAAAAGGCCTACCGGTTACGTTAGTCAGCATCCAGTATCAATACCAGGGATTGCAGGTTGCCTGCATTAAGGCCGGCTAACTTGGCGGCGCTCGGGGGTGTACTGGCTATTTTCACAAAGTCGTATACGCGCCGGGAAATGATGTCAAGCTCAAAATGGCTGTTACTTCTAGTCTCGGCCGGCTGCTTTGAGCTGGCGCTACTCAGTCTTCTCCGCTATTCTCATCATGAGATAATGTATGTCTCAGCGGGCCTCATAGGTCTCTTGGGGGCGCTTTCGTCCTTCTTCTGGGTTCGTTTCCCCGTAATTATTCTCTGGGCCGCGAGTCTTGCTTATGATTTCAGGGAAAGGCGAAATTTCT
This sequence comes from Candidatus Omnitrophota bacterium, assembly GCA_023248025.1. Taxonomy (GTDB): domain Bacteria; phylum Omnitrophota; class Gorgyraeia; order 2-02-FULL-51-18; family 2-02-FULL-51-18; genus JAHFFI01. Next base: position 53,698 of record JAHFFI010000001.1, read on the forward strand.
TTGCCGTTTTTTTTATTCTGATTGCTTTATTCCAGGTCTATCATTTTCTCAAAAGTCTTTTTCGTAAAACCGACCAGCACCCGCCTGCTTTATGAAACGTTCTTGGGGTGCGGCATTGATCATAGGTATTTCGGCCGCTTTTTTTGCTGCGTCCATAGCTTCTGCCGAGGTGATGGAAGTAAAAGGGAAGGGCCTTTTGCAGGGTCGAATCGTGAGCGAAAAGAACGGAGAGATCGTTTTTCTTAATAGCTGGGGCGAGACGCTTACTTTCCCCCGCTCAGAAGTTCTTTTCACACAAAATGAATCAGGCGTCAGGGCCCGGACAAAATTTTCAAAATCGAGCCATCTTTTATCGGGAGATTTAACGGCTCTTTTTGACGGCGGAAATGTCATAGCGGAGCTTCATGGCTTGGCGAATGATTTTTTCTATGAAGCGCTAAATTATCTGACAGAGGATGCCGGGGATACCCTTAGTATTTTTAAGGGAGCGGTGAAACACGTAATGGAAACTTCACCCAAAAAATTCACCGCCACCAATTATGCCGGAGGCATCGGCGGCATAGTGCTACTGGGACTTGGGTTGATTTCCACCGTCGCATTTACATTCATTCTGATATTCAATGCTTTCGAGCAGGGTTTTCTCTGGGGAATCGCGTTTTTGGCGGACGGACTGGTCTTTTTTGCGCCATTTTTCGGAGGAGCTATCGGGCTTGCGATGGTATTGCCTTATTTTCTGTCGACGTATTTTGTCATTCGCTTCTGGGAGGATGCGCGAATGCCGGTGGTGGGGCAGTTATTTTCTTTGAATGTTGTTACGCTCGGGTATTTCATCCTCAAAGGTGCGTTCGCGTGGTGATGAAAAAATTACTCGTGGTTACTTTCTTTGCGGGGGCATGCTTCGTGCTGTCTGCGACCATTTTATCGGCCTTCACACAACAACAGGACATAAAAAATCATCGCATTAGTCTAAGAGAAGAAAATAACGCGTTCCGCGAGTCTCTTGAAAGCCGGAATTTAAACGCCTCGGAAGAAGCCGACGCGGTTGCACAGCACCGCCAAGCGCAGTATCAGAAAAACAAAGCGTTCTACAATCAGATTCACAAAGAGGATATGGCGGAACTTAAAGAAAAAGTAAATGCGGATCGCACGCTTTCCCCTAAGCAGCGCAAGGCTTTTTTGGATAGGGCAGAGAAGCAATACAAAGATCTTTCCGAGCTCCGAGACAAGCAGAATTCCAAGGGGTTGTTTTTTTATTTTTAGGAAAGAAAACCGGGGCGGGTTTTTTCGAAAGCAGTGATCTCGGCTTGGTGTTTGAGCGTGGTGCCAATGTCATCCAAACCCTGCAGCATGCTTTCCCTCACGGCCTTATCTATTTCAAAATGAAACGAAATCTCTTCCGGTAAATGCAGAGTTACGCGTTGTTCTTCAAGATTGACCGTGGCCTCCAGTCCCGGAAAGCGATCCACCATTTGGAAAATCTTATCCACCTCCGCGCTCGATAATTCCACCGTAAGAACTGCGTTCTTAAAACTGTTGTTTCGGAAAATATCCGCAAATCCCGGTACGCGTGAGCCTTCGCGGGCCTGCCACGGGGCGATGATGGCATGGAAACCCGCCTGATGAATGGCCCACACGGCGTGTTCGCGGCTTGATCCGCATCCAAAATTATTCCGAGCAACGAGCACCGACGCTTTATTGAAAGGGGACCTGTTCAGTATAAAATCAGGGTTTGGTTTTCCATCCGGAAGATACCGCCAGTCAAAAAAAAGCTGCGGACCAAAACCGGTGCGGGCGATTGATTTTAAAAATTGTTTGGGAATAATGGCATCCGTGTCGACATTGGCGCGATCCAGTGGAGCCAGGATGCCGCGATGCGATCTGAAGGGCGTCATTTCCAGCTCCTGATATCCACAAAGTGACCGGTTACGGCGGCCGCTGCGGCCATCTCGGGACTGACCAAGTGCGTGCGCCCGCCTTTGCCTTGACG
>JAHFFI010000120.1 GCA_023248025.1 Candidatus Omnitrophota bacterium
CTAAAAATCTTTATCGATTAATGCAGATTTCTCTTATAGAAGTGCTCCTTGGGTTCTCGCCCGAGGAGTCCACCGAAAGAAAACTGTATGAAACACTTTTGTCCGGACATGCGGCGACCGCTGATCAAATGAATTTATTGAATAGGGTGCTGAAACAACTTTTTGAAAAACAAAATGGTCATGGTGTGCAAATTACGCTGACAACGCAAGTACCTAGACAATCCGGTCTCGGCGGCAGCCAAATCATAATGGCTTCGCTCCTTGACATTTTGACGCAGGCATTTCGTGGTTATTCAGTACCCAAAAAAGCACGTTTTTCCAAGGTGCAAGAAATCGAACAAAGACTCGGCATACGAGGCGGCGTGCAGGACACCGTGGGAAGTTCAGTGGCAGGGCTGAAAGTAATTACATTTGATGGAGTAAACCAACCCGGTATTCACCCTTATACAAATGGCAATACGAGAACGATTTTTGAGAGTATAAAAGAAGATGCGATGCTTTTGTATTTGCCGGAAACACGCGAGAAGCGTGACGCCAGCCGAGTTTTAGAAAGTCTCAGGGACCAATTTTATTCCAGAGACGAAAGATTTTTAAAATTGGTGTATCAGAGCCGGGATAGAGCCGAAAGAATGGAGCGTCTCATCAACGGTAATTTTGAGGAAGCAGACCTTGGCGGTAAATCACGCGAAGAGACTTTCAAAGACGAGTGGGCGAAAGATGCCTATTATTTCCGCGAAATGCACGGTCAAAAAGATGTGGATATTGACAAACTTTATGAGGATGCCGCGCTCAAAGAATTGTTGGGCACCGTAAGGGTTATAGATGCCAGTGGTACCGAGCGGGAGATTGCCCGGGTGGCCTCTCAAGGGGCTGAGGGTAGAGCGGTTATTGCGCTGTTGCCCGCTCTCCATAATGGGGCCAGAAAGCTTATGCAGTGGGCTGCGAAGGATCACCGCGCAAAATTATTTTATATGGAAATTGCCGAAAAAGGCTGGGATTTCAGTGAGTCCGGATTGACATTCTCATCTAAAGGGGCGCGGCTTGCAGTCGGCGTCATCGCGGATATTAATGACGACGCTCTTCTCGTAAAGATAAAAAATTTTGCTGCTCAAGCGGGCGTGGACTTTACCGTCATCACGGATGTCCGGGCGGCTGCGAGATCTCAAGCGGACAGCCGAACACTTTCATTCATTATTGATAGCTCATCACTTGATACGCCGGAATCGTCATTGGCGGTTTTAAGGGCGGTGCGTCAGTTGCAAGACAGGAAACTCGAAAAAACCTATGGCGCTATCACCAGACTTGTTGCGCTGACCGTCGCGCGCGATCTCGACCAAGTAGCCCAAGCTGAGTTCGATGAGATATTGAGGGGGATCGTGGCAGAGGTGCCGTTGCCTTCACCTCAGGCGGAGCGATTTGAATTGAGCTATGAGCAAGGCCGCGCAGTTCTTATCGACGCGGAAACTGCTTTCGATGATTTAAACGCTTTCTTAACGAAGAGCGCCGCTCATTTAAATGAAAAGGATGCGGAGGCATTCGGCCAGGCGCTGACCCAGGAGCCTGGATTCTGGCAGAAGATCATGGGTATTGATACGAATTCTATTCCGACCCATTCTTCTGCCAGCATGGATGCGATGCTCTTCACATGGGAAAATTTCGAACATGACAAAGATATGACGAGATTCCGGGAAGCACAGGAAAACGGCCTGAATGCGATGGTTGTCGTAACTCATGAAGAAGCCCGCCGAGCGGCCGAAAAAGACCTCGATCCGGATCGTTTGTTGGTCGTGACAAATAAATCATTGAAGTCCATTCAAGACGCTTATTTGGATTACGCCGCAGTTTATGGCACCAGCGGTCATTTTGTCCTTGCGGCCGCCCAGAAAGAAATAGAAAACAAAACACTTAGCATCAATGAGCCGTCCGCGTCGGATAAAAAGGCTTATGTGCTGGAGGTAGCGTCCGATTCGCCTAATACAAAAGGCCTCGTACAGGCCACGATCATTCTTTTGGGAGATTGGAAATATAAAGGTGTTCTACCCAAATTTATTCAAGATCAGGGAGGAAACGTATTTAAATTCCTGCCGAAGGCGGCGCCGATACAATTGGCCGCCTGGATGGCAGCCGTGAAGAAACAGTTGAAGAGTGTGGGTGCTGCTGCGTAACGGCAACGACAAATTTGGCCATGCTTCCGAATCCTTGCGCAAGACAGGCTACCAAGCCTCGTTTTGCCAACCGATCCCTAAAATCCGGGAGCATGGCCATCTATAATATGAAAATAAATATAAATATGAAAAAAATCACTTTTTTACGCACCATCGCGATTGGTCTCCTGTGCACTTTCTTTGCTCAGGAAATGGCGCATGCCGGCACATTGTCCATCGTTGCCGGGGAATTGTCTCCTTTCACGGTTTTGAAATTTCAAATCCCTGATGCTATAGCCAATATAAAAGACACGTACCAAGCCAAAGGCGATAAAACGCCGCCTCTTCTCATCCATATCCAGGACGCCCACACCAATACCAGCGCTCAGATCAATCTTTCTAAAACGCTGGAATATCTTATAAAAGAACGCGGACTACACACGATTTTTATCGAAGGCGGCACAAAAGACGATTCACTGACCTTTCTCAGGCCGCTGGCCGATAGTAAGACCCGTGAGCGCGTGGCCAAACAGTTCCTCATGCGCGGGGAACTCAACGGCGCCGAATATTTAAATCTCGCGTCCGATTATGACATGCGTATTTTGGGTGTGGAAAATAATGAGCTGTATAATGCCAATCTTCATTACTATGCCGATAGTGTCACCCAGCGGGACGGCATCGTTTCCTATATAGAGGAACTCCAAGTGCGTGTCCGCGCGATGAAAAGTGTCCTTTTCCCAAAAGAGATGCTTGAATTCGAAAAAGAAAAAAATTTCACGGAGTACCATACGGCGCTTTCGCGCATGGCCGAAAAGAATGGCATTCATACGCCGTATTATCCGAATTTTGAATCTTTGAAAAATTTGAAAGCCATGGAAGAAAAGATCAATTTTGAAAAAGCCAATGAAGAACAGGAGAAGCTTGCTTCGCGCCTTACCTCCGACGATCTTTCTGAATGGTCCGAGAAGCTTGGTAAGATCAAGTTTCAGAATTATACGGCTTATCCCTTTTATGCCGAGTTATTTCAAAAAGCCAAAGAAAAGGGAATTCGCACCGAAGACTACCCCAACCTAAAACTCTACGCGGACTACCTCAAGGCCTACGCAACGGTTGATTTTGAAGCGCTGCTTTCCGAGACAAAAATGCTGGAGGCTGCCATCACCCGCAAAGTGCTTCCGGACTCCGACGCGTATTATTTGTATGAAGTTTCGGAATTCTTGAATTTATTGAAGAAACTATTTCTGTTTCAGATCACGGCGGAGGAATTTCAGGATTATCAGAATACCCGCCGCAATCCCCGGTTTGAGACCATCGCCATACTGGCTTTTCTCAACCGTGCTTTTTATGACCGCGCCAAGGATAATGAAATTTTGGATTATGTTCCGGTCATCGAGAACAATGAGAACAAAGCCAAAGAATTTTATCTGAATAACGAAAAGCGCGACGAATTTTTCATAGAAAAAACCCTTGCGTCGATGAAAAAGGACGGCCTGGATCGGGCGGTGCTCATCACTGGCGGTTATCATACGCCTAACCTTTCGCGTCTCATGCGCCGTTTTGGTGTTTCTTATGTGGTGGTGGCGCCGAGGGTTTCTCAGGAAACCAATATTGAGCGCTATGAAAACATTCTTTTATCGGATCTGGGAGTCGAGAATCCTTTAAAACACCGGTCGATTTCCGTAACTTCTGCGGGTGCGGGTCATGAGACGTTGATGGCGCGTGCGGCGATAGAGCGTAACGGCAGCCAGATGCTTCCTATGGTCGAGAGAGCGTTGAGCGGCGGTGCCAGACTTTCGCAGTCGTTCATTGAACCGTTCAAAAGTGAGAGACTTGCTCTCAGAGAGTTCTTTGGCGCAGTCAAGTTGCCGAACAGTCCTCAATGGAAGATTAGTAAT
>JAHFFI010000121.1 GCA_023248025.1 Candidatus Omnitrophota bacterium
GAGTTCACAAACGGGAGGAAACACCAAAGAAATTGCTGATTGAAACACTGCATTGAGCATGATGCAATATAACATGGGCCTAAAAGGGTGTAAAGCGCACCTTGAGAATGCTATAATAATTCACATGTCACTCAAAATAAAGCCCAAAATTTTAAAGCATCTTCCAAAAATGCTAAAAATTATCAGGGGGGAGGCCCGTCAATGGCGCCCGCCTGTGGCAGGGACTTTTGTCAATAGCCCCCATGCGCCCTTCAAAATCTTGATATCGACGGTTTTAAGCCTGCGCACCAAAGACACCACCACCGAACCCGCCAGCCACCGACTTTTTATCAAAGCAGACACCCCTCAAAAAATGCTTACATTGAGTGCTGAGGAGATAGAGAAATTGATCTACCCGGTCGGTTTTTATCGAACAAAAGCACGGAATATTCTCGTCATCTGCCGCCGGCTATTGGATGATTTTGGCGGAAAAGTGCCTTCAGAAATGGACCAACTTTTAAGTCTTAAGGGGGTTGGAAGAAAAACTGCAAACCTAGTGTTAACAGTAGGTTACAATAAATATGGTATTTGTGTAGATACGCATGTTCATCGCATTTCTAACCGATGGGGTCTGGTTAGGACCACAACACCCGATAAGACCGAGGAAGCGCTCAGGCGAGTTCTGCCTAAGCGGCACTGGATAGCCTTTAATGACGCGCTAGTCTCCTATGGACAGAACCTTTGTAGCCCCATTTCACCATTTTGCAGCCGCTGTAAAATCGCTAAGTTGTGTCCTCGCATAGGGGTTAGGCATAGGCGGTGACGCAAAAATACTCTTGACAGATTGTATATGTAAGTATAACATTGTTAAAAAGTAAGTATTTTTATAGGGGATAGAGCATAATATAACAACAGGGTTAAGATTGAAATCTAAATTTTTAGCTATATTTTTGCTATCGACGGGTATTTTCTCACTGCAATTTTTGAGTGCGCCAAGGATGGCGTACGCTTCCAAGTTGCTGGATAACAGCTCAGGCTTTGACGAATCATTCACGACGGGTTATGCAGCCCGTGCATTTGCTGAGGATTTTCTTTACCAACAGGCCTATGGGTCTTATCTCCTGGACACAAAAAAACAGCATGAGTGGATCGTTACAAAGACATTTTCTCCCAGCATAACTTACGCCACCAATGTTTCAGGAACGCGCCGTGATGCCAAGGATGATATTATCTACGGGTACTCCTCCGGCGTAGGTGTCGCACGACAATTTAAGAAAATATTCATTAGTACGTTCTACAGCGTTGCAGGCACCCAAAATGTTGAGCAAGAAGAATCGAATACTGTGAATCATTCATTTGGCCAATCGGCCACCTATACCGGTAATCGCATCGGAGTCACATTTTCGAATACCCTTCAGCCCGCCGCGACCTATGCCACCGGCGAAAGAACGGAATTGGATGTGAACAATCAGCAAAAGGTAGTTACTTGGGCGGATAACGCCAACTTGAATGTTGCCTATAAAGTTTCTCCTAAAACTAAAGTTGACTATAACCTAGCCTACAAACTCTATTATTTTCCCGTTGCCCAAAATTCTACAACCGTAAATAGTTTCAGTGAATACACTTTTACGATGGGTCCGCGCATGACCTATCAGATACTCCCAAAAGTCAGTATTTTCACCTCCTACGAATTCGCGCGCAGCTATTTTTTTGAAGGGGGAGATTTTTCATCGAAGTCGGATACAGTGAACATCGGCGGCAGCGTAAAGATAACGCCAAAAATGAGCGCCAACGCTTCTTTGGGGTATTCGATGCTCAGCTACGACACCAACGTTTTGGGATTTGACAGTGTTACGCTGAGCTACGGTTTGACGAGACGACTTACGCAAAAAATATTTATGTCAGCAGGTTATTCCACTTCTACCACCGAAGATTTCGACGCGTTGGCGGGACAGAATAAGACGCAGCTGACTCAGAATTATCTGACCAATCTTTCATGGAAGATCACACCACGAGCGTCGCTGGCTGCCGGCGCCAGCATGATTATTAACTCAAAGGAAGGTTTTATCACTTTACGCGATCCGGACAACGAAACACTGACCTTCACCCGCGAGCAGGAGGACGTCACGTATGAGTGGAATACCACGTACTCATGGAATCCCGCTCCGTATGTGGGCTTCGTCTTCGGATATCGCTTCATCAATAATAATTCAAGTTTTGTAGATTTTGAATCAGACGATCAGCGTATTTTCACACAGGCGAACTGCCGATTTTAATATGAAAAGAATCATAGCTCTCGTTCTCATTGCAATAGCGTTTCAACTGCCGGCCTGGGCGGCTTCGGCCGGTCGCGTCAAGTCAGACGGCACTGATGAAAAGCCGCTATATGTTGAAGTCGCGCAGGACGCGGATACGTCATTTGGAAAAGCTGCGTTGCCGTTGCACAATTCCATGGAGATAGAGTCCGACGGACCCGCTCAAAATGCTTCCGTCAATATCGGGGACAAGCTGAACATCCAGGTGTACCGGGAGCGTGATCTTTCAGGCGTGTTCGTCGTCAATCCTTCGGGAAATCTCAATTATCCTTTAATCGGAGAAGTTCATGCGGCCGGTCTTTCCGTTGATGAGCTGAAGCAATTTCTTGCGGAAACGCTGGGTGAGTCTTACGTCGTCAATCCGCAGATAGAAATTAATCTCGAAGAAAGCCCCAATAAACAGATCGTGATTCTAGGGCAGGTCTTAAGGCCCGGAAATTATAAGATCACGTCTGCCGACACGACGATGATACGCGTTATTTCGCAGGCCGGCGGTTTCAGTGAGGATGCGATGCTGAAAAATGTGCAGATTGTTCGCACAAAAGAGGGGAAGCGCAACAACATCCAGGTCGACGTGTCAGAAATTATACGCGGTACGGCGCCGGATATGACCATTGAGCCGGGTGACGTGATCTTTATTGATAAGCAGGAAAAAAAACCAGCTGAATTAGCTATCCCGAATGTGTCGGTGGCGATATTGGGGCAGATCCAGAAACCCGGAAATTTTAGCTTTAACGAGAATACAACGCTCGTACGCTTGATTACGCAGGCCGGCGGATTCAGTCCGATCGCGGCGCCCAACCGCATCAAGATTGTGAAATTCGACAAGAGCGGAAAAAGTAAACCACGAATCGTTAACTTTAACGATATTTTAGACGGCAAGGCTGATGACGTAAAATTAGAATCGGGCGATGTCGTGGTTGTTCCGGAATCGGTATTTTAGGAGCTCCGATGGAGTCGTCTAATGATGCGATGGTTTCTAACCTGCTGGCGCAGGAAGAAAACGTCGATATCGCTGAATATTGGCGGATACTCATCGGCCATAAGTGGTTTATTATTTTCATAACCGTATTTTTTGCCTGCGGTTCTGCGATCTACTTTTCAAAACAGCCCAACCGCTATACATCCACGGTGCAAATTCTGGTCGAAAGACCCGAAGGGGGTTCGAAGGTCTTTGAAGAAGTGGTTATTCCCTCGTATCGTTGGGAAGAGGATTATTACGGCACACAAATCGCGATCCTGACCGGTCAGAATACCTCCCGTATCGTAGGTCAGGAGCTGAGCTTGTCGACTCCGTATTCAATTGCTGCCATCCGCATACGCAGTACGCGCATCCTGGAGTTGTCCGTCACACACACGGACCCGCAATTGGCCGCCAAGATCGCCAACAAGTTCGCCGAAGTGTACATCCGTGAAAGTGGCCGTCAGAGGCTTTTTATGTCACAGCAAGTCCTGAAATGGCTGCCTGATGAGAATGATATTTTTTCCGGCAATGCTCAACAGCATGTTCCGGACAACATTCCAGAGGCTAAGAAAAAACAATATGTCGAGTCGCTCTCAAGCGTGATGAACGATCCCGTCGTTTTCCGCTTGAGATCGGAAAAGCTCGAAAACGACGGACAGCTCAAGGAGCTGCTTGAACGATACAAGCCGGAGCATCCGGAAGTGAAGAAATTGCAGCAGCGTCTGGATTACATCCAGCAGGAAATGAAAGACCGCACATC
>JAHFFI010000028.1 GCA_023248025.1 Candidatus Omnitrophota bacterium
AAGCGGTGCCCACAGAAATAAGCTTCGCCTGTGATGTGGCCCGAAGGCACGCCTCTCCCTCTTTTTATGGCAGCCGAGAGGATCTTTTTCTTCTCTGAAGGAGAAATCTCTTTAAGCCCGGCATAAAATTCCGGTCGTGTCATGCGCGAAAAGAAAAGGATGAGCGCCTCAGCCTCAGAAAGCGCCGACAGGACGCCTTTACCAACAAGATACTTCTCTAGTTCTTTCAGAAAGCGAATATTCTTGTTCTGTCCACCGACGGGTGGCAAATAGACCTCGTCGTTTGACGGGCCCCGCCGAGAACTATCAGAGATTTGCAAGTTCTTGTTCGTACAAGGCGTCGATGAAAAGATCTATCTCGCCGTCGAGCACCGCTTCGAGGTTGTAGGACGTGACGCCGACACGATGGTCGGTCACGCGGCGGTCGGGAAAATTATAGGTGCGAATCTTCTCACTTCTATCGCCGGAGCCCACCTGCTCTTTTCTCTGTTTTGATATTTTTGCGTTGTGCTCCTGTTGTGCTCTCTCAAAAAGACGCGCGCGCAAAACTTTCATGCCTTTTTGCTTATTTTTAAGCTGCGATTTTTCGTCCTGACAGCTGACGACAAGCCCCGTCGGAATGTGCGTAATGCGAACGGCTGAATCCGTGGTGTTGACACTTTGCCCGCCCGGACCGCCTGAACGGAAAACATCAATGCGAAGTTCCTCAGGCTTGATCTGGATATCCACTTCTTCGGCTTCCGGGAGCACGGCCACAGTCGCGGCGGATGTATGGATGCGCCCGGAGCCTTCGGTTGCAGGCACACGCTGGACGCGATGCGTGCCGCTTTCGAATTTAAATTTTCCGTAGGCACCCTGTCCGCCGATGGAACAGATCACTTCTTTTAAGCCACCCGCTTCGTTGGGAGAGCTGGAAATAAGCTCCATTTTATATCCCGACCTTTGGGCAAATTTCGTGTACATGCGAAAAAGATCGTTGGCAAAAAGACCGGCTTCAAGACCCCCGGTGCCCGCGCGGATCTCAAGAAGAGCGTTGCGGCTATTCATCGGATCTTCCTGGATGAGAATGGCCTCAACACCATGGATAAGCTGTTTTTCGCGCGCTTCAAGAGCGGGTTGTTCTTCGCGCGCCATTGCGAGAATATCAGGCGCCTGCGACTTGTCACTTAAGATCTTTTCGACCTCGGCGATTTCCTCGCGCACCTTTTTATACTCGCGGTAAAGCACGTCGAGCTTCCCCAGCTCGCGATACTCCTTCCCCAGGTCCTTCATTTTATTTTGGTCCTGGGACACAGCGGGATCCTGGAGTTGTTGCTCCAACTCATGGAAGCGTTGGATTTTTTGTTCTACCTTATTGAGAAAGCGCATAGAACACTTAGAAAACAGGATACAGGCGACAGTAACTTGATTTCAAGGTTTCTTCGTGTAACGCTTCTGGAATTTCTCAATACGGCCGGCGCTGTCCATAAGTTTCTGCTTGCCGGTGAAAAATGGGTGGCAAGCGGCGCAAATTTCGACGCGGACGCTCGGTTTTGTTGAGCGCGTGTGAATCACATTGCCACATTGGCAGGTGATCGTGGTTTCTTCGTATTTCGGATGTATCTTCTCTTTCATAGCCGTCTCCGTTTGTTAACCTTTGTTCATGCTTTTTAAAAATTCTTTATTGCTCTTTGTTTTCCCAATCTTCTCGATCAAAAGCTCCATGGCCTCGGTCGAGTTGAGTTCGTTCAAGACCTTACGCAAGATCCATATTTTAGCCAGATCATCGCTATTCACCAAGAGTTCTTCTTTGCGCGTATTCGAACGCTTGATGTCGATGGCAGGATAAATACGGCGTTGGAAGAGATTGCGATCGAGCTGAAGCTCCATATTGCCCGTACCCTTGAACTCTTCGAAGATGACTTCGTCCATTCGGCTGCCCGTGTCCACCAGGGCCGTCGCGATGATGGTGAGTGAGCCACCCTCTTCGAGATTGCGCGCGGCACCGAAGAAACGCTTAGGCTTGTGCAACGCGTTGGAATCGACGCCGCCTGAGAGAATTTTCCCTGAGTGCGGCACGGTCGTGTTGTACGCACGCGCAAGACGCGTGATGCTGTCGAGCAGGACCACGACATCTTTTTTGGATTCAACCAGACGTTTGGCCTTCTCCAACACCATTTCGGCAACCTGCACGTGTCGTTCGGCAGGTTCGTCGAAGGTGGAGCTAATGACTTCACCTTTCACCGAACGCTGCATGTCCGTGACTTCTTCCGGGCGCTCATCGATAAGAAGCACGATAAGCACCGAATCCGGGTGGTTCGTCGTAATGCTGTTGGCGATCTTCTGCAAGAGCACCGTTTTGCCGCTGTACGGCGGCGCCACGATAAGACCGCGCTGTCCCTTGCCGATGGGAGCCAAAAGATCCACGATGCGTGTCGAAACTTCGTGCGGAGCAACCTCGAGATTCCATTTCTCCTGCGCGTAAAGCGGCGTCAGGTTGTCGAAAAGGATTTTCTCGCGGGCATCGTCCGGGGATTCGAAATTAATCTTACTCACCATGAGGAGGGCAAAATACCGCTCGCCCTCTTTTGGCGGACGAATCTGGCCTGCCACGGTGTCGCCGGTCCTCAGATTGAATTTACGGATTTGCGACGGAGACACGTAAATATCATCCGGGCATGGCAGATAATTGTAGTTGGGAGATCGCAGAAAACCGAAGCCGTCCGGCAAAATTTCCAGAACGCCCTCCCCGGTCATGACGCTGTCCTTTTCAGGCTGCGCCTGCAGGATCTTGAAGATGAGATCCGTTTTCTTGAGACCACTAAGACCGTCGATCTTCAGTGTGTGTGCTAATTGTGACAAGTCAGCCATTTTCATTTTTTTTAATATCGCTAGATCCATTTCCATTGCTCCTATATACCTCCCTTTAATTGAACCCTATTAATTTCTTTCATCACCGCTAAAACTTTTTTTTCCAGCTCCTTCAAACTCCCGTCATTATCGATCACGAAATCGGCGTGTTCCGCCTGTTTCGCTATCGGCCATTGTGTCGAAAGTATTTTTTTTGCCAAACTCCTGGAAATACCTTTTTCTTCGGAACGCCTCATGCCGGCCGCCAAGGGACTGCGAACGACTAGCGTCCAGTCGGCCAGGCCATCCATCTTGGATTCAAACAAAAGCGGCACATCGAGTACGAGCATCCCCCGCTTTTTTTTATTTTTCTGAATGAAGCTCAATGCTTCAAAGATGACGCCGGGATGAATAAGCACATTCAGTTTTTTTAAATCCTGCACATTGTTAAATACACGTTCCGCCAGCTTTTTCCGGTCCACTTGCCCGCCCGGCAAAAGAATCTCGCGGCCAAATAATTTTAGCAGCGCCTGATGCGCGGGCTTACCCTTGCGGATCATCGTCTTTGCCACGGCGTCCGCATCAAATCCAACGGCTCCGTGCTTTTTTAAAATATTGGCAACCGCTGTCTTACCGGCCGAAAGGTTCCCCGTCACGCCTATGATCGTCACCCCACCACCTCCGTCGTCATTCGAAATTCCCCATTATTTTTTTATATAAGTTTACGTAGTCTTGAGCACTTTTCTGCCATGAAAAATCCTGTTTCATGGCGTTGGCCTGAAGATCGCGGAAACTTTTTTTATTGGCATAAAATTTCGCGGCCCGTTCAACACATTTGTAAAGTTCGGGCGATGTGGGTTCAGTAAACACAAAACCATTGCCTCTCGCACTCGGGTGTGCCGCATCCACCACCGTGTCCGCCAACCCCCCTGTGCGCCGGACAATCGGGATCGTTCCATAACGCAGTCCGATCATCTGACCCAGTCCACAAGGCTCGAATATCGACGGCATCATGATAAAATCGGCACCGGCGTAAACCTTGTGCGCCAGTTGACTGTCAAAACCCAAATGCACACCCACCGAATGCGGGTGCCGTTTAGCCATCTGCAAAAACGCCGAATGATATTGCTTTTCGCCCTCACCCAGAAGAATAAACTGAACCTCTTTCGCGGCCAGCGCATCCAGCGCCCCCAATAGTATATCGAGGCCCTTTTGATCCACCAGCCGGGACACCATCGCCAAAAGGGGCTTCTCGAGACTGGGCGCTAATTTAAAATGATTCTGGAGCCAGCTCTTATTTGCGCGCTTTTCCAATAAAGTCTTACTGGAATACGTGCTCGCTAAAGCCCCGTCCCTTTTTGGGTCCCATTCTTTGGTATCAATGCCGTTCAAAATACCCGAAAGGCGGTTCTTACGAAGTGCGAGGACCCCTTCCAGCGCACAGCCATATTCCTTGGTCAGTATCTCCCGGGCATAACCGGTGCTCACCGTACTGATCGCATCTGCAAAAAGAATACCCGCTTTCAGGAGATTCACTTTTCCATAAAACTCAAAACCCTCCACGGAGAAAAGACTCGGATCCATTTCGGTGTCCGAAAAGCGGCTATACGGAAAAACGCCCTGATATGCGAGGTTGTGTATGGTCAGAAGAGACTTCGTTTTTTGAAAGAACGGATCATCCGCGGACTTGGTCTTTAATATGACAGACAAAAGTGCCGTCTGCCAGTCATGGGCATGCACAATATCAGGACGAAAGCCTATCTGTTTGGCTAAAAATAGCGCCTGATGGCAGAAAAACGAAAAACGTTTGAGATTGTCCGGATAATCACCTTTCTCATTGCCATAAAGCGAACTTCTGTTGAAATAGGATTCGTGATCGACAAAATACGCTTCGACACGCCTGGCCATTTTCTTTTTGTGATAACGGATTCCCCGATACCTGGGCATCATAACCGCTACATCGACCCCGAGCTCTCCCAAAGCGACAGGCAAAGACCCTGCGACATCCGCAAGGCCTCCCGTCTTCGCGAACGGCGTCACTTCACTTGCGCAAAATAATACCTTCATCCATCCTCTTTCATGTCCAGCCAATTGGGTCCGTATTTGATCGAGACTTTAAGCGGGACCTGCAACTTGGCCGCGCTCTGCATGCGGTTAGTGACCAATTTTAAAACTTGTTTTAATTCATTTTTTGGCGTTTCAAATAAAAGTTCATCGTGCACCTGCAGGATCATTTTGGATAAAAATTTGTTTTTCTCAAGTTCTTTATCGATCTGGATCATCGCGATCTTAATGATATCGCTCGCGGTGCCCTGAATCGGCGCGTTGATGGCCGTACGTTCGGCGAATGCCTTCGTGCGCGGATCCTTCGACGCAATCTCAGGAATATAGCGGCGACGTTTGAAAAGCGTCGCGACAAAACCATTCTTCCTGGCGTCTTCCATCGACCCATCGAGATATCTTTTCACACGCGGGTAACGGTCAAAATATTGTTTGATGAAATCCCGTGCAGCCTCGTTTGAGATATTGAGACTCTTGGCGAGGCTAAAGGGTCCCATTCCGTACAAAATACCGAAATTGACCGTCTTCGCCGAATCGCGCATGTCATCCGTCACGTCATCGAGCGTCACGTCAAAAATGAGGCTCGCTGTGTGTCGGTGAATGTCCGCGCCTTCTTTGAAAGCGCGGATCAGGTTTTCATCACCCGACAAATGCGCCAAGATCCTTAATTCAATCTGGGAGTAATCCGCCGAAACAAGCACCGAATCTTTTGAATCCACGACAAACGCACGCCTGATCTTGCGGCCTTCTTCCGTGCGCACCGGAATATTCTGAAGATTCGGTTCGCTGGACGAAAGACGCCCGGTGGCCGTCACCGTCTGGTTGAATGACGTGTGCACGCGGCCTGTCCTCGGGTTCACCAAGAGCGGGAGCGCGTCCACGTACGTCGATTTGAGTTTCGAAAGTTCCCTGAATTTTAAAATTTCTTTGGGAAGCGGGTGAATTTCGGAAAGCTCTTGCAAAACCTCAACATCGGTAGACGGTCCAGTTTTGGTCTTTTTTACCACAGGAAGCTTAAGATTGACAAATAAAATTTGCGCCAACTGTTTGGGGGAATTAATGTTAAAAACTTCGCCCGCCTGCTGGTGGATATTCTTCGTGAGAGTGTTTAGCGACTTTTCCATTTCCGCCGAAAGATCAGTCAAGAGTTTTTTGTCCACCGCTATCCCCTCAAATTCCATGCGGGCGAGCACCGGCACAAGCGGCATTTCAATATCCTCAAAGAGTTCGAGAGATTCTTTTTCTTTTAATTTAGGCCGAAGAAGTTTTGCTATGCGGTACGTGACGTCGCTGTCCTGGCAGCCGTAGCGGTATACTTTTTCAATATCTACCTGGTCCATGGTGAGCTGGTTTTTGCCCGTGCCGATTAGTTCGTCTATCGACGTGATGCGAATACCCAGCTGCTCCATGGCGATATCGTCGAGATTGTGATTGGGCTTGGCGGGGTTTAAAACGTAGGATGCGACCATCGTATCAAAGGATATGCCCGCAAGTTCGATGCCGAAATTTTTAAGGATCAGTTCTTCGTATTTGATATTTTGGCCGACCTTCGAGAT
Organism: Candidatus Omnitrophota bacterium; assembly: GCA_023248025.1. Lineage (GTDB taxonomy): Bacteria > Omnitrophota > Gorgyraeia > 2-02-FULL-51-18 > 2-02-FULL-51-18 > JAHFFI01. The sequence goes on from JAHFFI010000028.1 coordinate 6,447, forward strand.
TTTTTCATCCTCAAAAAGCGGTTTTAATTTCTTGAGACAATTCTCAACGCCCATCGGAAGCGCCGTAGACGTCAGATTCTTTGAGGCAAAAAGGTCGCCGGTGCCTGTGCCGGTTTTCCATGGATCGCCTTCGAATTTTACGTAGTACGCTTCTTTTTCTTTGAATGAAAATGAAATACCGACCGGGCAGGCTTTTAAGGGGTCTTTATGCGTCGTCTCAAAATCGAACACCCATTCTTTTTTTCCGGAAAGAAGTTTGACCAGCTCGTTAAAATCTTTTTTATCCTCTACCAGATGATACGCGAGCTTAGGGTCATCCTGGTTCTTCTCTTCCGTTGCGGGCATTCCTTTGAGAAGCGTCCTGAATTCAAGACGTTTATAGATCGCCCCCAGTTTTTCCATATCTGGTTCATTGAGCTTTAAAGCCTTTAAATCCACTTCCAACGGCACTTTATCATCGATCACGGCCAGTTCCCGTGAAAGCCGCGCCTGGTCTTGGTATTTTATTAGCGCTTCGCGCACTTTCTCGCCGCTAACCTTAGAAATGTTCTTATAGATCTGATCGAGGCTTCCCATGTCGATGATGAGCTTCGAAGCCGTCTTCTCTCCGATGCCCGGCACGCCTGGAATATTGTCCGAAGCATCTCCCATAAGCGCCATGATTTCCACGATCTTTACCGGCGGGACGCCGTAACGCTCTTTAACGGCTTTTTCGTCGTATATAAAATTATCTTTCATGGGATTCAATACTTTTATCTTTTTATTCACAAGTTGCAGCGCATCCTTGTCGCAGGTCACGATGAAAGGTTCATGCCCCGCTTTTTCAAGATGGCGTGCCAGCGTCGCCATCACGTCATCGGCCTCGAAGCCCTCTTTTTCAAAAATAGGCACGTTCATTGCGGCAAGCACTTCCTTGATAATGGGCATTTGAAAAATCAATTCATCCGGCATGGGTTTGCGATGGATTTTGTAATCCTCGTATTTTTTATGACGAAAGGTTGGTCCCTTAAGATCGAAAGTCGCAGCGATGCCGTCGGGCTTTACCTCCTTCAAGAGTTTCTCGAGCATGGTGATAAAGCCATACACGGCATTCGTGGGCTCACCTTTGGAATTACGGAGCTCACGAATCGCATAAAAAGCGCGGTAACAAAATGAATTGCCGTCGATCAAAAGAACTTTCAATGGGGAGTTTCCTATTGGGCTACTATAAAATAAATAAGCACGAAAAGAACAATGGCGCAGAAAATGTAAAAATCATTGAAATACCAGAAGTCCTGTATCTTTTCGGCCAGTGATTCTTTCCGGACCTGACTTGTGTGTTCATGCGATGCTTTCGCATCGGGGAAAAGCTCGCGTTCAATACGCCATTTAATCTCGAGCGTATCGATGTCCGTCTTTTTGAAACGAAGAAATACTCCGCCCACCGTCTGCGTGGGTACCTGATGACGTTGAGCCAGCTGCCTCAGCTCCTCTTCACTCACCTCGAGGATCTCGGCAGCCTGATGAATGTCCAGGTACTGATCTTCTTCGGGTAGGTGCGGTTGAGTGTGGTCCTTAGGCTTTGTGTCCATTGGGGTATCCTGTTAGATCCAGACTGTTCCTGTGTCCTGCACGAAAAAGCGCCGTGCCAAGGCCTGCGATCATCGCGGCGTTGTCCTGGCATAGGGCCATTGAGGGAAAAATCGCATTCTTTCTCAGGAGCGCGCGCAGTCTAGAATTGGCACTGACGCCGCCGCCCACCACGATGTTTTTTAAATGTTCTTTCTTCGCGGCCGCAAGCGTCTTTTCAACCAGCGCCTGACATACCGCTTCCTGGAAATGAGAACAGATCTCTTTTTTAATGGCTGGGCTCAAGCGCCCGGCTTTCTCAATTTCACGGACTTTATAATACACGGCTGTTTTAATCCCGCTGAAGCTGAAGTCAAAAGAATCTTTTGATAGAATGGGTTTCTTGAACTGTAAATGACGAGGAGACGCGCCCCTTGCAAGCTTGTCAATTTCCGGACCTCCAGGATACCCTAACCCCAGTATTTTTGCAACCTTGTCAAATGCCTCGCCTGCTGCATCGTCGAGAGTTCGGCCAACGATACGTATTTGATCCGGCCCGTCCATACGCAGAATCAAGGTATGCCCGCCTGAAACGATAAGCCCTATCAGGGGGAAACGCACCGGCGGCTTGGTTTTGGTGTCCATAAGCCCTGCATAAATGTGCGCTATCACATGGTCCACCCCGATAAGCGGCTTGCCCAGCGAAAATGACAGGGCCTTGGCCGCCGATATTCCGACCAATAGCGAACCCATGAGGCCGGGGCCGCGCGTCACCGCGACGAGATCCACTTTAGAAAGTTTTATTTTGGCTTTACGCAGCGAGGCATCCATTACCGGCAAGAGCGCCCCCAGATGCGCGCGGGAGGCGATCTCAGGCACCACACCGCCATAAGGCTTGTGCTCTTTTAAGCTCGAGGCCACGACATTGGAAAGAATTTTCCGGCCGTCTTTTACAATGGCGACGGACGTCTCGTCGCATGAAGTTTCAATCCCAAGCGTTATCATCTTATTTTTTTACAAGCGTCCTGAGCGCGACAAGTCGTATGCCTTCTTTTTCCAGCTCAGGCACCATTTGATGGATGGCTTCGATGGTCGGCTCTTTGTCATGACCGATAACGATGACGTGTCCGTGCACGAGCGCCATCTTCTTTGCTTCCCTTAACTTATCTTTGATGGCTTCCACTTCAACTTTGTTGTCTATAAAGATATCCCTTTTCGCGAAAGAAACGCCGACTTCACGCGCGACGTCGGGTCCTGCGGAAGTCGAGATCACAAAGCTATCAAAGAAAAATAAATTTTTTTGCTTTAAATGCGAAAGAAGCGTGCGCATCACACGCTTGTCGCTGGTCGCGGCGGAACCCATGTGATTATTTACGCCCTCCGTGCATGCTCCCACGCTCGCCAGAGCCATATCGGTCAACTGGATAATGTCCGCGTCGCTTGTTTCCACGGTGATGAGATGCGGTTCAAGCCCGACTTTTTGGTTCTTTGGCTGCATAGGCATATGCAGGATAACACCGAGACCGCCCGCGCAGGCTTCTTCAGCAATCTGACTGCTGTGTGCCTGATGCGGCAGAACGGCTATGGTTATCGGACGATTGATGGCCAGAACTTTTTTCAAAAGCGGCGCATTGTTCCCCCAGTCATCGAGCACGATGCTCATAACCGGACTCCTTACCGGACCCATGACCGGACCTGGTCCCAAAAAGGCTTTTGGGGACACGTTAGCCGGTTCTAATCTTGGCTTGAGTGCATGATACGTTTTAGGTGTGATCAAAAGATTGGCCGTAATCAATCCAACCAGTGCCGCGAAAAGCACTATAAGAACAATCTTATATTTTTGCATGATGAATTTCCATGTTTTTGGCAATTTCGAGGGCTTTTCCGAGTGCGTCTTCTGCGTCCACAACAACATCGGGTTGAATACCGATTTCGTGAATAAGCCGACCGTTGGGCGTGTAATATTTGCTGGTTGTAAGGCGCAGTGCGGATCCATCCGGCAAAGGCACAACAGACTGCACAGAACCCTTCCCAAAAGTTTGCGCACCCACGACGATACCGAGTTTATGATCCTGTACGGCACCCGCCACGATCTCAGAGCTCGAAGCGCTTCCTTTATTGACCAATATCAGTAGCGGCTTGAAAATGAACGGCGCTTCATTTTCTGAATAATAATCCTCGTCTTGTTTATGACTTCGCGACTTCGTTGACACAATGAGTTTTCCTTTGGGAATAAAAGCTGCAGCCACGCGTACTCCCGAGTTCAGAAGCCCGCCGGAATTGTTTCTAACGTCCAGTATGAGGGCGCGCGCATTTTGTGTTTTAATTTTTCTTAAGGCGCTTTCTAAATCGCCAATAGTATTTTCCTGAAAAGCCGCTAGGCGGATGTAGGCAACGCCGGGCTCCAGCATTTTAACGTCCCTGATACTTTCTATTTTGATAGTTTCACGTTTGATAACCAGATCGGTGAGCAGCGCGGCGCCCTCCCGCATGACGGTCAACTTAACCGTGCTGCCCGGCTCGCCACGCATTTTCTCTACCGCTTCACTCAACGTCATATCACGCGTAGACTCCTCATTAATTTTAAGAATCGCGTCACCCGCCTTAATGCCGGCCGTTTCGGCCGGAGAGCCGTCCAGTGGGGCTATCACGTACAGCACCCCCTTTTTAACACTCACGTCGACGCCGATACCTGTAAACTGTCCGTAGGTTTCGGTCTTTAATTCTTTATACTGTTTTTCATCGAGATATTGGCTGTACGGGTCGAGCGTTTTCATCATGCCGCGCAAAGCACCATGGGTAAGACTTTTAATTTCAACCGGCTCGACATAGTCGCGCTCGATGAGCGAAATCACGCTTCCAATATCTTTCAGCTTCGGAAAAATACGATTCGTATCGGTGTTTTTATTATTACATCCGATGAGGCCCAGCAAGAAAAGAGCAACGAAGAATTTCTGCATTAGGAAATTAAACGAGTTCTTTCAAATGTTTTTTAACCAGTTCCTGCACCTTACCGGGATTGGCCTTGCCCTGGCTTTTTTTCATAACCTGACCCACGAGGAACATCGCGGAGCTTTCTTTGCCGGACTTAAAATCGTCCACCACTTTAGGATTGGCGCCCACCACTTCTTTGATCCAACCGTTGAGAGCGGAATCATCCGACACCTGCTCGAGACCCCTTTCTTTCATCACTTCTTCCGGCTTGCGGCCATTTTCGATGACATCAGGGAAAATCTTTTCTTTTGCCGTCTGCAGGCTCACTTTTCCGGACAGCGTCAGCGAGATAATTGAAATAAGAAGTGCCGGCGTTAATTTCGTCTCGTCGAGTGATTGGTTTCGTTCGTTAAGATATGCGGATACGGCGCCCAGCATCCAGTTCGCTATTGTTTTATAATTTTTTTCCCGCGCCACGCATTCTTCAAAGAAAAGAGAAAAGACCGCATCCTGTGTGAGAAGCTTCGCATCATACGCCGAAAGCCCGTATTCTTTTTCGTAACGGGCCTTTTTATCCTTGGGCAACTCGGGAATTAGTTTTTTTTGCGCATCGATCTCGGCTTCGTTAACCGAGAACGGCACAAGGTCGGGCTCGGGGAAATACCGGTAATCATGCGCCTCTTCTTTTGAACGCATCGTGAATGTTTTTGAGCGGGCATCGTCCCAGAGCCGAGTTTCCTGCGCGATCTTCTCGTTTTTTTCGAGCACTTCGGTCTGGCGCGCAACTTCATATTCAATAGCGGACTTGACCGCCTTAAAAGAATTTAAATTTTTAATCTCAACCCGCGTCCCTAATTTATCAGCCGCGTCCTTTCTAACGGACACGTTCGCGTCACAGCGCAGATGCCCCTTCTCCATGTCGCAGTCGGAAACACCGATTGTCTTTAAGATAGCTTTAAGATCCGTGAGATACTCATAGGCTTCATCCGAAGATTCCATGTCAGGCTCGGTCACGATTTCGATAAGCGGCGTCCCGGCACGATTCAAATCCACGACACTGGAATCCGGCGTCTGGTCATGCATGAGTTTACCCGCGTCTTCTTCCATGTGAATGCGGTTTAAACGCACTTTTTTAGGCTGCCCGTCGCCTTCGATCTCGATGACACCGCCCTGCCCTATCGGCGCGCCAAATTGGGATATCTGATAGCCTTTAGGAAGATCCGGATAAAAATAATTTTTTCTATCAAATTTAATGCGCTTTGAAACCGTGCCATGCGTCGCCAGCACTGCGCGAAGCGCCAGTAAAAATGCCTCACGGTTCAGCACCGGCAGCGCTCCGGGAAGCCCTAAACACACGGGGCAGACAAATGAATTGGGCGCTTGGCCAAAACTGAGAGAACACCCGCAGAATATCTTCGTTTTCGTTTTAAGCTGGCAGTGCACTTCGAGGCCGATGGTGGTTAGCATAAAAATATTTGTTCCTGTTTATTTGCTATTCTGTTCATAGGCGTACGCCATCTTTAAAAGCGAAACTTCATCGAAAGGTTTGCCGATGAGCTGGAGTCCTATGGGAAGCGCTGTATTGCCATTGGCCGGTTTTGCCGTGCCGCAAGGAATCGAAATCGCGGGCAGGCCGGCCAAATTCACAGAAATAGTGTAAATGTCGGAGAGATACATCTCGAGCGGATGGGTGGTCTTCTCTCCTATCTTGAAGGCGACTGAAGGCGCAGTGGGTGTCGCAATGACGTCTACTTTTTTAAAAGCCTCGTCAAAATCGTTTTTAATCTTCGTTCGCACTTTCATGGCGCGAAGATAATACGCGTCATAATACCCGCTCGAAAGACTGAAAGTCCCCAAAAGGATGCGCCGCTTGGCTTCCGCTCCAAACCCTTCTCCGCGCGAACGTTCGTACATTTCCAGAAGCGAGCCGGTCGATGCCGCGCGGAAACCAAATCGCACACCGTCAAAACGTGCAAGATTGGAGCTGGCTTCCGAAGGCGCCACAATATAATAAACGCTCACCGCGAAGCGTGTATGCGGCAGCGACACTTCCTGCATAGACGCGCCTAAACTTTCTAATTTTTTTACAGCGTCACGCACGGACTTCTCCACGTCCGGATTTAAGCCTTTTTGAAAATATTCTTTGGGGATGCCTATCTTCATTCCTTTAATATTTTCACCCAGTGACTTTTCATAATCAGGGACGGGCACGTCGGCAGACGTGGAATCCTTGGGGTTGTGACCGGCGAT